>DAIOGQ010000115.1:7916-10466 GCA_036745175.1 Kineosporiaceae bacterium
CCGGGTAGGCGTTCACCGGGTAGGCGTTCACCGGGTAGGCGTCCGGCGGGTAGCCGAGGGCCGCCGCGTCGAGGTCGGTACGGTCGGTGTCGTACGGCGCAGGGACGGCCGCCATCGGCAGCTGCGTGACCCGCCGTCGACCTCGGCCGGTCGCGAGCCCGGGCTCCTCCACCGCGGGGTCCGGCTCAGGCGCCGGCACATGGGCGCGCACCCTGGTGATCTCGCGGACGTAGTCGACCTCGTCGACGAGGGCCTGGAGCACGGGGATGCCGAGCCGGGACTGCACCTCGACGAGGACCTCGTCCGGCGAGGGGTAGACGCCGTCGAGGACGACGTCGACCGTGCGCGTGCGCGGTGGGGTCCGCGCCGACGGCGGGTCCTCCTCCTCCCGCGGCCGGTCACCGACGACGGCGAGCGCCACGAGCACGACGGCGGCCCCGACCGTGAGCCAGGGGGGCAGGCCGACCAGCGCGGTGACGAGACCGAGGACCAGCGCGAGGAAGGTGTACGCCATGTCGGGTGTCGTGAACGACGCGCTGCGCAGCCGGATGAGGGAGAGCATGCCGAAGAGGCCGAACGCGGCGCTCGTACTGAACGCCTCGCCGGTGATGGCGACGAGGGTCGCGAAGAGGCCCACGTTGAGGACGAACAGCGCGAACATCATCCCGCGGTCCGCGCGGTGGCGCCGGTAGGCGACCCCGACGAGGACACTCATCGCGGCGAGGTCGACGAGCAGGTGGGACGCGACGGCACGGACGTCAGGCGTCGTGACGGCCGCCGTCAGCGGGGCGACGTTCGCCGATGCTCCTGCCACGGCCCCGTGCAGGGCCGTCGACACCGCCATGCCGACCATCTGCGTGCGTCTCCTGTCGTTCCTGCCGACCCGGTGCGACGGCACCGCCCGCCCCCGCGGGCACCGCTGCCGCCGACGATCTGAGCACCGTTGTTCACCCGACGTCCAGCGACCGTCCATGCACACGCGAGGACCCTGGCGAACTTAGGCTGCGCTTAACCCCATTTCGGGCACCGGTGCGCCGTCCCGGGGCGCCCGACCGGGGAATCGTCGCCGGGTCAGGCGAGCAGGGCGTCGACGAAGGCCTCGGGCTCGAACGGCGCCAGGTCGTCAGGCCCCTCCCCGAGGCCGACGAGCTTCACGGGGACGTCCAGGGCCCGCTGCACGGCCAGGACGATGCCGCCCTTGGCGGTCCCGTCGAGCTTGGTGAGGACGATGCCCGTGACGTCGACGACCTCGGAGAAGACCCTCGCCTGCTGAAGGCCGTTCTGGCCGGTCGTCGCGTCGAGGACGAGGAGCACCTCGTCGACCGGCCCGTGCTTCTCCACGACGCGTTTGACCTTGCCGAGCTCGTCCATCAGCCCGACCTTGTTCTGCAGCCTGCCGGCGGTGTCGATCAGGACGACGTCCGCCTCGGTCTCGATCCCGACCCGCACGGCGTCGTAGGCGACCGACGCCGGGTCTGCGCCGTCGCGGTCGCTGCGGACGGTCGGGACGCCGACCCGCTCCCCCCACGTCGTCAGCTGGTCGGCGGCCGCCGCCCGGAACGTGTCGGCGGCTCCGAGGACGACGTGCTTGTCCTCGGCGACCAGCACACGTGCCAGCTTGCCGACCGTCGTCGTCTTGCCCGTGCCGTTGACCCCGACGACGAGGACGACCGCGGGACGGCCGTCCGTGCGGGTCGTGGCGAGCGCCCGGTCCATCGCGGGGTTGACCGCGGCGACGAGCTCCTCCCGGAGCATCGCTGTGAGCTCGGCGGCGTCGCGCGTGCCGAGGACGGCGACCCGCCCCCGGAGCCTGGCGACGAGCTCGGTGGTCTGGCCCGCCCCGACGTCGGCGAGCAGGAGGGTCTCCTCTACCTCGTCCCACGTCGCGTCGTCCAGGCGGTCGCGCGCCAGCAGCGCGAGCAGGCCCTGGCCGAGCGCGCTGTTCGAGCGGGCCAGCCGGGCACGGAGCCGGACGAGTCGGCCCTGCGCCGGGGCCGGTCGCTCGAAGGTCGGCAGCCCGGCGTCCTCGAGGTCAGGCTCGAGGACCGCCGTCCCGGACCGTCCGGCGTCGTCCGTCAGGTCCGGCAGCCAGACCGACTCGACGGTTCGGGTCGGGGTGTCCCGTGGCGTCTCGGCGTCGTCCCCGACCCCGGGCGCGTAGTCGACGCCGGGGGCAGGGTGCCGGGCGGTCGCCTGGTCCAGGACGTCGCGACGGCGACGTACCAGGAGCACGGACAGGCCGCCGGCGAGGACGACGGCCACGCCCGCGAGGGCCAGATAGAGGTACTCGGCTGCGCTCACGCGACGATTCTCCCGTCACCGCGGCGCGCACGACGACGGGGGCGGGTCAGCGGGACTCGGCGGCCCGGACCCGGTCGAGGTGCTCCTTGGTCTGCGACTCGACGACGAGGCGGTTGCCGGGGGCAGGGGTGGCGGCTGCCGAGGCCACCTGCCGCGGCGGTGTGGCCCGCTCGGAGACGGGCTCCTCGCTGACCGGCTCCTCGCTGACCGGCTCCTCGCTGACCGGCTCCTCGCTGACCGGCTCCTCGC
>DAIOGQ010000115.1:10566-11233 GCA_036745175.1 Kineosporiaceae bacterium
TCACCGGCTCCCCGGCCACGGCCGCCGGGCGCTCTGCGCCAGGGGTTGCCCCGACGGACGGCGAGACCCGCTCCCGGAGCGCGCCCGCGGTCGCCGAGGCGGCCCGGGCGGCACGACGCCTCGCCTCCTCGGCGAGGCGCTCCCCCTCGGGGGCGAGCAGCGGCGCGCCTTCGCGCAGATGGGGCAGCGCGACGACGACAATCACGACGACGGCGACACCGACACAGACGAGGAGTCCGACGAGCAGAGCAGTCACGTGTCCACCTTGCCTTATGACGCTGTGTGGTCCGGGACCCACACCGACCACGCAGCGAGACATGTGACCCGATCGTTACATCGACGAATGGTGCACATCACCACAGGTCCCGTGACGCTGCGTCCGCTTCGGGGTCGGCGACGTCGGTCACGAGGACGCTGGGTGAGGCCTTCCCGACTCAGGCGGGCTGCTCCTCGCGCAGCCGTTGGCTCACGACCGTCGTCACGCCGTCCCCGCGCATCGTCACGCCGTAGAGCGCGTCGGCGATCTCCATCGTGCGCTTCTGGTGCGTGACGACGATGAGCTGGCTCGACTCCCGCAGCTCCTCGAGGATCGTGATGAGGCGCCCGAGGTTCGTGTCGTCGAGCGCGGCCTCGACCTCGTCCATGACGTAGAACGGGCTCGGCCGGG
>DAIOGQ010000116.1:0-8861 GCA_036745175.1 Kineosporiaceae bacterium
CGGCGAAGCCGACGACCTCGGCCTTGATGAAGCCGCGCTGGAAGTCGGTGTGGATGACGCCCGCGGCCTGCGGGGCCGTCCAGCCCTGGCGGATCGTCCAGGCACGCGACTCCTTCGGGCCCGCCGTGAGGTACGTCTGCAGGCCGAGCGTGTGGAAGCCGACGCGGGCGAGCTGGTCGAGACCGGACTCGTGCTGGCCGACGCTCGCGAGCAGCTCGGCGGCCTCGTCGGCGTCGAGCTCGACGAGCTCGGACTCCAGCTTCGCGTCGAGGAAGACCGCGTCGGACGGCGCGACGAGGGCGCGCAGCTTCTCCTGCGTCGACTCGTCCGACAGGCCCGCCTCGTCGACGTTGAACACGTAGATGAACGGCTTGGCCGTCATGAGCGAGAGCTCGCGCAGCGCGGCCACGTCGATGCCGGCCCTGGCAGCGCCCGCATGGAGCGTCGTCCCCTGCTCGAGCAACGCCTGCGCGGCGACCGCGGCGTCGAGCACGGCCTTGTCGGCCTTCTTGCCCTTGACCTCCTTCTCGAGCCGGGGCACGGCCTTCTCGAGCGTCTGGAGGTCGGCGAGGATCAGCTCGGTGTGGACGATCTCGATGTCGTCCGCCGGGTCGACGTGGCCGGCGACATGCACGACGTCGTCGTCCGCGAACACCCGTACCACCTGGCAGATCGCGTCGGCCTCACGGATGTTCGCGAGGAACTTGTTGCCCAGCCCCTCGCCCTCGCTCGCGCCCTTGACGATGCCGGCGATGTCGACGAACGACACGGTGGCAGGCACGATCTTCTCGCTGCCGAAGATCGTCGCCAGCGTCGCCAGCCGCGGGTCCGGCAGCGCCACGACCCCGACGTTGGGCTCGATCGTCGCGAACGGGTAGTTCGCCGCGAGGACGTCAGCCTTCGTCAGCGCGTTGAAGAGGGTGGACTTGCCGACGTTGGGGAGGCCGACGATCCCGATGGTGAGTGCCACGAGGACAGGAGTCTACCGCCGCCCGGCCGCCGCGCCGTCCGCCGGGAGGCCGCTGACCGGCACCTGTCGCACCCGCCTGCCAGGGTGGTCCCATGAGCGGTTCCGTGGTCCTCGCCCTCGCCGTCGGCACTGTCCTCGGCGCCCTGGCGGCGAGCCTGCTGTGGCGCGTCCTGGCCGCCGCCCGGACGGCGGCGGTCGCCGCCGAGCGCGACCTGCTGCGCGAGCGGGTCACCGACCTGGAGACCGCGACCGACCACGACCGCGAGCTCGCGGCGACGCTGGCCCCGCTCTCCGCGACGCTGCAGCGCGTCGAGGGCCAGGTCCGCACGCTGGAGCGCGACCGGGTCGAGCAGTACGCGCGGCTCGGCGAGCAGATCGAGGCGGTCCGGACGTCGGGCGAGGCCCTGCGCTCGCAGACGTCGGCCCTCGCCGGCGCGCTGCGCTCGCCCACCGCCCGGGGCGCCTGGGGCGAGGTCCAGCTGCGTCGGGTCGTCGAGCACGCGGGGATGCTCGCCCGGGTCGACTTCGACACCCAGGTCGGCGGGACGACGGCGGACGGCGCGGGCGTCCGGCCGGACGTCGTCGTGAACCTGCCGGGCGGCAAGCACGTCGTCGTCGACGCCAAGGCACCGCTGGCCGCCTTCCTCGAGGCCAGCGAGGCCGCCGACGACGGGCACCGGCAGTCCGCGGCGGCGACCGCGCACGCCAGGGCGCTGCGCGCCCACGTCGACGCGCTCGCGGCCAAGGAGTATTGGACGGCGTTCGAGCCCTCCCCCGAGCTCGTCGTGTGCTTCGTCCCCGGCGAGGCGTTCCTCGCCGCGGCGTGCACGGCCGACCCGGCGCTGCTCGAGCACGCGATGTCGCGGCGGGTCGTGCTCGCGACCCCGACGACGCTGCTGGCGCTGCTGCGGACCGTCGCGCTGACCTGGCAGTCCGAGGCGCTCACGGGCAGTGCTCGGGCCCTCTTCGAGCTCGGCCGGGAGCTGCACGGTCGGCTCGCCGGGCTCGGCGGTGTGACCTCGAAGCTCGGGCGCAGCCTGCACCGCGCCGTCGAGGACTACAACGCGCTCGTCGGCACCATGGAGCGCCGGGTCATGGTGAGCGCCCGCAGGCTGCGCGACCTCGACGTGACCGACCTCGACCTGCCCCTGCTCGAACCGGTCGAGACGGCGCCGCGCCCGCTGACCGCCGCCGAGCTCATCGAGAACGAGCAGCGCGAGATGCTGCCGAGCCGGCCCGAGTGGCCGTTCGTGGACTCCGGGCCGCTCGACGTGTCGGCGCACGTGCGGCCGCCGCCGCAGGACCGGGCACGGGAGGCCGGATGACGTGACGCGGCGGCCCGCCGGGCGGCGCCGCGCGTCAGGCCTGGGACGCCCGGGCGGCCTTGAGGTCGCGCCGGAGCTCCTTGGGCAGCGAGAAGAGCAGGTCCTCCTCGGCGGTGACGACCTCCTCGGCCTGGCCGTAGCCGCGCTCGGACAGGAACGCGAGAACGTCCTGGACGAGCACCTCCGGGACGCTCGCACCGGACGTCACCCCGACCGCGTCGACCCCGTCGAGCCAGGCCTCGTCGATCTCGCGGCGGTGGTCGACCCGGTGTGCCGCACGGGCGCCGTGCTCGAGCGCCACCTCGACGAGGCGGACCGAGTTCGAGGAGTTGCTCGACCCGACGACGATGACGAGGTCGGACTCCCGGGCGATCTTCTTCACGGCCACCTGACGGTTCTGGGTGGCGTAGCAGATGTCGTCGCTCGGCGGGTCCTGCAGGTGCGGGAACTTCTCCCGCAGCCGGCGGACGGTCTCCATCGTCTCGTCGACCGACAGGGTCGTCTGCGACAGCCAGACCACGCGGCTCGGGTCGCGGACGACGACGTGCTCGACGTCGTCCGGGCCGTCGACGAGCTGGATGTGCGACGGCGCCTCCCCGGCGGTCCCCTCGACCTCCTCGTGGCCGGCGTGCCCGATGAGCAGGATGTCGAAGTCGTCCGTCGCGAACCGGACGGCCTCCTTGTGGACCTTCGTCACGAGCGGGCACGTCGCGTCGATCGTCCGCAGCTGGCGCCGCTCGGCGGCCTCGTGGACAGCGGGCGCCACCCCGTGCGCGGAGAAGATGACGAGCGCACCCTCGGGCACCTCGTCGGTGTCGTCGACGAAGATCGCGCCGCGGCGCTCGAGGGTCTCGACGACGTGCCGGTTGTGCACGATCTGCTTGCGCACGTACACCGGCGGGCCGTGGTGCTCCAGTGCCTTCTCGACGGTGACGACCGCCCGGTCGACGCCGGCGCAGTAGCCCCGGGGCGCGGCGAGGAGCACCCGCTTGCCCGCGGTGGCTCGCGCCCGGGCCGCTCCCGACGGGTCGGTCGCAGGTGCGGCACCGGACGTGGCGGGACTCTGGTCGGCAGTCTGGGTCACGCCCTCCATCGTAGGTGGACCCCGCCGAGCCCACCCGCCGTGGCCGCAGCCCCCATCCGGTGTCGGCACGGCCCCGTAGGGTCGTCGTCCGTGAGCACCCCGCGGGCCGACCTGCCGCCGACGGCCGGCCAGACGTCGGCCGAGCGGCCCTGGCCGGTGCGGCTGCTCACCGCCAAGCTGACGGAGTACCTCGGCAGGGCCCCGGCCGTCTGGCTCGAGGGCCAAGTGGTGCAGCTCACCCGCCGGCCCGGTCAGGCCACGTGCTACCTCACCCTGCGCGACACGGACGTCGACCTGTCGTTCTCGGTCACCGTGCACGCGCGCACGCTCGATGCCCTGCCGGCGCCGCTCGTGGACGGTGCGCACGTCGTGGTCCACGCACGGCCCGAGCTGTTCCCGCGCCGCGGCTCGCTCTCCCTCGCGGCGGACGACCTGCGCCCGGTCGGGGTCGGCGAGCTGCTCGCGCGCCTGGAGCACCTGCGCCGGCTCCTCGCCTCGGAGGGGCTGTTCGCCGCCGACCGCAAGCGCGCACTCCCCTTCCTCCCGCGGGTGGTCGGCCTGGTCTGCGGCCGGGCCAGCGCGGCCGAGCGCGACGTCGTCGAGAACGCCCGGCGACGCTGGCCGGCGGTCCGGTTCGACATCCGCGCCGTCGCCGTCCAGGGGCCGAACGCCGTCCCCGAGGTGGTCGAGGCGCTCGAGGCGCTCGACCGGGTGCCGGAGGTCGACGTCATCGTCGTCACCCGCGGCGGCGGCAGCCTCGAGGACCTGCTGCCGTTCAGCAACGAGAGCCTCGTCCGGGCCGCCGCCGCCTGCCGCACGCCGATCGTCAGCGCGATCGGCCACGAGGTCGACGCCCCGCTGCTCGACCTCGTCGCCGACGTCCGCGCCTCGACCCCCACGGACGCCGCCAAGCGCGTCGTCCCGGACGTCGCCGAGGCGCTCGCGCGCGTCGCGCAGGCCCGGGACCGGGTCCGGTCCGCGGTGCTCCGCCTGCTCGAGCGCGAGGACCGGCTGCTGACCGGGATCCGCGAACGGTCCGTCCTCGCCGACCCGCACCGGCTCCTCGCCGGTCACGCCGACGCCGTGGCCGACCTGCGCCGACGCGGCCGGGCAGCAGTCACGAGCCGGCTGGACCGCGCCCGCGACGACGTCGCGCACCTGCGGGAACGGGTCGCCGCACTGTCGCCGGCAGCCACGCTGGCCCGCGGCTACGCCGTCGTCCAGACGGCGCAGGGCGGCGTGGTCCGGGCGCCCGGCGAGGTGCAGGACGGCGCCCTGCTGCGGCTGCGGCTCACCGGTGGCGACCTCGCCGCGCACGCCGCCGGGCCGTGGAGGGGCGATGCCACGCCGCCGGCCGGCACCGAGCGGCCGGCCGCTCGCAGGAGCACCCCGAGGAAGGCCCCTCGCGCGTCCGCCGCGCGTCCGCCCCCCGCGGCCGCGCCCTCGCCCGACACCACGGACACCACGGACACCACGGAGGTCACACCGTGAGCGCACCCGCCGACCCGCAGACCCTCGGCTACGAGCAGGCCCGCGACGAGCTCGTCGACGTCGTCCGCCGACTCGAGGCGGGCTCCGCGACGCTGGAGGAGTCCCTCGGGCTCTGGGAGCGCGGCGAGGCGCTGGCCGCCCGCTGCGAGGCGTGGCTCGCCGGGGCGCGGGCCCGGATCGACGCCAGGGTCGCTGGCCGCCCCGACCCCGACCCGGGCGACGGCGGCTGACCCGACGGTCAGCCGGCCGGCAGCGCCGCCCGCAGGGCCTCCGCGCCGCCGACGACGGGCAGCGAGAGGGTGGCCGACGCGACGTCGACCACCGCCGGGTCCGCACCGTCCCCGACCACCTCGTCGGGCACCGGCCGGGCGACCGCGAGCACGAGGGCGAGCCGTCGTCCCTGGGCCACGACGACCTCGACGGGTGGCAGGTCCCAGGCGACGTCGACGACACGGCCGGTGGGCACCGGCTCGAACGGGCTCGAGCCGGTGAGCCCGACCCGCCGCCACGCCGCGGTCAGCCGGCCCGCGCGGGACGTGACGGTGACCGGGCGCAGCGGCCGGAAGCAGCCGTCGTCCCCCGGGGCCGGCTCCCCGATGCAGAACGGCGCGCCGTGCTCGTCGACCGCGAGCCCGTCGACGCCGGCGGTGAGGTCCGGCCTGCTCGCCGGCCCGACGTCGACGAGCGCGGCGAGCAGCGCGGGGTCCGACGTCGACGAGCGGAGCCGGACCCCGACCCGGACGGTCCCGCTCAGCCGCACCGGCGCCCCGAGCACGCTGCTGCGCAGCACGACCGCGCCCTCGGCGCGGACGACGACCCGGTCCGCACCGGGCGCCGCCGGTGGTGTGCCGTCCCCCCCGCCTGTCCGGGTCGGCAGCACGCGCGCGAGCAGGTCGTCGGGGTCGCTCGGGCCTTCGCCGCGGAGCGCGCCGACCTCGGACGCACCGGCCAGCGGCAGCGGCACCGCGGCCGCCTGCGGGTCCGGCCAGGCCGTCGACTCGCGCCAGCCGCCCCCGGGGTCCTCCACGGTCACGAGCGGGTGCGAGTCCACGCCGTTGTCGACGCCCTGGAGCCAGTGGTCGAGCCAGCGGTGCAGCGCGCCGAGCCACGCCTCGCGCCGGACGTCGAACGGGTCGACGTGCCCGCCCTGGAGCAGCCACATCCGGCGCGGGACGCCCGCCTCGCCGAGCGCCGCCCACCACCGCGTCGTCTGGTCGGCGAGCACGTTGCGGTCCCCCAGCCCGTGGACGAGGAGCACCGCCGCCCGGACGTCCCCGGCCCGCGGCCGCACGTCCCGGTCGGCCCAGAACGGCGACGGCAGCGCGCTCGCGTCGGCCTCGCCGGCGTCGAGAGCCACCCGGGACCGGGCGCAGGCGGCCCGTGTCCCGCCGGCCCGGTCGTCGACGAACCCGACGAGGAAGTCGGGGCCGACCCGGACCCCGCCGCCGGTCAGGTAGTCGTACATGCTCGTCGGCGCGGCGATCGCGACCGCCGTCCTGACACCGAGGACGCCGCGAGCGGCGACGGCGTTCGCCAGGTAGCCGTCGTACGACTTGCCGACCACGCCGACGGCGCCCGTCGACCACGTGGCCCGCACCGGCGTCCCGTGGGCGTCCTGCGCGTCGCCGGTGCCGGTCAGCCAGCGGGCCGCCGCGACGACGGCGTCGACGTCGCCCGGGCCGCCGTAGTCGAGGCAGCCCTCCGCGCCGTTCGTGCCGGGCAGGTCGAGCAGCGCCACCGCGTAGCCGCGGGGGACGAGGTAGTTGTCGTACCCGAGCGGGAACCGCCGCGGTGTCCCGTCCGCCGTCGTCGTCTTCGTCTCCTCCTCGGGGCCGCGGCCCAGGTCGCCGAAGTACGGGCTGGCCTCGAGGACGACGGGCACCCGCAGCCCGGTCCCGGTCGGGGCCGGCCGGACGACGTCGAGCGGCGCGAGGTCCGGGGCGCCGTCCGCGTCACGGTCGAGCCCGGTGCGGACGAAGACCCGCTCCCGGACGGCACCCGGGTAGGAGAGCACCGGCTGGGTGACGCCGTCGCGCACAGGCACGGACGGCGTCAGGCCGGCGGTGAGGTCCGCGGCGAGGGCGGCGGCGCGGCGGTCGGCGGCGGCCGGCGGTCCGGGGAGCGTGGCGCCGGACGGTACGCGGCCGGCGGTCGCGGGGGTGCTGCCGTCCGGGGAGCCCGGGAAGCCGCTGCACGCGCCGCACGTCAGGACGAGCGCCGCCGCGAGGGCCGCGGCGCCGGGGCGCCTCACCCGGGCGGCAGCGGCGTCGCGCGGGCGAGGATCTCGAGCTCGGCGCGGCCCGCCCGGCCGGCGACGACCGTCGTCACCTCCCGGCCCCGCAGCACGAAGGCCGTCAGGCGCCGGTCGGGCCGTGCCCGGACGACCCAGGTGCGGCCGTCGACGACCACGGTGCCCTGCTCCGAGCCGTCGATGATCTGGGTGTCCTCCCACTCCTTGGTGGCCTCGCCGCCCTGGATGAGGCTCGCCCAGGACCCGTTCGGCGTCGTGTAGTTGACCCGCCACGTCGCGACGTCGTCGGTGCCGTTCTGCACGAGCGCGCTCGTCGGCGTCCAGTCCGGGCCGAGCCCGACCGGTACGGACGGCGTGAACCCGAGCGCGTCGGCGTTGCCCTGGGCGGTGCCGGCGACGTCGACGACAGGCTGGCGCAGCGACGAGGGCTGCGGCACCAGCGCGAAGATGCCGGCCACGAACCCGCCGACGACGAGCATGGTGAACAGGATTCCGCGGACCGACTGGCGACGCGCGGGCCGGGGCTCGCCCTCGGTGGGCGGCGTGGCCGGCGGGGGCGTCGCCTGCTGCTCCGGCGCGTCCGGGGGTGAGGTCACCCGCCCATCGTCGCTCGCGCGGCGTCCCGACCGCCAACCGGGGCGGACGACGCCCCCGGCGACCGGCGCGGCAGGCGCCGGCCGGGACGGACGCCCTAGGCTCGCCTCCGCCGCCTCGGCGGCGGCGGCGGCTTCCCAGGCGTCGGCCCGGCGTGGGAGGAGATCAGGCGTGGCAGAGGTTCTGGTCGTCGGCGAGGCGCTCGTGGACATCGTGGAGCGCACCGACGGCAGCCGCGCGGAGCACCCCGGCGGGAGCCCGGCGAACGTGGCCCTGGGACTGGCCCGGCTCGGTCGTGCGGCGGCCCTGCTGACCAGGATCGGCACCGACGAGCGCGGGGTGGCGGTCCGTACGCACCTCGAGGCGTCCGGCGTGCGGCTCGTCGAGGGCTCGGTGACAGGTGAGCGCACGTCGACGGCGACCGCCCGGCTCGACGAGCGCGGCGTCGCCTCGTACGCCTTCGACCTCGACTGGCGGGTCGCCGCCGACCCCGACCTGTCCGCGTACGCCGCGCTCCACACCGGGTCCATCGCGGCCTTCCTCGCGCCCGGAGGGGACGACGTCGTCCGGCTCGTCGAGGCGGCGTCGGGGCGGGTCACCGTGACCTACGACCCCAACGCCCGCCCCGTCCTCATGGGCGACGCCGGGCAGGCGCGGGCGAGGGTCGAGCGGATCGTCGCGCTCGCCGACCTCGTCAAGGTGAGCGACGAGGACCTCGCCTGGCTCGCGCCGGGCGAGGACCCGGTGGCCATCGCGACCCGGTGGCAGGCGAGCGGCCCGGCCGTCGTCGTGGTCACCCGTGGCGGCGAGGGCGCCGTCGCCGTGACCGGCACCGGACGGGTCGAGGTCCTGGCGCCGCAGGTCGACGTCGTCGACACCGTGGGCGCGGGCGACTCGTTCATGTCCGGCCTCGTCGACCACCTCGCCGGCGCCGGCCTGCTCGGGGCCGGCACCCACGACACCATGGCCGCCATGCCGGCGGCGGACGTCGCGGCGATGCTCACGCACGCGGTCCGGGTCGCCGCCGTGACGGTGAGCCGGGCCGGCGCGAACCCACCGACCCGCGCCGAGCTGGACGCCCTCACGCCCTGACGGCTCAGGCGTCGGCGGGCGCCGGGCCGGTCGAGCCGCGGAGCACGAGCCGCA
>DAIOGQ010000116.1:8961-11132 GCA_036745175.1 Kineosporiaceae bacterium
ACGGCTCAGGCGTCGGCGGGCGCCGGGCCGGTCGAGCCGCGGAGCACGAGCCGCACCGGATGCAGCGAGACGTCGCCGTCCGCGGCGTCCGGGTCCGCCGTACGCTCCAGGCGGGAGACGACCCATCGGGCCGCCGCCGCACCCTGCGCGACGACGGGCTGGGCCACGGTCGTCACGTCGAAGATGTCGGACAGCTCATGGTCGTCGACACCGACGATCGACACGTCCTCCGGGCAGCGCAGACCGGAGCGGCGCAACGCCTTGAGGGCGCCGAACGCCATCTCGTCGGACTGGCAGAAGACCCCGCTCGGCCTGCCGCCGGGCTGGGACAGCAGCGCCGTCATGGCGAGCTCGCCGCCGCGCGCCGTGAAGCGTCCGTCGACCTCCCACTCGGGCCGCCGGGTCAGCCCGGCCTCGTCCATCGCGGTCCGGAACCCGGCGCTGCGCAGGGCGGGGACGCTGAACCGCTCCGGACCGTGGAGGTCGCCACCGATGGAGGCGATCCGCCGGTGCCCGAGGTTGACCAGGTGCTGGACGGCGAGCTTGGCCGCGGCCACGTTGTCGATGTACTCGCCGTGGAGGCCGGCGATCGGCTCGGCGACCGCGGCCAGCGGCAGCCCGAGCCGACGCAGGACGTCCCGCTCGTGGTCGAGCAGCGGAAGCGCGACCACGAGGAGCGCGTCGACCCGGCGGCGCACGGGCAGCGACTCGAAGAAGTCCGCCCGGCGCCGGTCGTCGGAGACGACGTGCAGGACCAGGTCGTACCCGTGGTCGCGCAGCGCCTCCTCGATCCCGCGGATCACCTCGGCGAAGAACCACCGCCCGGCGTAGGGCAGCACGACACCGACCGATCGCACGCGGCCCGTGACGAGGCCCGAGGCCAGCGGCGACGCCGCGTACTGCAGCTCCTGGGCGGCGCGGAGCACACGGTCCCGGGTCGACGTGGAGACGTTCGGCATGTCGCGCAGGGCGCGCGAGACGGTCGCGACCGAGACGCCGGCGCGCTGGGCGACGTCGACGATGCTGGCCCGAGGGGCCGCCCCGCCGGCCGTCGCGTCACCCACCGCTGCCCCTCATCGCCGTCACCGACCTCGTCATGATCGACACCGCCAGTCGGCGGCGCGGTTCACCGTGCCACGCCGGGGCGTCCGTGACAAGCGTTTGCACACCCGCTCCGGGGTGCCGCCGACGTCGATCCCATCGGCGCACGTCACACCCCGTGCGCATCGGGGGTAAACGGTTTCACCCTTACGATGTCGCGCGGGTCGGCTACACAGGGGAGGCGCCGTGGGCATGACGCTCGAGGATCTCGTCGAGCGGGCCCGGACGGCGCTGGCCGGCGTGCCGGCGGACCGGGCGGACGACGTCGTCCGCCGGCTCGAGCGCTGGGGCCCCGACCTCGTCGAGGGCCTGTCCGTCTACGGTGACCGGGCCCCGCTGCCCCAGGTGGTCGACCTCGTCGCGGCGACGGCGCGGGACCGCCGGCCCGCCCTGCGGGTGCTCGACGAGCGTCGGCTGCTGCGGCCCGACTGGTACGCGCAGCCCGACCAGGTCGGCTACGTCTGCTACGTCGACCGGTTCGCCGGGGACCTTCGGGGCGTCGAGCAGCACCTGGACTACCTGCGCGACCTCGGCGTGACCTACCTGCACCTGATGCCGTTGCTCGACCCCCGGCCCGGCCCGGACGACGGCGGGTACGCCGTGCGCGACTACCGGACCGTCCGCGCCGACCTCGGCACGACGGCCGACCTCGGGCACCTCGCGGACTCCCTCCACGCGCACGGGATCGCCCTGACGCTCGACCTGGTCCTCAACCATGTCGCGCGCGAGCACGCATGGGCGCAGGCGGCCGTCCGCGGCGAGGAGCCGTACCGCTCGTACTTCCTCGCCTACCCCGACCGCACGCAGCCCGATGCCTACGAGCGCACCCTGCCCGAGGTCTTCCCCGACTTCGCGCCGGGCAGCTTCTCGTGGGTGCCCGACTTCCGACGGCCGGCGGCGTGGGACCCCGCAGGCGGGGCGGCGCAGGGAGCCTGGGTGTGGACGACGTTCAACGACTACCAGTGGGACCTCGACTGGTCCAACCCCCGGGTCTTCTGCGAGCTCCTCTCGGTGATCCTCGACCTGGCGAACGTCGGCGTCGACGTGTTCCGGCTCGACGCGATCGCGTT
>DAIOGQ010000117.1:0-3686 GCA_036745175.1 Kineosporiaceae bacterium
AGCAAGCGTGGCGGCGGCCCGCTGCCCGCCGCCGCTCGCCCGGCCGCCGCCGCTCCCGGCCGCCACGGCCCGCCGACCGCTCGCCCGTGCTGCCGCTACCCGCCGCCGCTCGCCCGGCCGCCACGGGCCGCCGGCCCGCTCACCGACCGCCCACCGGCCGCTCACGGCCTGCGGCCCCAAGCTGGCTGCGCTACGCCCTTCCGACGAGGTCGGCGACGATCGCTGCGCTGAGGCCGACGAGGGGGATCCCGCCGCCCGGGTGCGACGAACCGCCGACGAGGAACAGCCCGGGCACCGGCGAGCGGTTCGGTGGGCGCAGGAACGCGGCGCGGGCGCCGTTGCTGCTCGTGCCGTAGATCGAGCCGCCGACGCTCCGGGTGTCGCGCTCGAGGTCCGCGGGTGTGCGGACGACACGCCACAGCACCCGCTCCCGAACGTCGAGGCCGCGCTCCGCCATGACGTCGAGGATCCGGTCGGCGTAGGACTCGGCGACGCCGTCGGCCGTCCAGTCGATGCCACTGGGTCGGCCGAGGATCCGGCTCGCGGCCGGGTCCGGCGCGCCCTCGGCGACGTGCCGCGGGGCGTTGACGAGGACGAACCACGCCTCGCTGTCCGCGTCCGGCCGCAGGGCCGGGTCGTCGGGGGCGCTGACGTAGACCGTCGGGTCGGGGACCACGCGGGGGCCGGAGAGCCGGTGCGGCCCGGTGCCGAAGACCGAGTCGAACTCGTCGTCGTAGTCCTCGGGGAAGAGCACGGTGTGGTGCCGCAGGTCCGGGGTCCGGCCGCGCAGCGCGAGCAGGAGGACCACGGCGGCCAGCGACGGCTGGGTCCGTCGCAGCGCGGCGACGGACGTCGCCGCCTCGGCAGGCGGTACGAGGTCTCGGTAGAGATGGGACGCGTCGGCGTTCGCGACGGCGACGTCGCAGGGCACGACCTCGCCGTCCGCGAGCCGGACGCCGGACACCCGGCCACCCTCGACCAGCACCTCGACGACGTCGGCCTGTGTCCGCACCCGGGCGCCGCACGCGAGCGCGCGCTCGAGGACCGCGTCGAGCAGCCGGCGCAACCCGCCTGCCACGTACCACGCGCCGAAGGACTGCTCGACGTAGGGCACTGTCGCGAGCGCCGCCGGCGCGCGGCGGGGATCGGAACCGGTGTACGTGGCGTACCGGTCGAGGAACATCCGCTGGTGCGGGTGCCGCAGGTACTGCCGGCCGAGCCCGCGGAGCGAGCGCCACGGCGCGACGGTCCGCAGGTCGCTGACGCGGCGGGACTGCGCGACGAGCCCGCGGGCACCGTCGAGCGGCGCCTCAAGGAACGTCTCACGGGTCGCGTCCCAGATTCGCGACGCGCGCTCCATGAACGACGTCCAGTCGGCGCCCGCCCCACCTCCCACGGCCTCGTCCCAGGCCGCCGCGATCCGCGAGCGGGAGACGTTCGGCATGTCCAGCTCGACACCGTCCGGGAACCGGTAGTGGCACACCGGGTCGACCGGGGAGAGGTCGACGGCGTCCTCGAGCGGGCCGCCCGTCGTGAGGAAGAGGTCGCGGTAGACCGCGGGCAGGGTGAGCAGGCTGGGCCCGGTGTCGAAGGCGAACCCGTCGCGGGCGTACCAGCCGAGCTTGCCGCCGACCGTCGGCGCCTGCTCGAGGACGGTGACGTCGTGGCCCGCCCGGGCGAGGCGGGCCGCGGCGGCGAGGCCGCCGAGCCCGGCGCCGACGACGGCGACGCGGCTCACGGGCTGACGGTCCCACCGACGCTGAACGTCCGGGTGTCGCCGGTCGCGGCCACCGCGACGACCAGCACGTCGTCGCCGCGGGCGTAGACCCGACCGCCGGTGCCCGGGGCGAGCGACCGGCCCTCGGTCCGCTCGAACCCGGCCGCGTCGAAGGCCCGGTCGTGGAAGTCGAGCACCTGCTTCGACGTCTTCGCGGTCGTCCCGCTGAGGGACACGTCGACCCGGTCGCCGACCGCGCGGACGGCGGACGCCGTGACGGTCGCGCCGGGGAGCACGGGGACGACGTCCGTCGGGAAGCCGGCGACGAGGCCGAGCGACGACGTGGCGCCCGGATCGGGGGACGCCGTCGCGCCCGCGGGTGCGGCGGTCGCCCCGTCCGTCGCCGAGACCGCGGTCGGTGCGCCGACCGTCGGGAGCGCGGGGTCGGACGGGCCGGGCCCGTTGCTGCAGCCGCCGAGCCCGATCGCGGACCCGGCGGCGAGCAGCACGCCGAGCGCGACCGTCCAGCGCGGGGTGCGGGCGTGCGTCGCGCGGGTCATGCGTCTCCTCCGGGCAGGCTGCGACCCTTCCACGTGAGCTCCCCGGCGTCGTGCAGGCGCCACGACCGCATCGTGAGCCAACCGAGCGCGGCGACCGACGCCGGGTGCGCGAGGGAGTCCGGCAGCGACCTGCCACCCGTCCGCTCGGCGACGGCGTAGCGGCCGGCGACGGCGACCGCGTACCCGACGAGCCCGACGTTCGAGCCGCGCAGTGCGGCGACCGCCGGCACGACGTAGAGGACGACGAGCCCGGCGACGGCGGTCGCGGCGCCGGCCCGGGAGCCGAACGCCGACCACAGCGACTTGGAGTACCCGTCGCGCAGCGCGGCCCAGCCGTCGTACATCCGGCAGGTCGCGACGTGCGAGCCGTCCGCGACGCCGCCGATGCCGCCGGCAGCCTTGACGGCGCGCAGCAGGGCGATGTCGTCGAGGACCGCGCCGCGGACGGCCGCGTGCCCGCCGGCCCGGCGGTAGAGGTCGGCGTCGACGGCGAGGAGCTGGCCGTTCGCGGCGCTCAGGGCGGGTCGCGGCGAGGACTCCGCGAACCGCAGCGGGAGGGTCGTCAGCCACGACCACTGCAGGAGCGGCTGGACGAGCCGCTCGGCCGCCGTCGCCGCGAGCTGCCGCGGGTAGGGCGAGACGAGGTCGAGGCCGGCTTCGCGCAGGAGGCCGACGGTCGCGGCCACCGCGTGCGGCGCGAGCCGGACGTCGGCGTCGACGAAGACGAGGACACTACCCGTCGCGGCGTCCGCGAGCCGTTGGCACGCATGGGGTTTGCCGAGCCAGCCCGGCGGCGGTGCGGTCCCGTCGAGCAGCCGGACCCGGGGGTCGTCGCCCGCGACGCGGCGCACGACGTCCGCGGTCCCGTCGGTCGAGCCGTCGTCGAGGACGACCACCTCGAGGTCGGGGACGCCGACCTGCTCGAGGACGGACGTCAGGCAGCGGCCGACGTGCTGCTCCTCGTCGCGCACCGGCAGGAGAACGCTGACCCGCTCGGAGACCGGCCACGGGTCGCTCGCGGGGACGCGCATCGCGCGCAGGTTCGCGAGGGTGTGGGCGGTCAGCGCGACCGAGCCGACCGTGCCCGCCCAGGTGAGCCCTCGCCAGACTCGACGGGGGGCCGGGAGCCCGCGGCGGCTCCGGACGGCCCCGCCGGCCCTCACGGCGGCCCTCCGGCGCCCGCCGGCGGCGCGAGGTCGCGCCGCAGCCGGGCGAGGTAGACAACGACGGGCAGGCCCATCGCGACCAGACCGTAGGCGGCGACCGCCGGCCGGCCGAAGAACGCGAGGTTGGCCAGGCCCGAGCCGAGCCAGGTCCAGGCGAGGAGCGCCGCCGGGACGCGCTCCGTCGTCGCCTGCGTGCTCCGGTCGGGCTCGCCGTCCGCGTGGATGCCGCGGCCGAGGGTGCGG
>DAIOGQ010000117.1:3786-11047 GCA_036745175.1 Kineosporiaceae bacterium
GATGCCGCGGCCGAGGGTGCGGCCGAAGGTACGGTCGAGGGCGGCGACGAGGACGATCGCGACGACGACCCAGCCGGCGTAGTTCGTCAGCGGGACGCCGGGGACCCCGGGCAACGCGGGGTCGGGGAACCGCCATGTCCAGTGGCCGGCCTCGACCATCTGCGGGTCGAGGTAGAGGTCCCACGTGGCGAGCGTGAGCCCGCCGAGGACGGCGACCCGGAGTCGTCGTGCGCCGACGGACCGGCCGGCCGGGGCGAGCCGGCGACCGAGGAGCAGGCAGGGGTAGGCCATCATCATCCACGCGAGCGGGACGACGACCGGGACGCCGAGCAGCCTCGGACCGAGGGTGTCTGCGTAGGAGTAGCTGCCGAACGGGACGCCGGTGCGTACGCCGACGGTCTCGGCGAGCAGCCCGAGGCCCCCGGCGACGACGAGCAGCGTCCCCGCCGCACGGACGCCGTGGGTCACCGCGGCGTGGGTGAGCGATGTCGCCGCGAACAGGACGACGGCGGTGACCGTCGCCGCCCGCAGCGCGTCGCCCGCCAGCAGCGGGTAGGTGACCTGGGTGAGGACGACGCCGGCGGCCAGCGCCGTGGGGACGCCCAGCAGGCGCCTGCGCGTCTCCCGGCGAGCAGCCAGCGTCGTCGCGGAACCCTGCACGTCCACACCCTAGGAGTCGGACGAGGTGAGCGGCCCGCCGGGACCGGCCGGGGCCTGCGTCGTGGGTCCCGGAGCGTGGTGACCGCCACCGCGACGGTCGTCGTCGCGACGGCCGCGTCGCTCCCGCCGGTAGCGCCGGATCCGCCCGACGAGCAGGAGCACGATCGTCAGGCCGACCAGGAGGAGGAACGCCGCGATGGCCGCGGCGACCCACGGGTCGAGCAGCGACACCGACACGACGCCGGCGACGGCGACGTCCTCGGCGGTGCTCACGACGATGTTGCTCGCCGGTTCGGGTGAGGTGTTCACCGCGGCCCGCAGCCCGGCCTTGACGAGGTGGCTCACGAGCGCCGAGGCACCGCCGGTCGCACCGAGGACGGCCTGCTCGAGCGACGAGGCGTCACCGGCGATGAGGACGCCGAGCACGGCGCCGACGACCGGGCGGATCGCGGTGTGGACGGTGTCCCAGGCCGAGTCGACGTACGGGATCTTGTCGGCCACGCTGTCGATCAGGAACAGCACGGCCGCGGCGACGAGGACGTCGGTGCGGGTCAGCGCCACCGGGACGTCGTCCACCCCGAGGAACCGGCCGGCCAGACCCAGGACGAGCACCACCGCATAGCTGTTGATCCCGCTCGCCCAGCCGGAGCTGAAGACCCAGGGCAACGCCTCCATGCGACGAAGGCTACGGGGCCTGCGTCGTCCCGGCGGCGTCGAGCGAGACCCCGGCGAAGCTGCCGTGCGCCGAGACCACCTCGAACCGGGCGAAGAGCTCCTCGGCGTACCAGCCCTCGCGCGCCGTCCGGGCCACTGCCTCCAGATGCGGTGCGCGCCGGTGGGCGAACTCGGTGAGCGCCGCGCCGGACGACCAGAGGCTGAAGGTGCCCTGCAGCCCGACGGGGGCCTCGCCGATCCCGACCGCGAGGAGCAGCCCGTCGCTGGCGCGGAGGTCGGCCGAGACGGGCGGGACCGAGCGCCAGAACGTCCTCGCCTTCGTCGTCCGGATCCGGGCCCGGGTCAGGGCGGCGACGACGCCGTCGGTGCGCCGCGGGCTCGGGTCGCCGAACGGCTCCCGGCCGGCCCACCTCCCGCGGCTCGCGAGCGGGCGCAGGACGAGGTGGAGCCGCTCGTTCGCGAGCGCCTCCCAGCGGTGGTGGGTCACGCCCGAGGTGAAGTCCTCGGCGGCCTGCGCGCGGTCCCACACCGCGAGCAGGCCCCAGTGGTACGGGTCGGCGTCGCGGACGGTGAAGGTCCGACCGTCACCGGTCCCCAGCAGCTTGGCGAACTGCAGGCCGGGGGCGCGGCGCAGGTGCCGCCGGTCGAGCGCCATCCGGGACAGCGCGGCCGGCACGGCCGATCCCGGGACGCCCCAGAAGGTCAGCGTCACGTACGGGAGCCGCTGGCCCGTGCCTGCGTCCTCGAGGCCGTGTCCGTCGTCCGGGCCGCGTCCGTCGCCGGGGTCGCTCACTGGTCAGGCCACGTCGGCGGGGGTGCCGCCCGTGATGCGCACGAGCTCGGCGAACGTCGTCGGGAAGACCGTCCGCGGGTGGCCGGCGGCCGCCCAGACCTGCGCGTGCTCGCCGAGCGCGCTGTCGACGAGGGTCTCGACGGGCGTGGTGTGCCCGACGGGCGCGACGCCGCCGATGGCGAAGCCGGTCCGCTCACGGACGAACTCGGCGTCCGCGCGGTCGAGCCGCCGGGCACCGACCAGGGCCGCGACCTTCGCGGTGTCGACCCGGTGCGCGCCCGAGGTGAGCACGAGCAGCGGTCGCCGGCCACCGGGGGCGGCGCCGTCCGGGACGGCGAAGACGAGCGAGTTGGCGATCTGCGCGACCGTGACCCCGAGCTGCTCGGCCGCCGCCTGCGCCGTCCGGGCGTGGTCGTCGAGGACGACGACCTCGACCGTGGCTCCCCGGATGCGCAGGGCCGCCCGGACCCGGGCGACCGACGGGTGGTCGGTGAGGGTGCTCCGGCTCTCGGTCACGTCCGAAGGCTAGCGATCCGGGCGTCGACCCGCCGCTGCGGCAACGACGTCCTCTCAGCGGACGGGGTCACCGGCCGGCGCTGCGCCTGCCGAGGTCGGTCTCGAACCGGTCCAGGAGGTCGAGGACGTCCACCGCCGCCCACACCCGGTTCCGGCTGCCGCCGGACACCTCGGCGAGCACGTCGGCGTCGACCAGACGGTCGACCGCGCGGTAGAGGTTCTTGTCGGCCACGGCGCCCTCCCCGCCGGCGTCCGCGGCGATCGCCCGGAGTGCGTCGATGTCGACGACGGGCTGGCGCAGCAGGGCCTCGAGGAGGGCGGCGCCGACCGAGCCGCGTCGCGGCCGGGCGGCGTCGCACCAGGCGCTGCGGACGTCCGCGAGGTCGAGCGCGAGCCGGAGCCCCGCCGAGGCCGCGTGCGACGCCGCGGCGGCGAACCGGGCGAGCCACACGTCGAGCCGGCCGGCGCGGTAGTCGGCGAGCCCGGCGAAGTAGGCGTCGACGTCGGCGAGCAAGACGGTCGAGACCGGCACGACCGTCGTCCGGGCGAGCCCGCGACGGCGCAGGAGCACGTGGACGAGGGCCCGGCCGGTGCGGCCGTTGCCGTCGGTGAACGGATGGATCGTCTCGAACTGCGCGTGCGCGACGGCCGCCTGCGCGATGGGATCGACGTCGTCCCGGTTGCAGAACCGGACGAGGTCGTCGACCAGGGGCGCGACGAGACCCGGCGCAGGTGGGACGAAGAGCGCGCCGCGCGGGGAGTGGAAGCTGCCGCCGACCCAGTTCTGCACCGTACGCAGGTGCCCGGCCCACTGCGCCTGCTCGGGGTCGTCGGCGAGCAGCGTCCGGTGCACGTCGAGGACGTCGTCGACGGTGCAGTTGCCGCCTGCCGCGGCGCGGGTCACCGCGAGCGTCATCGCCCGGACGTTCGCCGCGACCTGGCTCGCGGCGCTGCGCGGGTCGCTGCCGCGCAGCATCGCCATCCCGACCTCGCGCTGGGAGGCCCGCAGGTGCTCGATCCGGGACGACGCGACCGACTCCGAGCGCAGGAGAGCGCCGGCGAGGGCCGTGAGGTCGACGGTCGCCGACCGGTCGAGGACCGCGACGGCCTCGCTCGCTGCGGCGAGCGCCGCGCGGGCCTCCGGGCCCGGCCGGACGGTGCGTCCGGCGATCGCGGCGGGGACCGCGGCGTCGAACTCGCGGAACTGTCGGTCCCCCCGGGGAGGCTTGGGCCCGGACCGGGGCCACTCCCAGGTCCGTGGCTGGGTGGCGACGGCCGGCCACGGCTCGCTGTCAGCGAGAAGTGTCAACGTATGCCTCCGTGATGACGTTTATGATGCCTAAATGTAAGTACAGCACATCCGTGCTGACTGATCCAGTCTTTCCGGAGGGATGACACGCCCGGTCTCCACGGGGGTTCGCGAAGCCGTTGAGCCGGGCCCGGCCGCGGTGTACAGTCGAACTGTTCGAACATCAGTTCGAATACCTGTCGGGATCGCGGACCCGGCAGGGCGGCGGTCCGCGGCGCGACGACTCGACCCCGTTGCGCTGCGGGCCGCGACAACGGACGACCTGGCGGGCGTGTGGGGAAGCGCGCCCGCCAGGTGGTCCGGTACGGCGTCCGCCTTCCCCGCGGCGTCGCTCGCACCACCCGCCTCCCGAGGCGGCGGTGCGTCAGCGATTCGGGCACGAGGAGGGAGGCAGGGCCATGGTTCGACGGTACGAGGACCCGGTCGAGGTGCGCCCGTCGCCGGAGGGCGACCGGCCGGCGAGCTTCCTCTGGCGGGGCCGGCTCTACGTGGTCCGGGACGTCCTGGGGCACTGGCGGGAGCGTCGGGCCTGGTGGACGTCGGCGGCTGCGCGGGCCGTCCACGGCGAGGGGGACGGGGCGGACGGTTCGACGGACGGCTCGACGGACGGCTCGACGGACGGCGGGGTGCCGGCGGACGGACGGGCGACGGACGACGGGGCGCGGACGGCGTTGGCGCGGGAGCGCGACGTGTGGCGGGTCGAGGCGAGCCGGGGGCGGGTGCACGGCAGCGGGGTCTTCGACCTGTGCCGGGACGTCGTCGGGTCGGGGACCGGCGGGCCGCCGTCATGCGGTGACGCGTGGCGTCTGGTGCGCGTCGCGGACTAGCGGTCCCGTCATGGACCTCCCGGACGACGTCCCGGACGACCTCCCGGACGGTGACCCGGAGCACATCCGGCACCACGTCGACGGACCCCCCGGCCGCGAGGCGGGTCCGCGCCGCGGGAGCCCGCGCCATCGCAGGACGGGCAGCACGGACGACACGAGCAGCACGGACGACACGAGCAGCACGGACGACACGAGCACCAGCGGTACCGAGGCCGGCACCGACACGGACAACGACGCAGGAAACCCCACGGAGGAGACCAACATGTCGGTGAGCACGCTGGACCGCCCGCCCGTATCCGTCGCGGCACGGATGCTCCTGGAGCGTTCGCGGGCGGGTCTGCTGCAGGCCTGCGCCGCCCGCAGCTGCGGCGAGCGCTACGTCGCCGCCCACCTGGCCGCGCTGCGGGCGGGGGCGGCGGTCCTCGCCGTCCGGGGGCGGGCGACGACCCGCGGTGGGCCGCGCAGCGTCTGGGACATCCTGCCGAGGGTCGCGCCCGAGCTCACCGAGTGGGCGGCGTTCTTCGCGGCGACCGCGGCGCGCCGGGCCGCGGTCGAGGCCGGCCGCGGGGAGGTCATCACCCCTCGCGACGCGGGCGACCTCCTGCGCGACGCGGAGGCCTTCCACCACGTCGTCGAGACCTCGCTCGGCCTGCCGTACCAGCCGGTCCTGCCGATGGCGCTGCCGTCGTGCACCTGAGGGCGGGCCACGGTGGGTGTTCCGTTCACGCACCTCCATGTGGCGTCGGGGTACTCGCTGCGCTACGGCGCCTCGACCCCGGTGGCGCTCGTCGAGGAGGCCGCCGGGCACGGCATGGACGCTGTCGCGCTGACCGACCGTGACGGCCTCTACGGCGCGGTGAAGTTCTCCCTCGCCTGCGCCGCAGCGGGTCTGGCCCCGATCCTCGGGACGGACCTCGCCGTCGAGCCGACCGGGCTGCTCACCGGGGTGCCGGCCTGGGCCGACCCGGGGGTACGTCCGGCGCCGGGCCGGCGCACTCCCGCCCGGGGCGGGGCGAGCGTCGATCCCCGGCACCCGAGGGCGACCGTCCTGGCCCTGTGCGCCGACCCGTCGTCCGGCCTGCCGGCCGCCGCCGGCTGGGGGCGGCTGTGCCGCCTCGTCTCGGCGACCCACCTGCGCGGGGAGCGCGGCCGGCCGGTGAGCACCGTCGACCTCCTCGGCGAGCACGCGACCGACCCGGGCAGCGGCGCGCCGGCACTCGCGGTCCTTCTCGGCCCCGACTCGGAGGTCGGCCGGGCCGCGCTGGCCCGTCGTCCGGACCTCGCCCGGGCCGTCCTCGACCGGTGGCGTGCCGCCCTCCCGGAGGGGTCGTTGTTCGTCGAGGTCGTCTGCCACCACGGCCCGCAGAACGCCCCTGCGGGCGTCGCCCATGCCGCCCGCATGCTCGCCGTCGCCCGGGACGCCGGCGTGCCCGCCGTCCTCACCAACGCCGTCCGGCACGCGACCCCCGACGGTGCCGCGACCGTCGACGTCCTCGACGCCGCCCGCCGGCTCGTCGCGCTGGACACCCGGCACGTCGACCGGGTCAGCGCGCAGGGGTTCCTCGCGCCGGCCGAGCACATGACAGCCGTCGCCCGGGAGGTCGCCCGGGCCGCCGGGGACGAGGCCGACGCCGTGGCGCTCCTCGCGACGACGCAGACCCTCGCAGACCGGTGCCGGCTCGACCCGCGCGGCGACCTCGGGACCGGCTCGGTCCACCTGCCCGAGAACGAGGTCCTCGGTCTCGGCGTCGACGAGAACCCCGACGACGTCCTGCGCAAGTGGTGCGACGCCGCCATCGGCCGGCGCTACCCGGGTGCCGGCCAGGCCCAGGTCCGCAGCGTCGCCGAACGTCTCGAGGGCGAGCTGACGACGATCACGGAGATGGGCTTCTCCGCCTACTTCCTTACCGTCGGCCAGGTGTGCGGGCTCATCCGCTCGATCGGCGTCCGGGTCGCGGCCCGCGGGTCGGGCGCGGGCAGCCTCGTCAACTACCTGCTCGGGGTCTCCGGGGTCGACCCGCTGCGGCACGACCTGCTCATGGAGCGGTTCCTCTCCCCGCTGCGCGCCCAGCTGCCCGACATCGACATCGACGTCGAGTCCGCCCGGCGCACCGAGGTCTACGAGGAGATCCTGCGCCGGTTCGGTGCGGAGCGGGTGTCGTGCGTGTCGATGATGGACACCTACCGGGTGCGGCACGCCGTCCGGGACGTCGGGGCGGCGCTCGGCCTGCCGCCCGCCGAGGTCGACTCCATCGCCAAGTCGTTCCCGCACATCCGCGCGCGCGACGTCCGGCACGCCATCCGCGAGCTGCCCGAGCTGCGGGCCTCGGGCCTCGGGGCGGCCCGGCTCGACCTGCTCTTCGACCTCGTCGAGCGGCTCGACGGGCTGCCCCGGCACGTCGCGCTGCACCCGTGCGGCGTCCTGCTCTCCGACCGGAGCATGCTCGACCGCACGCCCGTCGAGGCGAGCTGGCTGGGCTT
>DAIOGQ010000118.1:0-10960 GCA_036745175.1 Kineosporiaceae bacterium
GGGCAGCGTCTCGTCGCCCTCGAGGATCTTCTCGACGACGACCCAGGTGCCGTCGGTGGCGTCCGCGAGCCGTGCGAGGTAGCCGCGCGGGTCGGCGAGCCCGTCGGGGTGGTCGATCCGCAGTCCGGTGAGCGTTCCCTCGGCCACGAGCTCGAGGAGCACGTGATGGGTCGCGCGGAAGACCTCGGGGTCCTCGACCCGGACGGCGGCGAGCGTGTCGACGTCGAAGAACCGCCGGTAGTTCAGCTCCTCGTCGGCGACCCGCCACCAGGCGAGGCGGTACCACTGCCGGTCGACGAGCACCTCGAGCGGCAGGTCCTCGGTGCCCGGCCGGACCGGGAACTCGTGGGCGAAGTACCGCAGCACAGGCTCCTCGCCGCTGCTGTCGAGCGTGATCTCGCCGCGGACGAGGGCGGTACCGATCCGTTCGCCGAGCACCGGCATGAGGATGGCGCGGTCGGGCACCGACCAGTCGACGTCGAACCAGTCCGCGTACGGCGACGCCGGGCCGTCCCGCAGGACCGACCACAGCGCGTGGTTCAGCCGGACCGGGGTCGGCACCGCCATGTGGTTCGGGACGACGTCGACGACGACGGACAGCCCCCGGGCGCCGAGGGCGGAGGCCATCGCCTCGAACCCCGTGCGGCCGCCGGCCTGCGTCGAGACCAGGTCGTGGTCGACGACGTCGTAGCCGTGCGCCGAGCCCGGCGTGGCCTCGAGCACCGGCGACAGGTAGACGTGCGTGACGCCGAGCGCCGCGAGGTGGTCGGCGACGCCGGCGACCTCGTCGAAGCCGAACCCGGGACGGACCTGGACCCGGTACGTCGACGTCGGTGCGACCACCGTCACTTCCGGCGATCGCGCGCAGGCGTCGCGGCCCGCGGGGCGTAGCGGCGGGCCTGGTCGCCGAGCGCAGGCCGCGGCGGCGGCAGCGCCCCGGACCGGGCGGACCTCGGTGCGGGCGCGGACTGCTGCTGCCCGGCGGGGACCGCGCGCGAGCTGCTCGGGGTGCTCGGTGTCGCCGTCGCCGCGGCCGTCATCGCGGTCGCGCCGACGGCACCGAGGGGACGGCGCAGGACGACGAGCGAGCGGGAGGCGACGACGAGCACGTCACCGGGTCCGAACGTGTCACCGCCCTCGATGCCGCTGGTCTCGTCGTCGGCGGTGTCGACGACGACCGACCAGTACGGCCCGTACTCGTGGGGCGGCATGACGAACTCGATGTCCTCGTAGTGGGCGTTGAAGACGATGAGGAAGGAGTCGTCGAGCACCTTCTGACCGCGCTTGTCCGGCTCGACGATCCGCTCGCCGTTGAGGAACACCATGAGGGCGCGCGCGTAGCCGTGCCCCCAGTCCTCGGACCTCATCGGCGTGCCGGCCGGGGTCAGCCAGTCGATGTCGCCGACGTCGCTGCGCCCGCCCTCGCCCGCCGCACCGCGGAAGAACCGTCGGCGGCGGAACACCGGGTGGGTGCGGCGCAGCGCGATGAGGTGCTGGGTGAAGGCGAGCAGCTCGGTCTGCCACTCCTCGAGCTTCCAGTTCACCCACGAGATCTCGTTGTCCTGGCAGTATCCGTTGTTGTTGCCGCCCTGGCTGCGGCCGATCTCGTCGCCGTGCAGGAGCATCGGCACGCCCTGGGACAGCATGAGGCTCGCGATGAAGTTGCGTTGCTGGCGGGCGCGCAGTGCGAGGACGTCCTCGTCGGAGGTCTCGCCCTCGACGCCGCAGTTCCACGAACGGTTGTGGCTCTCGCCGTCGTTGTTGCCCTCACCGTTGGCGTCGTTGTGCTTGTCGTTGAACGACACGAGGTCGCGCATCGTGAAGCCGTCGTGCGCGGTGACGAAGTTGATGCTCGCGATCGGGTGCCGGCCGTCGTCCTGGTAGAGGTCGCTCGACCCGGTGATCCGGGAGGCGAACTCGCCGAGCGTCGAGGGCTCGCCGCGCCAGAAGTCGCGGACGGTGTCACGGTACTTGCCGTTCCACTCGGTCCACAGCGGCGGGAAGTTGCCGACCTGGTAACCGCCCTCGCCGATGTCCCAGGGCTCCGCGATGAGCTTGACCTGGGAGATCACCGGGTCCTGCTGGACGATGTCGAAGAAGGCGCTCAGCCGGTCGACCTCGTGGAACTGGCGGGCCAGCGTGGCGGCGAGGTCGAACCGGAAGCCGTCGACGTGCATCTCCTGCACCCAGTAGCGCAGCGAGTCCATGATGAGCTGAAGGACGTGCGGGTGCCGCATGAGCAGGCTGTTCCCGGTGCCCGTGGTGTCGTAGTAGTGCGACCGGTCCGAGTCGACGAGCCGGTAGTAGGCGCTGTTGTCGATCCCGCGGAAGCAGAGCGTCGGCCCGAGGTGGTTGCCCTCCGCCGTGTGGTTGTAGACGACGTCGAGGATCACCTCGATGTCCGCCTCGTGGAGCGCGCGGACCATCGCCTTGAACTCCTGCACCTGCTGGCCGCGCTGGCCGGCCGAGGCGTAGGCGTTGTGCGGGGCGAAGAAGCCGATCGTGTTGTAGCCCCAGTAGTTCGCCAGCCCTTTGTCGGCGAGCGTCGTGTCCTGGACGAACTGGTGCACGGGCATCAGTTCGACAGCCGTGACGCCGAGGTCGGTGAGGTGCTGGATGACGCTCGGGTGCCCCATTCCGGCGTAGGTGCCGCGCTCGTCCGCCGGGACGCCGGGATGCGTCATCGACAGGCCCTTGACGTGCGCCTCGTAGATGACGCTCTCGCTGTACTCGTGCCGCGGCGGCCGGTCGTTGCCCCAGTCGAAGTAGGGGTTGACGACGACGGACAGCATCGTGTGACCGAGGCTGTCGAGGTCGTTGAACCTCTTCGGGTCGTCGAAGCGGTACGAGAAGAGCGACTCGTGCCCGTCGATCTGGCCCTCGATCGCCTTGGCGTACGGGTCGAGGAGCAGCTTGGCCGGGTTGCAGCGGCAGCCGGTCGAGGGGTCGTAGGGCCCGCTCACCCGGAACCCGTAGCGCTGGCCGGGGCCGATCCGCGGCAGGTAGGCGTGCCAGACGAAGCCGTCGACCTCGGTGAGCGGGATCCGCCGCTCCGTGCCGTCGCTGCTGACGAGGCAGAGGTCCACAGCCCGGGCCATCTCCGAGAACAGCGCGAAGTTCGTCCCCGCACCGTCGAACGTCGCGCCCAACGGGTACGGGTTACCGGGCCAGATCTCCATGAACTCCCCATCGCGAGCGGCAGCGCCCATTGTGACCGGTCCACCCCGGCCGGTGCCCGCCGAGTCGGACCTGTGGTGACGCCCGCCTCATCCGGGCAGCGCCCGGTCGACGATGACCTGGGTCGACCTGCGTCCCACCGGCAGCGTGCCGAACAGCGCACCACCGCCGCCGGCCACCCGGGTGGCGAGGTAGGCCGACGACACCGGCGCCGGGGCGTACCGCACGAGCAGGGCGGCCTGCAGGACGACGGCGAGCCGTTCGACCATCCACCGGGCCCCGCCCTCGACGGCCCCGGGGTCGCGCCGCGCCTCGCGGGCGGCCGCCTGCAGGAAGCCGGCGACCTCGTCCATCGCGCTGTCGAGGCGCTGGTCAGCGCCCCGCCCGCGGTCGACCTCACCGAGCAGGACCTCCATGGAGCGGGGCTGCATCGACATCGCACGAAGCACGTCCAGCGCGTTGATGCTGCCGGTACCTTCCCACATCGACGCGGCCGGGGCGTCCCGGAACACCCGGGCCACGCCGTGCTCCTCGACATAGCCGTTACCGCCGAGACACTCCATCGCCTCCGCGAGGACGGCGATCGCCCGCTTGGACACCCAGTACTTCGCGATGGGGACGGCGACCCGCAGGAAGTCGCTCTCGCCGGCGTCGACGGCGGCCGCCAGCCGCATCGCGAGCAGGGTGGCGCCCTCGCTCTCGAGGGCCAGGTCGGCCAGGACGTTCTGCATGAGGGGCTTGTCGATGAGCGCCGAGCCGAACGCCTGCCGGTGCCGGGCGTGGTGCACCGCGCGCACGACGCCGGCCCGCATCAGACCGGCGGACGTGACGACGCCGTCGAGCCGGGTCGCCGACGCGATGTCGGTGAGGATCCGCAGGCCGCGGCCCTCGTCGCCGAGGAGCACACCCCAGGTGTCGTCGAGCTCGACCTCGGCGGCGGCCGCCGAGCGCTGGCCGACCTTGTTCTTGAGCCGCAGCAGGCGCCAGGTGTTGCGGGTGGCGTCGTCGAGAACACGCGGTACGAGGAACGTCGTCAGGCCGCCGGGGGTGTGCGCGAGGACCACGGACACGTCGCTCATCGGGGACGAGCAGAACCACTTCTGCCCGGTGAGCCGGTAGGTCTCGCCGCCCTCGACCGGGCCGCCGGGCTCGGACGACGCCACCGTCGTCGTCGTCCGCAGGTCGGTGCCGGCCTGCCGCTCGGTCACCGCGACGCCGGCGAGGCTGCCGAGCTTCTCGGCGGGCGGTCGCAGGCTCGACTCGTACGCGCGGGAGGCCAGCCGCGGCAGCCACACCTTCTCCAGCGCCTGGTCGCAGCGCAGTCCGGGGACGGCGGCGTAGCTCGACGTCAGCGCACCGGTGTGCCCGGTCTCGAGCTGGGACCACACGAGCAGCGCGGCAGCCCGCGCGACGTGCGCGGCGCCGTCCGCCCCGGCCTCCCACGGGCCTGCGGTGAGTCCTGCGCGGACCCCGGCCTGCAGGAGCCGGTGCCAGGCCGGGTGGTACTCGACCTCGTCGACCCTGCGGCCGAACGGGTCGTGGGTGCGCAGCCGCGGCGGGTTGGCGTCGACGAACTCGGCCCAGCGCAGCGCGCGCGGGGACCCGGCCTGCCGGCCGAGGTCGCGCAGCCGGCCCAGGTGCGGCTCGCCGCCGTACCGCCGGACGGCGTCGACGAGCACCGCGTCCTCCCCGAACAGGTCGCGGTCGACCGGTTGCGGAACGAGGTTGAGATCGTCGTCCGACTCGGGCACGGGGCCACGCTACTCACCCGGACGGCGCCCTGCGGGGCCGATCTGGCGCGGCAGGGGGCCGCCTCGCCCCCCGGTGGATACGGTGGTGGGGTGAGCGCGGACACCGAGGTGCGCGGCCGGGGCGCCGCCTCGGCGGTAGCCGTGGGGAGGAGCCGGGTGCGTCAGGCCCTCCAGCTCCTGGGCCGGCTCGTCGCGGGGACCGTCCGGGTCTGTCTGCGCTACCGGGTCACGGGGCTGGCCGCCGAGGCCGGGTTCTTCGCCCTGCTGTCGATGCCGCCGCTCGTCCTGGGTCTCGTCGGCAGCATCGGCTACGCGAGCCGGTGGGTCGGCAGCGACGTCGTGAACGACCTGCGGGGACGGATCGCCGAGCTCGCCGGCACGTTCCTCACCACCGACGCCGTGAACAGCGTGATCCTGCCGACCTTCGAGGAGGTCACCCAGGGCGGTCGGGTCGAGCTCGTGTCGCTGGGCTTCCTGCTGTCGTTGTGGTCGGGTTCACGGGCGCTCAACGTCTACGTCGACACGGTGTCGATCATGTACGGTCTCGGCGGGCACCGCGGGATCGTGCGGACCCGGGCCCTGTCGTTCTCGCTCTACGTCGCGGGGCTGCTGCTCGGCGTGGTCGTCCTCCCGCTCGTCCTCGTCGGCCCCGGTCTGCTCCAGGCGTTCCTGTCCCAGCGGCTCGACGGCCTGCCGTCGCTCGCCTGGATGGGCTCGCTGTACTGGCCCGTCGTCACGGTGCTGTCCGTCGTGGGTCTGGCGACGCTCTACCACGTGGCGACGCCGGTCCGGACGCCGTGGCGGCGCGACGTGCCGGGTGCGGTCCTCGCGCTGGTCATCTGGGTCGGCGCGAGCTTCGTGCTGCGCGTCGTCATCTCGGCGTCCGTCGGTGGCACCTCGATCTACGGGCCGCTCTCCACGCCGATCGTCGTCCTCATCTGGCTCTACTCGCTTGCGATCGCCGTCCTCATCGGGGCGGCGCTCAACGCCGCCGTCGACGGGTTGTTCCCGCACCCCGCCCGGGTCGCCGCGCGGCAGGAGGGCGGGTCGCACGCGGGGGAGACCCCGATCACGCCGTCCCCCGAGAAGGCCGATTCGCCGTAGCGCCGCGCGCCGCGGGCACGTACCGTCCTGCCCATGGGGTCGCCCTTGCCGGGCGTGGCCGGCAGGCTACGCGTGCTGACCGGCCGTGTCGTCGCCGCGGACGACGCGGGCGCGCACGTGCTCACGCCGTCCGGGCGGGTCCGGGCGACCTGGGGCGGCGGCATCCTCGTCGCTGGCGGGTGCTCCGCCGACGCCTTCGCCCGCCGCGGGGACGCGGTGCGGCTCACCGTGTGGCCCGACGGCCGGGTGACGCTGGACGCCGTCCTCATGCGCCGGGTCACCCCGGCGGGTCCCCCCGGCTGACGACCCGGGGCCGACCCGTCGCAGCCGCCTTCGCGGCGCCTGCCCGGGAGCCTCAGGACGGACCGAAGCGCTCCACCCGGACGGCGCCGGCCGGGACGCCGAGGTCGACCAGGAGGGTCGTCGCGTGGTCGGCGAACCCCGCCGAGCCGCAGACGTAGACGGTCAGGCTCGCGGCGGCCGCGTCCGCGACGAACGGGCGCAGCGACCCGGCGTCGAGCCGGCCGGGCGGGCGGGTGTGACCCGCTGGGGCCTGCCGGGTCCAGACGACCGTCGTGTCCGGGGCGCCGAGCAGCTCGTCGGCGTAGAACAGGTCGCCGGGGGAGCGCACCGACACGACGAGGTGCAGCGCGCCGGTCCGGCCGCGGGACCGCCACGCGCGCAGTATCGAGGCGAGCGGGACGACCCCGCTGCCACCCCCGACGAGCAGCACTGGGGACTCTCCGCGCCAGACGAACCAGCCGCCGAACGGCCCGCGGACGTCGACCGGGTCCCCGACGGCGAGGTTGTGCAGCCACGGCGAGAGCTCGCCGCCGTCGAGGCGTTCGACGGTGAGGCCGACGGCCGCCGGACCGCCGGCGGCCGCCGGAGCGGACGCGACGCTGTACGAGCGCTGCGCCCACGAGCCGTCGCCCCGTGCCGTCCGGACGACGTAGTGCTGGCCGGCGGTGTGCGGCGGCGTGCCGTCCGGCAGCGCCAGGGTCAGGGTCCGGGCGTGCTCGGTCTCGTCGCGGAGCGCGGCGACCGTCGCCGTGACCCACTCGCGCCGGGCACCGCCGGGCGGGGGACGGCGCGTGACCGGTCCGAGGGTCGGCAGCGCGGGCAGCCCGCCGAGAGGGGTCGGCAGCGCGGGCAGCGGCTCAGTCACCGTCGTACCGCTGCTCGGTCCACGGGTCGCCGAGCGCGTGGTAGCCCCTGGTCTCCCAGAAGCCGGGCTCGTCGTGGTCGAGCAGCCGGACGCCCCCGACCCACTTGGCGCTCTTCCAGAAGTACAGGTGCGGGACGAGGAGCCGCGCCGGGCCGCCGTGCGGCACGGGCAGAGGTTTGCCCTCGTGCTCCCAGACGACCCACGCCTTGCCGCCGGTGACGTGCTCCAGCGGCAGGTTCGTCGTGTAGCCGGTGTGGCTCCAGGCGACGACGTGGCTGGCGGTCGGCAGCACGCCGGCCTCGTCGAGCAGGCTGTCGAGGCTGACCCCGCCGAACGACGTGCCGAGCTTCGACCACGTCGTCACGCAGTGGATGTCGCCCTCGTACGTCGACCGGGGCAGGGCCCGGATCTCGTCCCAGGTCCACGTCCGGCTCGTTCCGACCTGGCCGTCGACGCGGAACGTCCACGTGGACGGTTCGATCCGCGGGGTGACCTCGGCGGTGAGCACAGGGAACGTGTCGCCCGCGTCGTACTGCCCCGGGGGCAGCCGCGGGTCGCGGGTGCGGCCGGGTCGGGAGAACAGGGACATCGTCAGCGCTCCGGGGGTCGGGGGGCCGTCGGCGCGGCCGTCACGTACTGGTGCGGCCAGGGACGCCCAGCGTTACACGGCACCCCGCCACGTGCTCCCCGGCCGACCACGGCGACGGCGCGCGAAGAGCGACGGCGCACGACCCGGTTGGGGTCGCGCGCCGCCGCCCTGCACGGTGCTGCTGCGGTCGGTCAGCGGCCGAGGACCGCCTGCTCGGCGTCCACGACGCCGTAGCCGTCGAGCGCCGTCCAGTCGTCACCGAGCCGGTTGCGGAAGAACCCGGTGAACGTCGAGCCGTCGGCCCGCGTCGCGACGAACTTCATGCCGTTGGGCACGGCCCGCCGCTGCGGGATGAACGTGGCGCCGCCGAGCTCGTCGGCGCCGTTGCCCTCCCGCGGGGCCAGACCCGGGCCGGGCACCGCGAGGTCGCGGTCGACGCCGAACTCCAGGCGCCCGCCCTTCTTCAGCCCGGCGCCGGCGAACCTCAGTGTCATCCGGCGGAACTGGCCGGTGGGGACCTGCTGGGAGAACGTCGCCGAGACGGCGCCCGCGGAGAGCCCGCCGGACGCCCGGCCGACCGTGAACGGGAAGCCCGCGTCGCGGAACGGCGCGGTGCCGAGCGGACGGGTGTCGAAGACGATCCCGCCCTTGCCGCCGGACGTGAGCGCCGTCGGGCTCGCGGTCTCGCCGAAGAACGTGACCGACTTCAGCGGGACCCGCCCGGTGTAGCGCAGGTCGAAGAACCGCGGGTCGGCCATCGCCCCCGGGTCCGCGTCCCGCTCGTCACCCTGCTGGCCGTCGGCGCTGATCACGAGGCCGTTCGCCGCGCCGCGGGAGCGGTTCGGGTCGAGGTCGTGGTCGTACGTCGACCGCTGGAGCCGGGCCCGGACCTGCGCCGGCGTCAGCGAGCCGGGTCCGCCGGCCTTGTCGAGCAGCAGCGCGGCGATGGCCGCCGCGTGCGGCGCCGACGCGCTCGTCCCGAAGAAGTTCGGGAACGCGTCGGTGTCGAGCGCGGAGTCGGCGACGAAGAACGTCGTGTTCCCGCCGTCGGTCGCGGAGATCTGCGGCACCTTGCGGATCTTCGGCGTCGGGAACCGGTTGCCGGCCGAGTCGAAGGAGATCCGCAGCCTGCCGCCCGGGGAGGTGAAGCTCTCCGGGAGGTAGGACTTGAACGGGTCGTACGCGCCGACCGCCGTCGCGCCGTCCGCGGTCGGGTGACCGAACGTCGCGGGCGCGAGGGAGTCGAAGTACTCCGAGACGTACATGCCGCCGTTGAGGATGTACCGCAGTCGGCTGACCGGGAGCGGGCCGGTACCGGAGCGCGAGATGACGAGCTGGAGCTTGTCGAACCCGCCCAGGCTGGCGATCTCGATCGGCCGGCCGGTGAGCCGGTTGGCGTCCGCGAGCGCGCCGACGAACTCGCCGTCCGTGGTGAAGAACAGCGCGTTGAAGTCGGTCGTCGTCCGGGACGGTGCTGTGATCGGGCGGACCGTCAGGGTGAAGTCGCCTGTCGCGCCGTCGAAACCGGAGACGACGACCGTGTAGGTGCCCGCGACGAGCGTCGTCGCAAGGGTCTCCGGCGAGGAGCCGGTGTCGATCTCGCCGAGCACGGTGCCGTCCGGCGCGACGACCTTGAGGATCAGGTCGGTCGAGCCGGAGGGGATGCCGTCGGCCCGGAACTCGACCACCTGGCCCACCTGGCCGGCGGTCGGGGTGAACGAGAACGACGGCTCGGGCGTCGCCGTGGTGATCTCACCGGTCGCGGTGAAGATCGGGTCGCCGAAGGTGGCGCCGTTGAGGTCGAACGGGTCGTCCCACTGCAGGTCGAAGATGCCGCCGCCCTCGTCGAAGCTGAGGGTCTGGGCGACGTCCGTCCCCGCGCCGGGGTTCATGTCCTGCAGACCGCCGTCGTAGAGCGCGGGGTCCACGGTGCTGAGGTCGATGTTCGTGCCGCGCACGCCGGTCGCCGCCGGCAGGAGCCGGACCCTGGAGTCCCATGCGCCCTTGTCACCGGAGTTGCCGACCGACGAGAAGTACGAGACACCGATCGCGGCCACGTCGTCGACGGCGTCGCCGATCGGGCCCTCGGAGAAGAACGGTTCGTCGAAGTAGCTGACGTCGTCGACGACGACGTCGGCCTTGCACGGCCCCGCCGGGTCGGCGAGCCGGCGGATGTTGTCGGCGAAGCCCACGGTGCCGGTGAACGCCGTCGCGAAGCAGAGCTTGGCGGCGGGGGCGACGTCGTGCGCGATCTGGAGCATGCCGCGGCCCTCGTCGGCGCCGCCCTCGGGGATGTCCTCGATGACGACGACCGGCTGGGAGTTGCGCGGGTTGCCGGGACCGGGCAGGTCGCCTGTGCGGACGTCGTCCGCCGCGTGGACCGTCAGGGGGTCGCCGGGGATCGTCGTGGTCGCGGTGTCGTAGGAGTCGGACAGGGCCCCGATCGTGATGCCGGCGCCGTCGACGCCGGCGCGCTGCACCTTGTCGACGCGCTCGAACGGGACGCCCTGGGAGGTCGTCGAGCCGACGTTCGTCCGCGGTCGCAGGGCCTGCGCGATGGTGCCGGTGCCGGCGAGCTTCGCCAGTGCCTTCACCGCGGACGTCGTCGCGTAGCCCTCGAGGGTGCCCTGGCCGGAGTCGGTCGCCGTGACGACGAGCCCGGCCTTCTGCGCGGCGGCCCGGAACGTCGTCCGGTCGACGCCGGCCCGCGGCGTCAGCTGGACGAGCACCCGGCCCTGAGCGTCCCGGATCGTCAGGGCGTCCTGGTCGATCCGCAGCCCTGACGGCGCCGCGCCGCGGGCGGCGGGCCGGTCGGTTCCGACGACCAGCCGGCCCAGCCCGTTGCCCATCGTCCGGTCGACGCGGTCGGTGGCGGCCCTCGCGACAGTCCCTGGAGCGGCTGGTGCGGGCTGGGCCGCGACCGCGGCCGGCGTTCCCGCCGCCACCAGGGCGATGCCCACGATGACTGCGCCTGTTCGTGCCGATCTCATCCAGAAGTCCCCTCGGTCGTCGGGCACCCCCCCGGGCGCCCGTAGCGGGGGACGCTATCGGCTGGTCTGCCCCTCCTGCACCCGGATGCGGAGAAGAATCTCCGGCCCCATACGGTCAGCACGAGAAGAAGGCCCTCCGTGACCGCTGGGCTTTCCAGATGTGCCTGTGCGTGTCGGTGCG
>DAIOGQ010000119.1:0-10890 GCA_036745175.1 Kineosporiaceae bacterium
GCGTTCTGCAGCTCGTTGAGCACCTCGGTGCCCATCTGCACGGGCCCGGTGAAGAGCTGGACGAGGAAGAGGAACGCGAGCAGCTCCCCGAGGGTCAGCGAGCCGTCGACCCCGGTCGCCAGGCCGACCCCGACGACCGCTGCCACGACGAGACCCGAGACGAGGACGCCGCCGGTGAAGCTCACCGCCACGAGCACCTGGGCGCGGCTCGCCGTCCGGGCGTGCCGGCCGACGGCGCCGTCGATCCGCTCCTGGGTGCGGCCCTCGACGCCGTAGGCCCGGATGGTGTCGGCGCCGACGACGGACTCCGAGATCGCGCCGAGCAGGTCGCCGACCTGCTCGCGGACCTGCCCGTACGCCCGGGACACGATGCGCTGCAACGGCCTGAACGCGAGGAACAGCGGCAGGAAGCAGCCCCACACGAGCAGGGTCAGCTGCCAGCTGTAGACGGCCATGAGGACGGTCGCGACGAGGAGCTGTCCGGTCGACAGGACCAGGAGCAGCCCGCCCCACTGGACGAACGTCGAGATCGTGTCGACGTCGCTCGTGACCCGGGACACCAGCGCGCCACGGCGCTCGGCGTTCTGGCTGAGGACCGACAGGTCGTGGACGTGCCGGAACGCCTTCGTCCGCAGGGTCGCCAGGCCCGCCTCGGTGGCCCGGAAGATCCGCACGTTCGCGGCGTACGACGAGAACCCGGTGACGGCGACGCCGACGGCCGCCGCGAGGACGAGCGCGAGCACCAGCCCCGGCCGGACTCCCTGTGGCCCGTTGATGCCGCGGTCGACGGTCTGCTGGACGGCGACGGGCACGACGACCCGGCCGGCGGTGGAGACGAGCGCGAGCAGGCCGGTGACCCACACCCCGCGGGTGATCTCCGGTGAGACCGCCAGCCCGGTGCGCACCGTCTCGACGACACCGCCGCGCGACGCGACCTGCATGACCGAGCTGGCGCCCGGCGACCGGCCGCTCACGAGGCCACCCCGCGCGAGCCGGCGGCCCCCGGCACGGAGGGGTCCGGCGGCAGCGACCCGTGCTCGCGGAAGGCGGCGCGCTCCTCGGCGTCGCGCTCGTAGGCCGTGACGAGCCGGCGGTAGCCGTCGCTCGACGCGAGCAGCTGCGCGTGCGTCCCGCGGGCGGCGAGGCGGCCGTGCTCGAGGAAGATGACCTCGTCGGCCAGGGCGATCGTGGCCATCCGGTAGGCGACGACGACGACCGTGGTGTCGGCGCCCGCCGACCGCAGACCCTCGAGGATCTGCGCCTCGACGCGGGGGTCGACGGCCGAGGTCGCGTCGTCCAGGAGCAGCAGCCGGGGCCGGCGCACCAGCGCCCGCGCGAGCGCGACCCGCTGCCGCTGACCGCCCGACAGCGTCGTGCCGCGCTCGCCCACCATCGTGTCGAGGCCCTTCGGCAGGGCGGCGACGAACCCGTCCGCCCGGGCGAGGCGCAGTGCCGCCCACACCCGCTCGTCGTCGAGCGCGCCGGTGAGGTCGACGTTGCCGCGCACGGTGTCGTCGAACACGAAGGTGCCCTGCGGCACGATGGCGGCCGCCTCGGCGACCCCGCCCTTGCGCAGCCGCCGGACGTCGACCCCGTCGAGCAGGACGCGCCCGCTGCCCGGGTCGACGAGCCGGACGAGCAGCCCGGCCAGCGTCGACTTGCCGGCGCCGGTCGGCCCGACGACGGCGACCGTGGTGCCCGCCGGGACGTCGAGGGTCACGTCGAAGAGGACGGGGAGCACCTCGCCGTCCGGGCCGGTGTGCGCGTACCCGGCCCGCTCCACCGCAAGCCCGGCCGGACCGTGCGCCGCGTCGGCCGGCTCGTCGGTCCCGTAGGTCATGCCGTCGCCCGCGTCGAGCACCGCCGACACCCGCTCCCAGCCGACGACCGTACGCGGCAGCTCGCCGAGCACCCAGCCGAGCGAGCGGACCGGGAACGCGACGAGCGTGAGCAGGTACGCGACCTGGACGACGTCGCCCGTCGCGGCGTCGCCGGCGGCGACCCGGGCGGTCCCGGCCGCCAGGACCGCGAGGGTGCCGAGCGTCGGCAGCGCCTCGAGAACAGGGTCGAACATGCCCCGGGTGCGTCCCACCGCGACGTTCGCGTCGCGCAGCGCGGTCGCCGTCGCGGCGAACCGCCGGGTCTCGGACTCCTCACGGCCGAGCGTCTTGACGACCAGCGCGCCCTCGAAGCTCTCGTGCGCGACCCCGGAGACGTCGGCCCGCAGACCCTGGGCTCGCATGACGAGCGGGCTCATCCGACGCTGGTAGTAGACGTTCGACACCAGCAGCGCCGGGATGACGAGCAGCCCGACGGCGGCCAGGACGGGGTCGGCGGCGACCATCGCGACGGCCGCGACGAGCAGCATGATCGCGACGCCGAGCGACATCGGCAGCGGCGCGAAGACCTGCCACGTCGCCTCGACGTCGGCGTTGGCGTTGGACAGCAGCTGCCCGGCCGGATGCCGGTGGTGCCAGGCGAGCGGGAGCCGCAGGTACTGCCGGGTCACGGCCCGCCGGTACCGGGCCTGGAGCCGGTACATCGTGATCCCGGCCGCGGCCCGCCGGACGACGACACCGACCGCGGTTAGGACGGCGACGAGCGCCAGGGCGCCGGCCGCCCGGGCCACCTGGGCCCCCGAGACCCGGCCCGCTGCGAACGCCGGAGCGAGCACGGTGTCGGTGACCCGGCCGAGCACCCAGCCGCCGCCCGCGGTCCCCGCGCCGTACACCGCGCTGCCGACCACGGCCCAGGCGAAGATCCCCGGCTCGTCGCGGATCCCGCGGCCCACGACCCGCAGCCCGCGGCGGACGACGTCACGCCGGGCGGTCGGGTCCGACAGGTCGTCGGCGGGCACAGGCCTCCTCGTCGGGAGCGCGCCACAGGCGCTCGGTCATGGGATGACTTCAACCATCTCACGGCGCCGCCGCTTCCCGCCGGACGAGGCGTCGCCCGGGCGGCGGTCCCGTCGCGGGGCGCCGGCCGGCATGTGAGGATCGCGGGGTGCCGTCCTTCGCCAGCATCGAACGTGCCCGCCTCGTCGAGGCGCTGCGCGCCGCCGGCCCGGACGCCCCGACCCTCTGCGAGGGCTGGACGACCCGGGACCTGGCCGCCCACCTCGTGGCCCGGGAACGGCGCGCAGACTCCGGCCCCGGGCTCGTCCTCGGGCCGTTCAGCGGCTGGACCGAGCGGGTCCGGCGACGCTACGCGGCCAAGGACTGGGACGAGCTCGTGCGGCTCGTCGAGACCGGCCCGCCCCTGCTGTCGGCCTTCTCGCTGCCCGGGGCGGACGCCGCCGCGAACACCTCCGAGCACTTCGTCCACTGCGAGGACGTCCGGCGGGCGGCCCCCGGGTGGCAGCCGCGCGAGCTCGCCCCGGGGCTGCAGGACGCGCTGTGGACGATGCTCACCCGGCGCGGCCAGGTCATGTTCCGCAAGAGCCGGGTCGGCGTCACCGTCACCACTGCGGACGGCCGGCACGCGACGCTCGTCGACGCCCGGCCCGCGGTGACCCTGACCGGCGAGCCGGCCGAGCTCCTGCTCTACGCGTTCGGCCGGGCGGCGCACGCCCGGGTCACGATCGACGGCCCGGAGGACGCCGTGCGCATCTTCGAGGGCACGCCGCTGGGCGTCTGACCCGACCGCCGGGTCGCCGGGTCGCCGGGTCGCCGGGTCGACGGGTCGACGGGTCGACGGGTCAGCGGACGGGCACGCCGTCCGCCGCGAGCGCGGCCTTCACCGCGCCGATCGTCAGGTCACCGAAGTGGAACACGCTCGCCGCGAGCACGGCGTCCGCCCCGGCGTGGACCGCGGGCGCGAAGTGCTCGACGGCGCCGGCGCCCCCGCTCGCCACGAGCGGCACGGTGACCCGGGCCCGGACGGCGCGGAGCATCTCGAGGTCGAAGCCGGACCTCGTGCCGTCGGCGTCCATCGAGTTCAGCAGGATCTCCCCCGCGCCGAGCCCGGTGGCCCGGCGTGCCCACTCGACGGCGTCGATCCCGGTGCCACGCCGGCCGCCGTGCGTCGTCACCTCGTAGCCCGACGGCGTCGTCGTGCCGGGCGGGCAGCGCCGCGCGTCCACCGAGAGCACGAGCACCTGGGCCCCGAACCGGTCGGCGACCTCGGCGATCAGGTCGGGCCGGGCGATGGCGGCGGTGTTGAGGCCGACCTTGTCGGCGCCGGCGCGCAGGAGCCGGTCGACGTCGTCGACGGTCCGGACGCCGCCGCCGACCGTGAGCGGGATGAACACCTCCTCGGCCGTGCGGCTCACGACCGCGTAGGTCGTCGCGCGGCTGTCGGCGGAGGCGGTGACGTCGAGGAAGGTCAGCTCGTCGGCGCCCGCGGCGTCGTAGCGCCGCGCGAGCTCCACGGGGTCGCCGGCGTCTCGCAGGTCGGCGAAGTTCACGCCCTTGACGACGCGGCCCGCGTCGACGTCGAGGCAGGGGATCACGCGGACGGCGACGGGCACGGGCCCAGCCTAGGCCGTGGTCCTGCGCACTTACGCTGGCGCCGTGCCGCCCGATCCGCCCCGACCGTCCGACCCGTCGCGGCCCGCCGCCCGGCCGTCCGGATCGTCGGGGTCGGCGGGGCCGCCGGGCTCTGCGACGCCGTCCGACGCCGAGGTCGCGGCGCTGGCCGCGCGGATCCGCGGGCTGCCGCCGCGCTGCGGCGAGGTCGTCGTCGTCGCGGTCGACGGTCCCAGCGGATCCGGCAAGACGACCTTCGCCGAGCGGGTCGTGGGCCGGCTCCACGACGTGCCGGGCGGCGTCGCCGTCGTCCACGTCGACGACCTCCACACCGGCTGGGACGGCCTCGACGCCGGTGTGCCGCGGCTGGTCGAGGGCGTCCTGCGCCCGCTCGCCCAGGGCCGGCCGGCGCAGCTGCGACGGTGGGACTGGGAACGGGACGCCGAGGGTCCGGTCGAGCCCGTCCCGGCCGCGCGGGTCCTCGTCGTCGAGGGCGTCGGCGGCGGCGCCCGGGCCTGTGCGCCGTTCCTGTCGCTGCTCGTGTGGCTCGACGGGCCCGAGCCGGTGCGGCGCGACCGGGCGCTGGCCCGGGACGGCGCGACCTACGCGCCGAACTGGGAGCGCTGGGCCGCCCAGGAGCGCGTGCACTTCGCCCGCGAGGGCACCGCGCAGCGGGCGGACATCGCATATTCGGTGGGAACCGTCGGGGGGCCGGGCTAGCGTCGGGAACGTGACGACCCAGACCACCTCGACCCAGAGCGGCTCGACCGGGAGCACGTCGGGGCAGACCCCGGCGTCCGGCGACCCGGCCGGCGGGCCGGCGCCGGCGGTCGAGCAGCATCCGCAGGACCTGTCCTCGACGGTGCTGCCGGCCACGGCCGCCGGCGGCCTGCAGTTCCGCCGGATCGATGCGGACTCCCCCGAGGTGACGGGCTACCTCGAGAACGTCGCCCTCGTCTTCCAGGACCCGCACCCGGTGACCGCCGAACGGGTCGACCTGCGCCGCCCGGTGTACCGCGGCCACCGGCTGTCCGGCGCCTTCGACGGCGACCTCGTCGTCGGCACCTACCGCTCGTGGGACACCCGGTTGTCCGTCCCGGGCGGCAGCGTCACCGCCGACGCCGTGAGCACGGTGACCGTGCGGCCCACGCACCGCCGGCGCGGCATCCTCACGACGCTCGTGCGGGCCGACCTCGCCGACGCCGTCGAGCGCGGCGTGCCCGTCGCGATCCTCATCGCCTCCGAGGCCCTCATCTACGGCCGCTACGGGTACGGCGTCGCGACGCACACCGCGACGTGGCAGGTCGACGCGCGGCGCGCCGTCATGCGCCCGGAGGTACCCGTCCGCGGCCGGGTCGACGTCGTCACCGAGGCGGCCGCCCGGGCCGTCGCACCGGCGGTCTACGAGGCTGCGCGGCGGCCGGGCTACATCGAGCGGCTCGAGCACTGGTGGGACATCGGGTTCGGGGTCAAGGTCCTCCCCGGCGAGAGCCACGGCGCCCATGTCGCGGTGCTCCACACCGCCGACGACGGCACGCCCACCGGCTACCTCCACTACAAGGTGGAGGAGAAGTGGGAGGAGCGGCAGATCCTCACGACGGTCCACGTCGGGGACCTCCAGGCCGCGACCCCCGAGGCGTACGCGGCGCTCTGGCGCTACCTCTCCGAGATCGACCTCGTCGCGACGGTCAAGGCCGAGGAGCGACCGCTCGACGAGCCGCTCCCGTGGCTGCTCGCCGACCAGCGTGCCGTCCGGCAGACGTCGCGCGGCGACTTCCAGTGGCACCGCCTGCTGGACCCTGCGGCCGCGCTGTCGGCCCGTCGCTACGAACGCCCCGGGGGCGCGAGCTTCGCCGTCGTCGACGACGACGGATGGGCGGCCGGGACGTACACCCTCGAGGTCGGGGCCGACGGGTTCGGCCAGTGCGTCCGGGCGCAGGCCGCGGCGCCCGACGTCACGCTGCCCGTCGACGTGCTGTCGAGCGTGTGGCTCGGCGGCGGCGACCTCCGGGCGGCCGTCTGGGCCGGCCGGTGCCGCGAGGAGACGACCGGCGGCGTCGACCGGCTCGCGGCCACGCTGCGGACGGCGAGCCTGCCGTGGACGTCGACCTGGTTCTGACCGAGCGGCTCCACGCACCGCGCTCACGGTCCACGGCAGCTCACCGGTGACCTTGGTCCCGGCCCCGTGGCCACGACCGGGCAGCCGGGAGGACCGGCCCGACCGGCGCGTCAGGTCGCGGGCCCTGAGTGCCGACACGACACACATGTCGGCGTCGTACGGTGGGCTCGTGCCGAGGACACCCGTGTGGAGCGAGGCCCGCCGACGGGTCGCGCGCGCTCTCGTCGTGGCGACCCTGGTCACTCCTGCCGTCGTCCTCGCTCACCTCCTGACCCGCGGCGAGCTGCCGGGCCTGACGGGGCTGTCCGCCGTCGTCGGTCTCGTCGGCCTCGTGAGCTTCGCCGCCCCGCTCTCCGGCACGGGCCGGCTCGCGGCCGCCGTCGTCCTCGCGCAGGTGGCCGGGCACGGTGCCCTCGCCGCGCTGACACCGGGCGGTGCGCAGTCCGGCTGCCTGCCGGCCGTCGGTCGCGGCGCCGAGGCCGGCCTCCAGCTCGCGATGCTCCGCGCGGACGCCGTCTGCGCGCCGGGCACGCTCGCCGCCGGCCCCACCCTCACGGCGCTGCTCGGCGCCGCCGTCACCGCCGTCGCTCTCGTCGCAGGCCAGGTGCTCGTCGGCGCGGTCGCTGCGCGCCTCGTGACCGCCGCCGAGGCCGGGGTCGCCGGCCTGCGGGCCGTGGCCCGCGCGGCGCTCCCGACGCTGCCGCGGGCCACGCCCGCGCTGCCCGTGCCGCCGCGCCGGACCGCCGTCACCCGGTCGGTCCCGGTGCCGGTCGCGCCGCACAGCGCGCCCGAGCCGCTGACGCGGCGCGGTCCCCCGGTGCTCGCACCCGTCTGACCCGCCGCGACCGCTCCTCGTCGCCGGCGCCGCGGCCGTCGCGCGGCCACCACCGCCGGACGGTCACCTGCACAGCAACCGTCCGCTCCGCTGCCCGGCCCGCCCCTGCGCGGGTCCGGGACCCATCATCAGGCTTCTCGACCGGAGTCCCCCATGACGTCCCTGTCCACCCTTCTCGTGGCCCGGCAGCCGTGGCTGTCCACGGCGGCGCGGGCGCTGCTCGCCGGCGTGCTCGTCCTCGCCGGCTGGCCGAAGCTCCTCGACCCCGAGGGGACCGTCCGCAGCGTCCGGGCCTTCCAGCTCGTTCCGGAGTCCCTCGTCCGCCCCGTCGCCTACGGCCTGCCGATGCTCGAGCTGGCGCTCGCGGCCGTCCTCCTGCTCGGCCTCGGGACCCGGCTCGCAGGGGCGGCCACCGCCGTCCTCATGCTCGTGTTCCTCGGCGGCATCGCCTCCGCGTGGGTCCGCGGGCTGTCCATCGACTGCGGCTGCTTCGGCGATGCGGGAGCCCTGGTCAGCGACCCGGTCCCGGGCTACGTCCGCGACATCCTGCGCGACCTGCTCTTCCTCGGGGCTGCCCTCTTGCTCGCGCTGCGCCCGCGCAGCCGCTACGCCCTGGACGGCCTCCTCGGCCTGCACCCCGAGCCCGCCGTCCCGCCGGCCGACCGACCCGCCGGCACCAACCGACCCGCCATGACCGACCGACCCGCCATGACCGACCGACCCTCAGCGCGCCGGACCGGCGCGCCCGACGTCCGGAGTCCGACGTGACCAACGCCAGAACCGCCAGGTCCGCCCGGGAGAAGTCCGCCGAGCTGCGCGCCGAGGCCGCGCGCAAGGAGGCCCGCCGGCGGAGCATGCTCGTCCTGTCCGCCGTGCTCGCCGTCCTCGTCGTCGCCGTCGGCGCGACGATCCTCGTCCGCACCGCGGGGGACCAGAAGGCCGCCCAGGTCGCCGCGTCGTCCCGACCGCCGCGGAACCTCGCGGACGGCGGGATCGCCGTCGGCAACGCCGACGCCGCGGCGACGATCGAGGTCTTCGAGGACTTCCAGTGCCCGGCCTGCAAGTCCTTCGAGGACGCCAACGCCGCGCAGCTCGCGGCCTGGGTCCAGGCCGGGACCGCGAGGGTCGTCTACCGGCCGATCTCGATCCTCGACCGCTCCTCCAGCACCGAGTACTCGACGCGTGCACTCACGGCGGCCGCCGCCGTCGTGGACGCCTCACCCGCGAAGTTCGTGGCGTTCCACACCCTGCTGTTCGCGAACCAGCCCGCCGAGAACACGCCGGGGCTGGACGACGGGCAGCTCGTCTCGTTCGCGCAACAGGTGGGCGCGGACGTCCCGGCCGTCCAGACCGCGCTGAAGCAGCGTCGCTACGACACGTGGATCGCGACGGTGACCGACGAGTTCTCCAAGCGTGGCTTCACCGGGACGCCCACCATCCTCGTCAACGGCGTCCGGCTCGAGGACTGGTCCCCGGAGAACCTCCGGGCGGTGGTCACGAAGGCCGCCGGCTGACCCGTGCCCGGCGACGGCGGCCCCGGAGATGGAGCCGGACGTCCGTCCGGGGCATGCTGACCCCGTGACCGACGACCCGGCCCGCCGCGCGCCCGCACCCGTCCCCGCGGTCCGGCGCTGGACGCCCGTGCTCGCGGCGGCCGCCGCCGTCGGCGCGCACCTCACCGTGGGCGTCGTCTACGCGGTCAGCGGTCTGCTCGCACCGGTCTGGGCCGTCGTCGCACTGGCGGTCTGGTGGCTCGTCCTCGGGGCGCTGCTCGTCGCGCTCGCCGTCCGGCGCAGCCTGTGGACCCTCGCCGTCCCTTTCGTCGCGACCGCCTCGTGGGTGCTCGTCATCTCGGCCGGCGGCGCCTGGCTCGGCTGGACCGCCTGACCCGGCGCCCGAGCCGGACGGACGCGGTCCTCAGTCGTCGCGCTCGGTCCGGCTGTGCAGGGCGACGAGGGTCGACAGCCGGCTGGCCTCGCTCCGGCCGCGGGCGCCGTCCGCACGCTGGATCGCCATGACGGGCAGCGTGTCGCCGTCCGAGAGGTCGAGGGTGACCCAGGGGTCGCCGTCGGCGAACCGGACGCCGACCACCTGCGCCCACTCCAGGTCGCGCCGGACGACGAGGTTGCGGACCGTGAGCCCGTCCTCGGCCGGGTCGGCGCGGACGCCGGCGAACCGGGACAGCACCCACCCCACCACCGCACCGACGAGGACGAAGCCGAGCCGGTCGGGCCAACCGAACTCGAGGACCCCCCGGCCGGGCGGCACGAGCGCGATCCCGCCGAGGACGACGGCCTGCGCGACGGCGAGCGTGATCGCGACCCGTCGGCCGCGCAGCGACAGGAACGGTGCGTGCAGGTCACGTCGCGCGGCGCCGGCCGCGTCCGGACCGGGCGTCACAGCCGGCACGCGTGGATGCCGGTCACCAGGATGGCCCGCGCGCCGAGCGCGTAGAGGTCGTCCATGACCTGGTTGGTCCGGTCCCGCCGGACCATGGCCCGGACGGCGACCCAGCCCTGGTCGTGCAGCGGTGACACGGTCGGCGACTCCAGGCCCGGCGTGATCGCGCAGGCCTTCTCGACGAGCTCGACGCGGACGTCGTAGTCCATGAGGACGTACTGCCGCGCGACGAGGACCCCCTGGAGCCGGCGGACGAGGACGTCGACGGCGTCGTCCGGCGTCGCCCCGGCCCGCCGGACGAGGACGGCCTCGGACCGCAGGATCGGCTCGCCGAAGAGCTCCAGCCCGGTGGCGCGCAGCGTGGTCCCGGTCTCGACGACGTCCGCGATGACGTCGGCGACCCCGAGCCGGACCGCCGTCTCGACGGCCCCGTCGAGGCGGACGACGTCCGCGCGCACCCCGTGCTCGCCGAGGTGCCGTTCGACGAGCCCCGCGTAGCTGGTCGCGATCCGTCGCCCTTCGAGATCGGCGAGCGTGGCTGCCGTCCCGGCCTTCGCGGCGAACCGGAACGTCGACCCGCCGAAGCCCAGAGACACGACCTCCTCGGCGTCGGCGCCGGAGTCGAGCAGGAGGTCGCGGCCGGTCACCCCGACGTCGAGCGTGCCCACCCCGACGTACAGGGCGATGTCACGCGGACGCAGGAAGAAGAACTCGACGTCGTTCGCGGCGTCGACGAGGACGAGCTCGCGGCTCTCGCGGCGCTGCCGGTAGCCGGCCTCGCGGAGCATCTCCGAGGCCTCCTCGGACAGCGACCCCTTGTTCGGGACGGCGACGCGGAGCATGGCTGGACCTTTCCGGGCGCAGGGCGGGCGAGCGGGTGCGAGGGGCCGACCTGTCAGAGGTGCCGGTACACGTCGTCGGGGGTGAGCCCCGAGGCGATCATGAGCACCTGGAGGTGGTACAGCAGCTGGGAGATCTCCTCGGCCGTCCGCTCCGGGCCCTCGTGCTCGGCGGCCATCCAGACCTCGGCGGCCTCCTCGACGATCTTCTTGCCGATCGTGTGGACGCCG
>DAIOGQ010000120.1:0-10850 GCA_036745175.1 Kineosporiaceae bacterium
CCTCCGGGCCCAGCAGCCGGCCCCTCCCCCGCCGTAGCGGGTCTTGGGCTCCCGGAGGTCCCGGGACGGTAGGTTCGGGGGGTGATCGTGGTCAGCGTGTGCAGCCTCAAGGGCGGTGTGGGAAAGACCTCGGTGGCCCTGGGCCTCGCCTCGGCAGCGCTCTCCCGGGGGGTCCCGACCCTCGTCGTCGACCTGGACCCGCAGGCCGACGCGACGATGGGGCTCGACGTCGCCGAGCGGCCGGCCTCGACCGTGGCGGACGTGCTCGCCGCCCCGCGGAGGACGTCGATCGACCGGGCGCTCAGCCCCAGCGGCTGGACGGTGGACGGCGGCGGACGGCTGGACGTCATGGTCGGCACGTGGGACAGCGCGTCGCTCGACGGTCCCAGGATCGGCGAGCGGGCGGTCCATCGGCTCGGGGCGGCGCTGTCCCGCACGGACCAGTACCGGCTCGTCCTCGTCGACTGCCCGCCGTCCTTCGGCGCGCTCACCCGGACCGGGCTCGTCGCGAGCCACCGGGCCCTCGTCGTCTCCGAGCCGGGGCTGTTCTCGGTGACGGCCGCGGACCGTGCCCTGCGCTCCATCGACGAGCTGCGCCGCGGGACGGCGCCCGACCTCCAGCCGCTCGGGGTCGTCGTCAACCGGTACCGCGAGCGATCCCCTGAGCACCGCTACCGGCTCGCCGAGCTGCAGTCGATGTTCGGGCCGCTCGTCCTGACGCCCGCGCTCGCCGAGCGCAGCGCGCTCCAGCAGTCACAGGGTGCGAGCAGTCCGGTGCACCGATGGCCCGGCGAAGCCGCCGCCGAGCTGGCGGAGGCCTTCGACGCGCACCTGGCGCGGCTCCTGCGGGTCGCCTCGCGGCGCCGGACGGCACCGGCCATCGCCCGCTGACCGCCCGCGGTGCTGCGGTGCTGCAGTACTGCGGTGCTGGCGGTGCTGGAGGGCCGCCCGGTCAGCCGATCGCGCGATCGCGGCGCCGCACGGCGAGCTCGTCGTCCGGGTCCTCGGCGGGCACCTCGTCGTCCGGGCGCTCGCCGGGCAGCGTGGCGAGGCTGCCCTCGACCTCCCGCCAGACCCGGCCGACCGCGATCCCGAAGACGCCCTGGCCACCCTGGACGAGGTCGATGACCTCGTCGGCGGACGTGCACTCGTACACGCTCGCCCCGTCGCTCATGAGCGTGATCTCGGCGAGGTCGCCGACGCCGCGCTCGCGAAGGAACCCGACCGCGACGCGGATCTGCTGGAGCGAGACGCCGGTGTCGAGCAGCCGCTTGACGACCTTGAGCACGAGGATGTCGCGGAACCCGTAGAGCCGGTGGGTACCGGAGCCGCCGGCAGGGCGCACCGAGGGCTCGACGAGCCCGGTCCGGGCCCAGTAGTCGAGCTGACGGTAGGTGATGCCGGCCGCACGGCACGCGATGGGACCGCGGTAGCCGACCTGCTCGTCGAGCTCGGGCAGGTCCTCGGTGAAGAGCAGACCCTGGGCACGCTCGGGCAGCTTGTTCAACGGGTTCTGCTTCGCGCGGCCCGTCGTACCCGTGGCGTCGCTGGAGCCGCTCACGAAGACCTCCTGTCCGTCGTCCTCGCTCCGGGGAAGACCGCCGCCCCGGGGGGACGACAGTGGTGGAACTACAGCGAGGACGTTTTCCTCCTCTGACGGTAGGCCCGCCCCTCACCCGCGTCAACGAGGCACGTGCCGGGCTGCACCGGCGTGTCGGCCGCGACGCGCCGTGGATCATGACGTCGCGCCGCGGGCAGCCCGCGAAGGACCTCAGGACGACCCACGACGGGCCCCGCCGGGGTCAGGAGGACGTGGGGCCGGGGCCGGGCGCGTCCTCGCCGAAGTCCTCCGGCGAGATCTGGTCGAGGAACTCGCGGAACTTCTCGACCTCGTCCTCGTCCTCGTCGGGCACGGCGACGCCGCCGGTCTCGAGCACCTCGTCGGCGCCCATGATGCGGGTGCCGGTGCGCAGGGCGAGAGCGATGGCGTCCGACGACCGCGATCCGACCGTGAGGCCGCCGTCGAAGTGCAGCTCGGCGTGGAAGACGTTGTCCTTGATCGCGACGATCCGGACCTCCTCGAGCGTCCGCCCGAGCGCCTCGATGATGTCGCGCATGAGGTCGTGGGTCAGCGGACGTGGTGGCACGACGCCCTGCTGGGCGAACGCGATGGCACTCGCCTCCGCCGAACCCACCCAGATGGGGAGGTAGCGGTCGCCGCCACGCTCACGCAGCAGCACCATCGGTTGGTTCGAGGGCATCTCGACCCGCACGCCGACCACATCGAGCTCCCGCACACCGTCACCGTACCCCGGGCGTCGGCCGACCGCGACGGCCGAGGCGATCGCGGTGCCCCGTGCGGGGTCCTGCGCCGGTCACGGCCCCGCTCGGTCGACCGCGACCTTGACGAGGGCGGCGTGCAGCCGCACGCACAGCGAGGCGACCTCGCGGCCGACCTCCTCCGCCTGGGCGCCGGCCTGGCCGCCGCGTTGGTGTCGCAGCGGCGCGACCACCTGCTCGACGAGACCGGCCTCGCGTTCGGCCGCGGTCCGGATGGTCCGCAGGTGCCGCGGTTCGATCCCGAAGCGCGCGAGCTCCCCCGCCGTCCGGGCGATGACGAGGGCGTCCCCGTCGTACGTGCCCCCCGGACGCCGGCCGACGAGGCCGTAGGACTCCAGCGCCGCCAGCAAAGCGTCCTCGATGCCGGCCGACTCCAGGAGCTCGTCACGCGTGAGCCGCAGGTCCACCCGGGTCCGCTCGCCCGCCTCGGCGACCAGACGCGGCATCCGGGGGACACCGCCGGGCAGCGGCGGCGGCTCGAGGCCGTTGTCGACCGCCGCGAGGTGGTCGCGGATGACCCGCAGCGGCAGGTAGTGGTCTCGCTGGACCGCGAGCACGTAGCGCAGCCGCGCGACGTCCGGGTGGCCGAACTTGCGGTACCCCGACGGCGTGCGGTCGGGCTCGATGAGCCCCTGGTCCTCGAGGAAGCGGATCTTCGAGATGGTGACGTCGGGGAACTCCGGGCGCAGCTCGGCCAGCACCTCCCCGATGCTCATCGACGCGTGCGGCTCCCCCCGGTGCCCGAACGCGGCACTCACCACGGCGACGTCACCACCCGCCGACGCCTCCGGCGGCGCGCTTGCTCGGGTGGAAGACCATGCGGAACTTGCCGATCTGCACCTCGTCACCGTCGCGCAGAACGGCCTCCTCGATGCGGTCGCGCTGCACGTACGTACCGTTGAGGCTGCCGACGTCACGGACGACGAACTGCGCGTCGCGCCGCAGGAACTCGGCGTGCTTGCGGGAGACCGTGACGTCGTCGAGGAAGATGTCGCTGTCCGGACGGCGGCCCGCGGTCGTCTTGTCGGCGTCGAGCAGGAAGCGGGCTCCTGCGTTCGGGCCTCGCTGGACGACGAGGAGCGCCGAGCCGGCCGGGAGGGCGTCGATCGCGGCCTGGTCGGCCGGTGACAGCCGCGGCGTCGCGGTCTCGTCCACCGCGCCGACGGCGCCGAGGGTGATCGTCGTGTCCGGTCCCAACGGCGAACCCTGCTCGGGGCCCACGTTCTGGTCAGACGTCGGTCCCGTCATCGCCTGCTCCTCCTCGTCCCCTGCACCGTCCGATGTCGGATCAGGCATGACGCGCCTCCTCGTCCCCTGCCACCCGCCGCACGTCGTGCCCTCGAGGTCCGGCGGGGCCGCGTCCCGTGGTTCCGGCGCGCGCCCTTACGCGGTCAGCCTAACTCTCGACGCAAGGTCGAGACAGCCCGCCCGCGCGTCGTCCGGAGCGCGCCCGCCCGGTCGCGCCGGACGGGCTGCTCAGCCGAGCTGTGCCCGGTACTCCTCGGCCGAGAGCAGGCCGTCGGGTGCAACGCCCCCCTCGAGCTCGACGTCGAACATCCAGCCCTCGCCGTACGGGTCGGTGTTGACAAGCTCAGGGGTGGCGTCGAGCGCCGCGTTCCGGGCGACGACCGCGCCGGTCACGGGTGCGTAGATGTCGCTGACGCTCTTGGTCGACTCGATCTCGCCACAGGTCTGGCCGGCGGTCAGCGACGCCCCGTCGTCCGGCAGGGTCACGTAGACGATGTCGCCGAGGGCGTCCTGCGCATAGCTCGTGATGCCCACCCGGGCTCGCCCGGACTCGACGCGCACCCACTCGTGCTCAGCGGTGTAGTGCAGGTCCTCGGGGTAGGTGAAGTCGGCCATCTCGGCGGGTGCCTCTCCTCGAACGGGCGGTCGGCGTGGTCGGTGGTGCGGGTCGCGTCCTAGGGTCCCCGGGAGGTCAGGACCCGGCCTCCGGAGCCGGGCGAGCGTACTGAGGCGTTGCCAGGGCGTGCAACGCGTCGACGACCACCGTGTCTCGCCGGGTGATCGTGCCCCGCGCGTCCTTCTGCTCGAGAACGTCGAGGACGCCGCCCGGGATCCGCATCGCCGCGTCGAGGGTCTGCGGGTCGCCGATCACGCGGTACGTGTACGGCGGCCGCAGCTGCCGGCCGTCGACCTCGACGCCCGAGCCGGAGTCGACGAAGGCGGTGCTCGCCACGACACGCACCGTACCGACCTGGACCGCCTCGGCACCGGCGTCCCTCAGCTCCTGGAGCGCGTCGAGGAGCGTCGGCGCGCCGACCTGGCCCGTCGGGTCGTCGATGCGCAGCTCGATGCCGGGCCCCGTCGCCTTGACCGTCCCGCTGAGGATCCCGAGCACCAGGAGCCGCTCGCGGGCCTGGGCCTGCGCCTCCTGGCCGCTGCTCTCCTGGTTGGCCAGCTTCTCGGCCGCCGCCCGGACCTCCTGCTCCTCCCCCGAGAGCCGCTCGGCCTCGGAGTTCACGTCCGTGAGCAGCCGGACGAGGTCACTCTGCCGGAGCCGGTCGAGGTCGCTGGAGTTGTTCGACTGCACCTGGACGACGAGGCCGAACCCGAGCCCGGCGCACAGCAGCGCGGCCAGCATCTGACCACGGTTCGCCTTGGGCCGCATCGCGGCCGCGAGGCGCGAACGCGCCGTGACGCGTCGGCCCGGCTCCCCTGCCGCCGCGACGGCGGCCGTCCCGGTGGCGACCTCGTCGAGGTCGAGCTCACCCGGAGCGTCCGGCGCCTGGTCGGCCGGTGCCTCGTCACCCGGCGCCTCGTCACCCGGCGCCTCGTCACCCGTCGGGGACGGCCCGGTGACGGCCTCGTCGGGTGTCGGCGCGTCCGGTGTCGGCGCGTCCGGTGTCGGCGCGTCCGGTGTCGGCGCGTCGGCAGCGGAGTGGTCGGCCCGGACCTCCTCGACGGCGGGCTCGGCGTCGACCGCCCCCGACGGCCCGGCCTCCGAGTCCTCGACCACGGCGACCCCGGGGGCGGCGGCCGAGGCGTCCGGCTCCGGGGCGACGACGGCCTCGTCGTCCTCCTCGGTCGCGCCGTCCGGTGCGTCTGCGTCCGGCTCCGCGGCGACGGCGTCCTCGTCGTCGGGGCCTGTCGGCAGCGCCGGCTGCTCCGGCTCGTCGCTCATGCCTTGAACAGGTGCCGGCGGATCGCGGCGGCGTTGGAGAAGATCCGGATTCCGAGGACGACGACGACCCCGGTCGACAGCTGTGAGCCGACACCGAGCTGGTCGCCGAGGTACACGATGAGCCCGGCCACGATGATGTTCGACAGGAAGGACACCGTGAAGACACGGTCGTCGAAGATGCCGTCCAGGACGGCGCGCAGCCCGCCGAACACGGCGTCCAGCGCTGCGACGACGGCGATCGGCAGGTACGGCTGGAGCCCCTGCGGGACCGCGGGCTCGAACACGAGCCCCGCGACGATGCCGAGGACCAGGCCGAGCACGGCGATCACGAGGTGGCCTCCGGGGTGCTCGGGCGGGTCGTCGTCGACGCCGACGGTAGCGTCGCCTGGTCGGCCTCTTGCGCGGAGGGGGTGGTCGCCGGGTCCGACGGTGCGGCGCTGGTCGACGGCACGGGCGTCGCGTTGCGCAGCGAGAGCGACCGTGACCCGGGGATGGTGACCTGGTCCTGGGGGTCGATGCGGACGGCGATGTCGTAGTTGTCGGCCAGGGACTGCAGGTAGGCCCCCGCTGACCCCGCGGCGAACCGCGTCTGGAGCGTCGACGGGTCGCCGATGACCAGGACGGTGTAAGGCGGCACGAGCGGCCGGAAGTCGACGAGGATCGCCTCCCCCGCGGACCGGATCGCGCTGAGCGACGTGAGCCGCTGGCCGTTGATCGAGACGGCCTCGGCACCGGCGGCCCAGAGCCCGTTGACGAGGGTCTGCAGGTCGCGGTCGTAGACGCGGCCGTCCTCGGCGGCGGTGTCCGCGCGCGGGTCGGAGTTCGCGCCGCCGTCGTCGCGGCTGCCCGCCGCGTCGTCGAGCTCGATCCGCAGACCGGGACCGGTGACGGCGACGTCGCCGGACATCACCCCCACCGCGGCGGCCGTCGCCGCGGCGCCGGGGTCGCCGGCGCGGCTCAGGGCCTGGCTCTGCGCCCGCCGGATGTCGCGGCGGAACCCCTCGATCCGCCCCTGGGTGTCGTCGTTCTGCTGCGTGCGCTCGTCGATCTGCTCCACGAGGAGGGCGCGGGCGCGGACCGCGGCGGGCTGAGGCTCGCGCAGGACGACGACGCTCCACGTCACGAGGAGGCCGGCGACGATGGCGACCACCACCGTCACGGTGCGTCCCGCCGGTGGTCTCCCGGCAGCCCGTCGAGCGGCGGCCTCGGCGTAGCCGGGGTCGAGCGGGCGCTCCATGACCTCGCGCAGCAGGGTCATCGACGCATCCACCCGGCGTGGCGGGAGGTCCTTGCGTCGGGACGCCCGGCGCGAGGTGACGAGGACGTCGCCGGTCGACGCGTCCGCGGACCGTCGTCCGGTCCCGGAGCCCGTCGTGTCGTCCGGTCTGCCCGCCATCGGACCACATGGTGACACGGGACGGTCCGTCGTCAGGCGGGGGCAGGCCGTTCGGCGACGGTGACGGCCCGGACCTGGCGGACGTAGAGCCAGCCCGCCCACCAGTAGAGCGCGGTGCCCCACCAGCAGAACGCCCACGCGACCGGCTGCGCAACTCTCGCCACGACGTTGTCGCCCTCGGCGAGCAGGAGGAGCGGGAAGGCATAGAGGAGGTTGAAGGTCGCGGCCTTCCCGAGGAAGTGCACCGGCAGCGGCCCGTACCCGTGCCGCGCGAGGATCGGGATCGTCAACGACAGCAGAGCGTCCCGGCCGACGAGCACGACGACGAGCCACCACGGGATGACGTCCCGGTAGGCCAGACCGAGCAGCGTCGACAGGATGTACAGCCGGTCGGCGAACGGGTCGAGGAGCTGCCCGAGGCGGGACACCTGACCCCACTGCCGGGCGAGCTTGCCGTCGAGGTAGTCCGAGGCTCCGCTCACCATGAGAACGACGAGGGCCCAACCGTCGTGCTCGGCGAGCAGGAGCCAGGCGAAGACCGGGACGAGGACGAGCCGCAGCACGCTCAGCGCGTTCGGGATCGTCCAGACGTCGTCGACGACGGCGCCGTCCCCGCCCTGGGTCGCGCGAGCGTCGCTCTCGTCGCGGGCAGTCACGGCGCCAGCGTACGCATGTCCGGAAACGGTCGCCCGCACCCTCATCAGGAGGGCAGGCTGTGGCGGGCCGCCCGGCTCCGGTGACGTCCGACGGCCGGGCGAGTCCGGACCCGAGCAGACGAGCAGACGAGGCGAACCGTGGTCAGCATCGCGACGTGGAACGTGCAGAACCTCTTCCCGCCGGGTGGGGACGGACCGAAGACCCCCGAGGACTACGCGACGAAGGTCGCCGGGCTCGCCGCGACGATCCGCGACGCCGGTGTCGACGTCGTCGCCGTCCAAGAGGTCGGCGCGCCGGAGCCCTTCGAGGACCTGCGCGTCGCCCTCGGCCCCGAGTGGACGGGGATCCTCTCGACGCAGCCCGACGCACGGCGTGGCATCCGCGTCGGCGTCCTGAGCCGGCTGCCTGCGGTACGGCTGTCGGACGACGTCCGGCTGCGGGCGGGCCTGCCGCCGCTCTACACCGACGACAGCCGCAACATCGCCACCCGGCTCGGCCGCGGCGCACTGAGCGTCGAGGTGACGACGGCCTCGGGCGCGAAGCTGGCTGTCCTCACCGTGCACCTGAAGTCCAAGCTCGTCACCTACCCCGGTGGCCGGTTCGACACGAACGACGAGGCGGAGCGGGCCCGTTTCGCCGCGTACGCCCTCTTCCAGCGTGCCAGCGAGGCGGTGACGGTCCGCGGGCTCGCCGACCGGCTCCTCGCCGGCATGGGGCAGCAGCGGGCCGTCGTCCTGCTCGGCGACCTCAACGACGAGCCGCAGGCGGCGACGACCCAGCTGCTCCTCGGGCCGACCGGCTCGGAATTCGGCACGGCGGCCGCCGACCGACCCGACAAGGGCGACGGCTACCGGCTCTTCAACCCCTACCCCCTCATCCCGGAGCGCGACCGGTACTCCCGGGTCTTCGGCGAACGGCTCGAGCTCATCGACCACCTCCTCGTGAGCCACGCCCTCAAGGAGGCGGTGACGGCGATGCGGACCGTCAAGGGCGCTCCGCTGCCGAGCATGGGGACGACGCCGACGACGACGGTCGGGAAGCCCTACTCCGACCACGCGATGGTCGTCGGCACCTTCGACGTCTGAGAGCGCCCCCGACGGCTACCGTGGACGGCGTGCTGCGGCTGGCCGAGGGGACGCTCGTCGTCCTCGTCGGCCCGTCGGGGTCCGGCAAGTCGTCGTGGGCGCTGGCGCACTTCGACGCCGACCAGGTCGTCGGCTCCGACCGGCTGCGCGCCGTCGTCGGCGAGGGCGAGCACGACCTTGCGGCGAGCGCCGACGCCTTCGCCGTCCTCGACCTCGTCGTCGCCGCGCGGGTCCGCCGCCGGTTGACGACCGTCGTCGACACTCTGGGGCTCGACGCCGACCGACGCCGCGCATGGCGCGACCTCGCCGCCCGGCACGGTGTGCGGTGCGTCGCGGTCGTCCTCGACACCCCGCCGGCCGAGTGCCGGCGGCGCAACGCGGCCCGGCCGCACCGGGTCCCCGCGCCGGTCCTCACGGCCCAGCTCGCGGCGTTCGCCGCCGTCCGGGACGACCTCGCCGGCGAGGGCTTCGCCGATGTCGTCACCGCCGAGCCCGTGCGCGTCGTCCCCGCGTCGATGACCGGACCCGGGATCCGGGCCGTCCCGGCGCGACGGGTCCCGACGGACGACACCACGACCGACAGGAGGAGCGGCGCGGCACAGGGCACGACGGACGGCACGAGGGACGTCCGGTTCGGCCTGCACCTGTCGGCGTTCGACGCCCCGGGCGGGGCGGCCGGTCTGGCCGAGCACCTCCCCCGGGTCGCCCGGGCGGCCGAGGACGCCGGGTTCGACTCGTTGTGGGTCATGGACCACTTCCGGCAGATCCCCCAGGTCGGCCGGCCCTGGGACGACATGCTCGAGAGCGGCGCCACGCTCGGCGCCCTTGCCGCTTCGACGTCCCGGATCCGGCTCGGGTGCCTCGTGCACGCCGTCGGCTACCGCAACCTCGGCCACCTCGCGAAGGTCGTCGCGACGCTCGACGTCCTGTCCGGCGGGCGTGCCTGGTGCGGCCTCGGTGCCGGATGGTACGAGCCGGAGTACGCCGCCTACGGCTACCGGTTCCCGCCCGCCCGCGAGCGGCTCGACCTCCTCGAGGACGCCCTCCAGGCGCTGCCTCTGTTGTGGGGCAAAGGGTCCCCGCCGTTCACGGGCCGGGTCGTCAGCCTTCCCGAGACGATGTGCTACCCGCGCCCGATCCAGGCGCGGGTGCCGGTCCTCGTCGGCGGCGGCGGTGAGCGGCGGACCCTGCGGCTCGTGGCCCGCTACGCCGACGCGTGCAACCTCACCGGTGACCCGGCGACGATCCGGCACAAGCTCGCCGTCCTCGACCGGCACTGCGCCGAGGTCGGCCGCGACCGTTCGGACGTCGAGGTCACCCATCTCTCGACGGCCCTCGTCGCCACGGACACCGATGCGCTCGCCGCCGACGTCGCCCGGCGTGCACCGGCCCGCGGCGCGGCCCGCTGGCGGGCCTGGTCTCACCCCGGCACCGTCGGGGACCATGCGGTACGCGTGAGAACCCTGTGCGCCGCCGGCGTCGACCACGTCATCGTCGGCCTTGTCGGGGTCTGGGACTCCCCCGCCGTCGAGCGCTACGGTGCGGTGATCGCCGCGGTCCGGGGGGTCGCGGACGACGGACGACAGGACGAGAGGTGACGGCATGGCCGAGCTGAAGACCAAGCCCACCGACGGCGACGTCGGCGCTTTCCTCGAGGCCGTCGCCGACCCGGTGCGACGGGCGGACGCGATCGCGGTCCGCGAGCTCCTCGACCGGGTGACCGGCGACCAGGCGGTGCTCTGGGGCAGCGACATCGTCGGCTACGGCCACCGCCACCTGCGCTACGCCACGGGTCGCGAGCTCGGCTGGTTCGAGGTCGGCTTCTCGCCTCGCAAGCAGGCGACGACGCTCTACGTGTTCGACGACGTCCAGCCCTACGCGGACCTGCTCGCGCGGCTCGGGAAGCACTCGGTGGGACGCAGCTGCCTGTACGTCAAGCGGCTCTCGGACGTCGACCTCGGCGTCCTTGCGGAGATCGTCGCACGGTCGTTGGACCGGATCCGGGCCGACGGCTGACCCGGCTCCGTGGCGCCGACGGTCACGACCGGTCGGCCCGGCCGCCGTAGCCGGCGCGCCGGAAGGCTTCCGCCAGCGCACCGTCCGGAGCCGGCGGCGCCGGCGTCGGCGCCCGGCGCCGGCCGTCACGGCCTGCCCCGCCGCCCCTCGCACGGCCCGCGCCCGGGACGTCGTCGTCGAGCCGCAGGGTCAGGCCGATCCGCTTGCGCGC
>DAIOGQ010000121.1:0-10811 GCA_036745175.1 Kineosporiaceae bacterium
GTCGTCCACCGCGTCGTCCACCGCGTCGTCCACCGCGTCGTCCACCGCGTCGTCCCCCGGGCCGGTCGCCGATGTCGGCGTCATCGGCGGCTCCGGCTTCTACGCGTGGCTGGACGGCGCCCACGAGATGCCGGTCGACACCCCGTTCGGTCCGCCGAGCGACCCGCCCGTCGTCGGCGAGGTCGCCGGCCGCCGGGTCGCGTTCCTCCCGCGGCACGGGGCCGACCACCGTCTCCCGCCGCACCGGGTGAACTACCGGGCCAACCTCTGGGCCCTGCGCAGCCTGGGGGTGCGCCAGGTGCTCGCGCCGTGCGCGGTCGGCTCGATGCGCCCCGAGCTCGGGCCCGGCACGTTCGTCGTCCCCGACCAGCTCATCGACCGCACCTGGGGCCGCGCGCACACGGTCTACGACGACCCCGGCACCGTCGTGCACGTCGGGTTCGGCGACCCGTACTGCCCGCACGGCCGGTCGACGGTGCTGTCCGCCGCGTCGGCGTCCGGGCAGCCCGCGCACGACGGTGGCACGCTCCTGGTCGTCAACGGTCCCCGCTTCTCGACGCGTGCGGAGTCGCGCTGGCACGCCGCCGCCGGCGCCGACCTCGTCGGGATGACGGGCGCGCCGGAGGCCGCGATCGCCCGCGAGCTCGCGCTCTGCTACACGAGCGTCGCCGTCGTCACCGACCTCGACGCGGGGTTCGAGACGGGTGACGGCGTCACGCACGCCGAGGTGATCGCGGTGTTCGGCCGGTCGGTCGAGCGGCTCAAGGCACTCCTCGTCGACGTCGTCGCGGCCCTCCCGGCGACCGACGCCGACTGCTCCTGCCGGCACTCGCTCGACGGGCTCGCGCTGCCCTTCGAGCTGCCCTGACCGGCGGCTGCCGTGGCCCCGCTCCCGCTGCCGCCCCGGCAGCGGTCGATCCGGCGCGCCGTGCGTCGGCACCGACGCCCGCTCGCGACCCTGTGCACCGCCGGCGCCCTGTGGGCCGGGCTCCAGGCGGTGGCTCCCCCGCCCGCGGCCACCGCCCCGGCGGCGGTCGCGGCGCGAGACCTCGCAGCGGGAGCGGCCCTTTCCGCCTCCGACGTCCGGGTCGTCGCGCTCCCGCCCGGGGCCGTCCCCGACGGCGCGACCGCACCGTCGGTGGGCGCCGTGCTCGCGGCACCGGTCCGGCGCGGGGAAGCCTTCACCGACGTCCGGCTGGCTCGCGGCGGCCCGGCCCGTCCGGCGGGCACCGTGCTCGTCACGGTCCGGACCGCGGACCCGGCCGCGGCGCTCGCGGTCCGGCCGGGCGACCGGGTCGACGTGCTCGCCGGGCCGTCCCCTGAGCAGGTGCCCGGCACGGTCGGCGCGGACCCCGAGGCGCCGGGCAAGGGCACCGTCGAGGAGGCCACGACGGTCGGGACCGGCCTGCTCGTGCTCGCGGTCCCCGGCCGTCCCGGGGCAGACCCCGCGGGCCTCGTCGGTGCCCGCGGCGCGGCGGGCGCGGCCGGCGGGGACCCGGCGGCGGACGACGGGGCAGGACTCCTCGGCGCCGTCGGTCCGGCGGACCCGGAGCTGGGCGCCCCGGGCGACCCCGCCGGCCTCGGCGGGGTCGACGCCGCGGGCGTGCTCGTCGTGGCGGCGGACCGCCGCGCGGCGGCCCGGCTCGCCGCGGCCAGCGGGCTGCGGCCACTGAGCGTCGTCGTGGTGTCATGGTGACCCGCCGAAACCGGGTACTTACGGTGCATTCACCTCACGGTCCGTGACCCGGCAACAGGAGATCGCTAGGGTACGGGCCGATCGGACCATCCGTCCCTGTGTCCGTCCCCAGCCTGAGGAGCAACGCACGTGGTCAAGGGCTTCCGCGAGTTCATCATGCGAGGCAACGTCATCGACCTCGCAGTCGCCGTCGTCATCGGCGTCGCCTTCGGCGCCATCGTCACGACGTTCGTCGAGAAGATCGTCAACCCGATCATCCAGTCGATCGGTGGGGGGGAGGTCGGCCTCGGCTTCGAGATCCGCGACGGCAACGCGAAGACGCTCGTCGACATCGGCGCGGTCATCACTGCGACGATCAACTTCATCCTCATCGCGGCCGTCGTCTACTTCATCCTCGTCGTCCCGATGAACAAGCTCCAGGAGCGCCGCAAGGCCGGCCTCGTCGAGGAGCCCGCCGCCCCGGCCGAGGACGTCATCATCCTCACCGAGATCCGCGACCTGCTCCGCGCACAGAACCGCGCCTGACGTCCCTGCCACGGATGCCCGGCACGACCCGCCCACCAGGCTCGGTCGTGCCGGGCATCCGGCATCTCACTCCCAGTGCGGCGGGCGGTCTCTGAGGTAGCGGTCGTCGTCCTCGCCGGAGCGGGACCAGTCCTCGGGGTCGACCCGGCGGACGGCGGGTGACACGCCTGGCGCGACGTCCTCGACCGCTGGGTCGGCCCCGGGGGCCGCGTCCTCCCCGACGTCCGCACGGGTCGAGGCCGCAGCGTCCGCCGGGTCCTCGGGCGGGTCGTCGGAACTCATCCGGGCATCGTCCCGCAGCAAGGACCCGCACCGACAGCCGGGTCAGCGCGGGCGGGCCGCCTCGGCGTCCGCCGCGACCAGCTCGCCGTCGCGGGGCCGGTGCTCGGTCGTTCGCTCGTTCGCCTGCTCGGTCACCTGCTCGGCCGCCCGGTCGAGGTCGACCGGGAGCGTCGTCTGCGCAGCGACGCTGCCCGCGACGACTGACGTGCCGTTCGCCGCGATCTCCCCAGCGGGAGGCTGCCCGGCGGGAGGCTGTCCGGCAGGAGGCTGGCCGGCAGCGCGCTGCGCGCCGTAGGACTCCCCCGCCGACGGTTCGGCCTCGTCGACCAGCGTCTCGGCGGTCGCCCTGACCACCCGGACAGCGGCGGCGATCTCCGCGTCGGTCCGCCCACCGCGTTCGACGATCCCGAGCGCCTCACGAACGACCGAGGCGACCTCCTCGTCGGCACGCCGGACTCCGTCGGACACGACCCAGCCGGCCACCGCCTCGAGCTCCCCGGCCCCGTAGGCCGACGGCGGCAGCCCGGTCGCGACGTCCGGGAACGGCGCCCGGACCGGCGGCAGCTGCGGGAGCACGTCGGCGGGCACGATGACGGCGGGGAGCCCGCCGGCCGCGCGCCAGGCGTCGTGGATCCGCTCGACCTCGGCCTCCGGGTCGCAGAACAGGTCCATCGCGGCGACCCGCACGTGGACCCAGCCGGCCCGCTCCCACGCCTGCCGGCGCTGCCGGTCCCGCAGCCGCAGGCTCGGGCAGCGCGCGTACGCGGGCCCGTCGAGCTCGACGGCGAGCAGCCGCCGGCCCGGCACCATCGCGTCGAGGACGGCGATGTCGAGCGGCCAGTCGGGCGCGGCCACCCGCGGCACGACCGGCATCCCGGCCGCGACGAGCCGGCTGCACAGGTCGGCGACGAGCGCGTCCTGCGGTGCGGCCGCGGGGCCACCGGCGTCCCCGACGGTCTCCGGGCCGGACGCGCCTCCTGCGGCCGCGAGCACCTCGCGGAGCATCCGCGCGCCGTCCGTCCGGATCCGCTCCGGCAGCAGGTCGTCGGCGGTGAAGCTGCACACGAGCGTCGTGCGCCGGCGGGAACGGGACATCGCTGCCAGCAGGCAGGCCCGGCCGAACCGACCGTCGAGCACGCCGAACCGGTGCAGCACCCGACCGTGCGGCGTCCGCGCCAGCCCGACCGAGACGATCGCGGCATCGCGCTCGAGCCCCGCGATCCGGTGCACGGGTCGCACGAGGAACGGCTCGTCGAGGTCGCCGGTCCAGTGCACGTCGAGCCAGCGCGCGAGGTGCGGCAGGTCCGTCACCGCCGACCGCAGCGCCTCCTCGATCCGCTCGGCGTGCCGGGCGCCGAGCGTCACGACGAGCAGCGACTGGCCGGGACGGGTCGCGGCATGCTCGGCGACGAGCTCGACGACGCGGCGGACCTCCTGCTGCGAGCTCACCGCGAAGTCCTCGCCGGGGGCCGGCACCCCGACCCCGTCGGGCACGTGGACGAGCGTGAACGGCGCCTCGACGCAGGCGCCCGGCATGCAGCGCCAGCCCTCGGGATAGCTGGACCGCAACGGCGAGACGAGCCGGACGTCGCGGGCCCGGTGGCCTCGGTCGAGGCGGTGCACGGGCAGCCGGTCCGCGAGCGCGGTGAGGACGGACGGCCCCCCGGTCGCGGGCGGCAGCCGGCGGCGGTCCCCGGCGGCGAAGACCCGGCGGCCACGGGCGATCGCGGAGGCGGCCTCGGCCATCCCGACCTGACCCGCGTCGTCGACGACGACGACGTCGACGAGCGGCTCGCCGACGACGGCGGGCGGCAGCACGCGAGCGACGGCGTCCGGGCTCATGACCCACACCGGACGCAGGGCCCCGACGACGTCGGGCGCGCGACGGAACAGGTCGTGCGGCCACGCCGACCGCTGGCCGCGGACGACCTCGGCCTGGAGCCAGCGCAGTTGGTCGGCGTGGGCGTCGAGCACGGGCCGGGCGCCGGTGACGGCCGCCGCCGCGGCCCGGGTCGCCGCCGCGGCGACGAGCCGGGCGTCGGCCTCGCGCAGCCCGTCGACGAGGTCGCGCAGGCGTTGGGCGTCATGCCGGGCCAGCCGGGTGTCGGCCCGGATGATCGCCTCGAGGACGCTCGTCCACCACGCGAGGTCGAGCTCGCCGTCGACGTCCTCGGCCTCGCACCGCCGCAGCCGCAGGTCGCCGAGCAGGTCGCCGAGCCCGGCGTCCCGGAGCCGGTCGAGCAGGAGGGTGCGCCGCGGCTGGTCGCGGACGCCGTCCGGGTCGGCCGCCAGGTCGGCGAGGCGCTGCTCGAGCTTGTCGAGCGGCAGGGTGAGCAGGTCGGGCGTCCCGGTGCCCTCGAGCGCGTGGGTGAGCACGGCGAGCGCGCCCTCGACGGACTCCACCGCGACCTGGGCGTCCGTGAGCCCCGTCGGGACCCGCGGCCAGCCGCCGGCCTCGGCGAGCTCGAGCCAGCGCACCCGCTGCTCCTGGGCGGCGACGAGGGCGGTGTGGAGGTCCTCGACGTGGACGCCCGGCCGGACCAGGTGCTTGGCCCGGCGGCGCAGCGAACGGCGGGTGAGCCGGCCTGCCTCCACCGGGCCGCCGTCCGGCCCCACCGCCTCGATGAGGTCGCCGAGCGGCTGCTCGAAGACGGCCGGCAGGAGGATGTCGAGGCTGTCCCGGACGCCCACGAGCAGGTCGAGGCGGGGCCGCCAGTCGCAGGCTGCCTTCGCCGCCGACAGTCCGGCGCTCGCGCAGACCCCGGCCATGTCACGCCGCGCCCGGCCGAGGCCGTCCCGGGCTGCGACCGCTGCCGCGAGCGCGTGCTCGGCGTCCTGGTCGGACCGGACCCGGGCGTCGAGCCAGCGGGTGTCGACCCGGGTCAGCGTGAAGGCGCCCAGGCCCGCGACGTCGCGCAGGTCGGCGCGCAGTGCCTCGCGCCGCTCGGTACCGAGCCGCCGCGTCACCTCGTGCGTGAGCCGCACCCGGGTCCGGGGGGCGTGCGGGCCGGCCATCAGGCCGGCGAGCGCGACCATCGCGTCGTAGGCGCTGACGCCCCACGGCTCGCGTAACTCGTGCACGGCGGCGGTCGCCTCGGCCAGGCCGGACGACGCCTCCCGCCACCGGGCGAGGACCCGGTCGTTGGCGCCGCGGACGCCGGCGCCGGTCTCGACGCTGGCCTGCGCCTCAGCCCCCCGGGCCGCCTCCAGCGAGGTCCGCAGGCCTGCGAGCACCTGCGATCGGTCACCGGCGCCGTCGTGGAGGTCGAGGACGGCCTCGCCGAGCCCGGCGACCCGCAGCCGGCTGATCATCGCGTCGGCGGTCGCCCGGTGCGGGGTGACGACGAGGACGCGGCGGCCGCGGGCGACGAGCCCGGCGATCCCGGCCGCGAGCGTGTGGGTGAGACCGCTGCCGGGAGGGCCTTCGACGACGACGTGCTCGTCGCCGAGGACGGCAGCGACGGCGCGGCGCTGGCCCGGGTCGAGGTCCACGACGGCCGCGTCGGCCTCCGGAGCCGTCTGCGGGTCGGCGTCGGCGACGACCCGCGGGGTGACCTGGCGCAGGGTCACCGGCCCGTTCTCGGCGACCGCGGGTGCGCCGCGCAGGATCGGACCGACGACGTCGTGCGCCATCAGCGCGGGCTCGGCGCCGTCGAGGTCGGCGATGAGCGCGCCCGAGCCGGACGTGAAGACGCCGACGAGCAGCCGGGTCTCGATCCTGAAGCCGGGGACGGCGGCGCACAGCTCCTCGATGCGCGCGTGGACCGGCCGCGGGTCGAACCCCTGGAGGCCGAACGCCAGGTGACCGAGGGCGTCGCCGTCGAGCCCGACGCCGTACTCGAGCTCGAGCCGGCGCACGAGCCGCGGGTTGACGACGGCGGCGTCCTCGAGGTCGAGGTCGTAGTCGTCGTGGCCGGCGTCCCGCGGGCGCAGCGTGCACCCGCGCAGCAGGACCGGGGCGGTGATCGGCTCGGTCCCCGGGGCGACCGCGTCGACGAGCAGCCCGGCGGTCGCGGCGGGCAGCCAGGAGGCGATCCCGGCGGCGAGGTAGCCGGCCCGCATCCCGCGGTCGGCGGACGACGAGCCCGCCGTCGCGCGGATCGCCCGGGCCCGGCGGCGCGCCGCCGCATGCGCCTCGGGCTCGCGGATGAGCATCGACAGCCGGGTCGGCCGGCCGGCGAGCAGCGTCGCCAGGCCCGACGGGTGCGCGTTCGTGAGGTCGAGAGCCCCGGCCGCCGCGTCGCCGAGGACGAGCAGGGTGTCCGGCAGGTGGGCGGCCGCCAGGCTCTCCCGCCACGCGTCGAGCGACGCGCGAGTCCCCGGTCCGTCAGCCACGTTTCCACGCTAACCGCCGACACGCCGTCCGCCGGGACACGGCCTCGGCGCGTCGGGAACGCGTCTGTGCGTGGCGGATCCACGTCCCGCCACCGCACCGGCGGCCGTGGAGACCGGTGCGAGCACCCTCCGGCGCCGGGCGGCCCGTCGGGTCGCCGGTCGCGCCGTCCGGGTGACGCCACGCCGATCGCCGACCGGGGCCGGTCCGGTCGCTGCGAGCACGCAGGGTCACGGCAACCGGGTGAGCGCCACCTGTTCGGCTCAAGCACGTCACGGCCGGGTCCGACAACGGACGACGACCACGTCTGCGCCCCTCGGGGCGTCCTACGAGGAGCGTCATGCCGGCACCGCCGTCTCGCAGCACGTCCAGCAGCCGCCTGTCGGAACGCACATCGGGCCGCACGTCGGGTCGCACGTCCGCCCGCACGTCTGCTGCCCGGACGTCGCGCCGCACGTCCGGCCCAAGCACGCCGCCCGCGCGGCGCGCCGTCCGGCTCGCCGCCGTCGTGACCGGCGCCGTCTGCGCCGCGGGCGCCGTCTGCGCCGTCGGCCCGCTGGACGCGGCGAGCGCGTCCGTGTCCGCGCCCCGGGCCGCCCGGACGACGGCGCACGACGGGGTGCCCCGGACCCGACCGACCCCGCGTGCCGTCCTGACCACCCGCACCGGCCTCACCGCCGGCAGCTGGGTGCGCGGCACCGTCGAGAGGCTGGCCGTCGAGGGCGACGACGTCGCCGTGGACGCCGCCCACCCGCGCACGGCCGGGCACGGCGCGGCGCCCGCCGTCGTCACCGTCCTGCGGACAGCGGCCGGGCACGTCCAGGTCGTCGCCGCGGACCTGGGCCGCGTCCCGACCGGCACCCTCGTCGACGTCCGGCTGGGGGCCGCTCGGGCACCCCGGTCGTCCGCCCCGTCCGCGGTGGCCGCCGCCGGCTCCCGGGTGACCCGCGTGCAGATCGTCCAGCCGGCGCTGCGACGACCGGCGCGGTCCCCGCAGAGCGCGGCGACCGCACCGGCCCCGCACGAGGTGACCGTCGCGCTCGTCGTCCCACCGGGTGGCACCCGCGACGCGACCACCGTGGCCGACGTGGCGTCGGCGATCTCCGGCGGCGTCTCGACCTTCTGGTCCCAGGCCAGCGGCGGGAGGATCGGCTTCGCCGTCCCCCGCTCCTACGGCTGGATGACGACGGCCGCGTCGTGCACCCAGCCGTTCGCACTGTGGTCGGAGGTCAAGCGCCGCACCGGTTTCGTCGAGGGACCGCGCCGCCACCTCGTCGTCTACGTCACCTCCACCGGGACCGACGGCTGCTACTTCGGGCTCGGCACCGTCGGCAGCGGCGTCGCCTCGGGCGGCTCCGTGTACGTCCGCGGCGTCTCGACGTCGATCCTGGCCCACGAGCTCGGCCACAACCTCGGGCTCGGCCACTCCAACGGGCTCCAGTGCGCGGGCACCGCCGACGCGGTCTGGGCCGCGGGGTGGACGCCCACCTGTCGGCGCTCGGACTACCGCGACTGGTACGACGTCATGGGGATCAGCTGGGACCGGCTCGGCTCCCTGAGCACCGCTCACGCCTTCCGGCTCGGTCTCCTCGGACCGGACGCGGTGACGACGGTGGCAGCGCCCGCGACCGTCGGGCTGCTCCCCCTGTCGTCGCACGGGGCGGGGCTGCGCTCGTTGCGGGTCAGCGATCCCGCCGGCCGCACGTACGTCGTGGAGTACCGGACGGCGAGCGGCCGGGACGCCTACCTCGCGTCCAACTGGGCGGGTCTGCGGCCCGGTGTCGTCGTCCGACGGGACGACCCGCTCGGCGACTCGAGCCAGACGCTCCTGCTCGACGCCTCGCCCTCACCGTCCGCGGCCTGGGACGAGGACATGGACGCGCCGCTGGTCGCCGGCGGCTCGCTGACGACGGCGTCCGGCCGGGTCGTGGTCCGGGTGGACCACGCGGACGCCGCCGGCGCCAGGATCAGCGTCGCGTTCGACGGCACGTGGCCGGAGAACCCGCTGGGTCGCCTCGGTCCGCGGCTCGTGGACCCGCCGCGCTCGGTCGTCGACCCCAACCCGACGGCGTCCGCCGGGCCGGACCCGGGCGGCCGGATCGGCCGCGACCCCGGCACCCCGACGTCGACCCCGAGCGCGACCGCGACGCCGTCCGGACCGGCGACCCCCTCGGGGGCTCCGGGCGGGACCCCGACGGGCTAGCGGGCCGGCGGGCCCAGCGGGCCGGCGGGCGCTCGTCGACCGGTCAGGCCGCGGCGAGGAGCATCGCGAGGACGGCGGTGTCCGGATCCATCGACGGGTCGACGCCGACCTGGCTGACGAGCCGGGTGACCGTCCCGTCGAGCTCGGCCTCGACCCAGGCGGCACGGTGCTCCAGTCCGAGGTGCGGCAGGCCCGGCAGGAGGACGCACCCGGACGCCGCCCCGACGACCTCGGGCGACGACGGCCGGCTCTCGCCGGGCGGGTGCAGAAGGATCAGCGCGGGCGGTGTGGCGTCCGAGAACGCCCCGGGGACCGGTGCGCCCACGCCGAGCACGGGGCCCGCGTGGGTGACCAGACCGACCGTGCCGGGCTGCGGGTCGTCAGGGACGTCCTCGACGGCACGGAAGACGGTCGTCGTGGGCAGCAGGCCCGGGACGGCCGCGAGCCGGACGGCGAGCGCGAGGAACTGCGCCCACTCCCGGGTCGATCCCGGCCAGCGGCCGGAGACGACGAAGCCGCGTAGGTGCCGGTCCCGCCCGTGGAACGGCGCGATCTCGACCCGCTCGGACGACATGGCGTGCTCCTCTCGACCCCGGTCCCGGCGACGCTGGCACGACCGTGCTCCTGTTCGAAGGGTGCGGCCCGGAGCGGTTGGCACACAAGGGGGTCCGAGTGCCAGATCAGGGCCGAGTGATAGATCACACGCCGCCCGGCCCCCGCAACGGGCCGTACGGCCCGGGCCCGGCACGTACGGACTCGACGACGATGGCCCCGGACCTGGGTCCACGGGAACGCCGAGAACGTCGTACGGAGGAGCCATGGCCACCACCTACACCGGACTCGTCGATCCCACCGTCGAGGCCGCGAGCCGGCCGCCCGACGAGGCGGACCTGCACATCCTGCGCCTCGCGCTCGACCTCCAGGTCGACGCGATGCTGCTCACGCTCGGCGCTGCCGCGCGCGCACCGGACGACGACCGGATCCCCTGGCGGCGCTGGGTCGTCGAGGATCTCGACGCGGCCCGGATGCTCGCCCGCACGATCCTCACCGAGAGCGACGGCCCGCCGTCGGCGCTCGGCGCGGGGCAGCTCGGAACGGCGGTCGGCTGCGCGGTCGAGGACCTCATCGCGCGCTACTCGTCGATGGACGACCTGCTCGGCGGCGTGCTGCGCCGGCCGTACGCCGCACAGGTGTGGCGGCCCGCCGCGCGCGAGGCGATGTCCCGCTGCCGGGCGCGCCTCGAGGAGCTGCACCGGCACCGCGGAACGGCCGCCGTTCACGAGCCCGACCCGGGACCACGCTTCCTGCCGGGCGAGCTCCTCGGCTGATCCGTCGCGACCGCATCCGGGCGCACGGCAGCGGCGTCGTGGCGGTGGCGCACGGCAGTGCTGTCGCGGCCCCCGAAATCCTGCCCGGCGCGCCGAGGTCGGTCGTCCCGTCGCCCGGGACCTCCTCGACGACGTCGAGCTTGCTGCCAGTGGCCGAAGCCTGCCGAAGGGCGCGCACCGTGTCGTCGGTGCAGGTCGTAGGTGCAGGTCGTCGGTGCAGGTCGTAGGTGCCGGGCTGGTGGTCGGCGCCCGGCTCAGGTCGCCTGGCCCGTCGTCGAACCGGTGCCACCCTGGTCGCGGGTCTGCGGTGCGACGGATGCCTGCGGGTCGACGGGCGGCCGGCCGGCCATCTGGGCCCAGCCGGGCACACCGGTCGGCGACGGGTCGTAGTCGGGGGTGAGGTCCCTGTCGGTCATGCCACGAGGTTCGGCAGGCCCGGTGTGG
>DAIOGQ010000122.1:0-10774 GCA_036745175.1 Kineosporiaceae bacterium
ACATCCGCAGCAGCATCTCGGCGAAGTCCGCCGCGTCGACGCCGCCCGCCTCGGACCGGATCGTCATGAGCGCCTCGCGGGAGTCGTACTCGCCGGAGAGCAGGGTGCGGACCTCGAGCTCGCCCAGCGCCTTGCGGACCACGACGAGCTCGGCCTCGGCCTCGAGGAGGGTGTCGGCGTCGTCCTCCTCCTGCGCCATCTCGACCAGCGTCTCCAGGTCGTCGAGCTTGGCACCCATCGAGCGCAGGCGCTCGACCTCCGCCTGGACGTGGGAGAGCTTGCTCGTCACCTGCTGGGCGCTCTCGGGGTCGTCCCACAGGTCGGGGGCGGACGCCTGCTCGGACAGCTCGACGACCTGCTTCTCGAGCGCCGCGACGTCGCTGACCTCGAGGATGGAGTTCAGGGTCTGGCGGAGCTCACGGAGCGCTGCGGGAAAGTCGACGGCCACGGTCTGGAGGGTACGCGGCGGGCCGGTCGCCGGACGAACCAGCCGCCGCACAGCGCACTCCCAGCGCTTTCCCAGGCCGGACGGCGCAGACTGTGCGGATGCAGGAGAGCGAAGCACAGCGCATCGCGGACGCCCTTCGCGGTCGGGGCGTGATGGCGAAGGTGGCCCGCCCCCAGGCGTTCCGGTTCGGCATCCGGGTCCCGCTCGGAGACGGGCGCGAGGCGTTGTGGGACGTCGACGGCGCTGCCGGGCTCGAGGCGCAGATCATGGCGAACGGGATGCTCGTGGGGTTCGTGCCGCAGATCCCGGGGTCGGAGAGCTTCACCGAGGAGCAGACGGTCGACGCCATCGCCCAGGCCGACTACGGGCGCTCCCCAGGGACCTGAGCTTGCCGTGGGACACGCCCTGCGGGACGGCGCGGGTCAGAACGACGACGACGGCAGGTCACGCTCGTCGGCCACGATCGCGGCGAGCAGCCGGGCGGCGACGTCCTTCGGGTCCTTGCCCTGGGGCAGCGTGGGCGCCCGGCCGGAGACGGGCCGGGTCGCCAGACCCGTCTCGGTGTGCGGCGGCCGGGCGTCGACGAGACGGATCCGGGCCCGCCGCAGCTCGCGGCCGGCTGCTGCGTCGAACGCCGCCAGCCCCGCCTTCGTCGCGGTGTAGGCGGCCATCCCGGCCATCGGCTGCTCGGCGACGACCGCCGACACGTTGAGCACGAACGGCGCGCGGCCCTCGACCGCGCTCACGTGCAGGTGCGGGTAGGCCGCGCGGAGCAGCCGGATCGGTGCCAGCAGGTTGGTCCGCACGAGAAGGTCGAGCGTCGCGTCGTCGACCTCGACGGCGGACCCGAACGCGACGACGCCGGCGACGTGGACGACCCCGTCGAGGCGGCCCCACTGCGCGACCGCGGCCTCGACGCACGCCTGCGGACCGCCGGCGTCGTTGAGGTCGACGGCGAACGCCGCGGCCGAGCGGACGCCGACGGCCGCGAGCCGGTCGGTGCTGCGTCCGACGAGGGTGAGGTTCGCCCCGCGCTCGGCGAGCAGCCGGCTCAGCGGCGCACCGAGGCCCCCGCTCGCACCGGCGACGAGGATGCTGGCACCGTCGAGGCTCGTCACGGCCACCACGCTTGCACGCCTGGGAGAACGCGGCACGCCGACGGCGCGGCATGCGCGAAACGCGGCTTCTGCGCGGCCTACGTGGGAGGACTTCTCCGACGGTGCGCAGAGGGCGTCTCAGCCGACCGCGGTGACCGGTTCTCCGGCCGTGGGCGCGGCCTGTGTGCCCCCCGGCGTCGTGCCCGATGCAGACGAAACGGCCGCCGACGCGGGAACCTGGTCGACCGCTTGGTACCGCTTCTTGAGGATCGCCCTCTTGCGCGTGCCCTCGTCGTTCACGCCCTTCTGGATGAAGACGAGGTTGTGGTAGAAGTGCACGCCCACGACGCGGCGGTCGGTGTACGTCGGCTCGTACGGCTCCGTGACGAACTCGACGTGGTTCAGCCCGTCCGTGAGGCGCTTGAGCATCGCCATCGACGTGCCGGGGTTCTCCGGGTCCTCGTGGCCGCCCCACTCGGGCCAGTACGACGTCTGGGTGTCCTCGACGACGTAGATGCCGTCGTCCGCCAGCAGCGGGAACAGGATCTCGAAGGTCTTCAGGATGTGCTCGGGGACGTGGCTCCCGTCGTCGATGACGATGTCCAGACGACCGACCTCGGACGCGATGCGGCGGAGCAGCTCGGGGTCGTCTTGGCTGCCGCAGTACGCTTTGATCCGGTCCTCCTCGACGAAGGACTTGTCCTCGATGTCGAGGCCGTGGATGCGGCCCTTGGGGAAGAAGTGCTTCCACATCCGCAGCGAGGCGCCCCCTGCCTTCTCGCGGGAGTAGCCCCCGATGCCGATCTCGAGGAGGTTGATCTCTCGGTCCCGCAGGTGGGAGAAGTGCCGCTGGTAGTGCTGCGTGTAGTGGTGTGTTCCAGCCTTGTCCGTCTTGAAGTGCTTGCCGAGCCAGGTCAGATCCGCCGACCGCTTCTCGAGTTCCGTCGTCGCCCTGGCTACGCCGACCCGCCGCCTCGGCGAGCCGCTGGTCCTCCTCGAAACGCCGACGCGCCGCGTCGAGCACCGCCGCGAGCTCCGCCTTGCGGGCTTTGCGGCGGCGCAGATCCCGTCGGGCCGTGCGCAGCGTCCGCCACGCCCGGTCGCCGACAATCGGCCTCACGATCTTGCGGACAACGGAACGGTCCACCGTACGGGCTCCCTTCTCCTGCCGGCTCCTGCGTGCGCCGACGCCTGACTCCTGCCTACCCGGCCTCCGTCGTTCGGATCGCGCGTCCGTGGCCTCCGGGAGGCGGGCCCGGAGACGACCTCGGGCTGCTCAACCGGCCGGGCCTCCGGTGGTTCGGTTCGGCCGACACGCCCGATTGCGCCGACCTTGCGCACTCTACCGGGCGGGTCGGCGCGCGGAACCTGGTTCGCGATCAACAACCCCGGCACGGCCTGTGCTACGCCCCGGGCCCGCTGCTCACGGGCGGACCGCGGCCCGGGCGCGGGAGGTGACCGTCACGCGGACTCCGTCCGACCAGGGGCGCACGACGCTCGAGACGATCGGGACTCGCGCGGTTGTCGTCAGCGTCACCTGGGCGGTGACGCCGTCCGGGCTCCCGGTGCCAGGGCCGACGACGGGGCCTGTGAAGGGCTGGCCGGGCGCGGCGACCGCAAGATAGCCCGTGACGCTGCGCCGGACGCTGGCATCAGTGAGCGGGACCGGGTCGTCGGCGGCGGCGGCGCCCGCCGCAGCCCCGGGTGTCGCGGCGTAGAACCGGCCGAGGTCGAGCGCGTCGGCCGCATCCAGCGCCGCCCCGTCGGCCAGCCCCACGAGCCGGTGCCGCGTCAGGTGCACGGCGGTCGCGCCGGCGACACCGGTCACGAGCAGCAGCGCGACCACCACGTAACCGAGGATCAGAAGCATCACCTGACCGTCGTCATCGCACCGACGGCCGCGGGTCCATCTCGACGGGGCGACGCGGCGCGGCTCCCTCGCGCGGCAAACGCGCGCCGAGGTCCCGTTCACGGAGAGTCCCCCCGGAAGGCGTCGACCGCAGCGACATGGGTGCTCCGGATGGTGACGTGCGTCGGGACCACCGCGTCGAGGACCTCGGGCACCCCGGGCAGCACGACGTCCACCGACACCCGGGCGACCACCGTCGACCCGGGCGTCAGGCACGGCCGGGCCGAGCACTCCAGCTGCAGGGCCTCGTCCGGCGCGGCGAAGCCCTGGTCGAGCAGCGCGAGCCGGACGGCAGCGGACGCCCCCGCGGCACCCTCCAGGTCGTCCGCCGCGGTGACGAACGCCCGGGTCGCCGCTCTCGCCCCGCCGTCCGCGGCGAACGACGCGGCCTGCAGCCGGCCGAGCGTCACGACGAGGTAGACGACCGGGACGAGCAGGAGCATCCCCAGGACGACGAACTCGACGACGGCGCTGCCCTCGTCCGGGCGACCGGCCGCTGCGCCGTCGCCGCCCGACGCCGCCGGGGCGGCGCCCGGGTGTCGTGGCCGGTTCACGGCGACTCCGCGACGGCGTGCCCCGACACCTCGATGGCCCGTCCCACCCCGAGCAGCCCCATGACGGGCAGCGGGGCACGGATCCGGACGACGACGGTGTCGACCCCGCCGAACCGCTCGCGTCCGGTGGTGACCGACTCGGCGTACGCAGGCGACAGGTCCGCGGCGATCAGGCCGCGCGCCCGCTGCGCGCCGGCCTGCGGGTCCCGGTCCGCGAGCGCGCCGTAGCGCGCGCCCTCGCTCGCGCAGTCGACCAGCGTGTTGCGCACATGGAGCACGACGGCGAGCTGCACGACCGCGACGAAGGCGAGGGTCACGAGCGCGCCGACGAGGGTGAAGTCGACGACGGCCGAACCGCGGGTGTCCCTGCGGCGCGCCGGCACGGCCCTCAGCCGCCGGTGACGCTGGAGATCGCCTGCTCGAACAGGGTCGTCAGCCGGCCCTGGGCCACCTGCCAGATGGCGAACACGAGACCCGCGGTCATGAGCGTGACGAACACCCATCCCTGGATCTCCCCGGCATCGTCGTGCCGCCGCCGCGCCGCCGCGCGCCGCAGCAGCGCGACACCCTTCACGACCCCCGCCGTGACTGTCCTCACCGTGCCTCCTTCTGCGTCCTGATGCCCGGAAACCCCACGTCTGACAGGCCGCCTCGGCGTCGGCACAGCCGTCACCCACCCAGGTCGAGGATCGCCAGGCCCGGGTACGCCGCGAAGACGACGGTGACGGGCAGCACCAGGAAGACGACCGGCACCATCATGGCGATCTCCCGCTTCCCGCCCTCCTCGATGAGCCCGCGCCGTGACAGCTCACGGACGTCCTGAGCCTGCGCCCGGAGCACGTCTGCCAGAGGTGTGCCGCGCTCGACCGCGACGGCCACCCCGTCGACGAACCGGGCAAGGCTCGGCAGGCTCGTGCGGTCGGCGAGGCCTTCGAGGGCCTGCACGACCGAGGCTCCCGCGCGGGCGTCGGCCAGGGTGCGGCGCAGCTCGTCGGAGAGCTCGCCGCGGCACGTCCGAGCGACCCGTTCGAGCGCCCCGACCGCCCCCTCGCCGGCGACGACGGACAGCGCGAGGAGCTCGGCGACGGTGGGGAACTCCGCGAGCATCCGCCGCTCCCGGCGCCGGACCTGCGTCGTCAGCACCCGGTCGCGGGCAAGGGCGCCGCACAGCGCGCCGACGACCAGCAGGGCGACGACCGGCACCGCGGACAGGCCGCGTCCGGCGGCCGACGACAGCGCGCCCAGACCCGCCCCGGCCGCCGCGCCGAGGACGCCCCAGACGACCTGCTCGGCCCGGAACCCCTCGGCCGTCCGCCCCGGTCCGAGCTGGTCGAGCCGGCGGCGCACGCTCGCGGAGCCGCCGAGCGCGCGCTCGACCCATGCCACGGCGTCCGACATGACCGGCGCCAGGAGCCGCTCCACCGTCCCGAGCGGACCGCTCGGGCCGCGCGGCCGGTGACCGGCGACGGCCAGCAGCCGGGACGGCGGTGCGGCGTCCCGGACGTACGGTGCCAGCCGGTCGTCGAGGCCGGGCCTGCGCAGCCACGGCAGCCGGGCCAGCACGAGCACGAGCCCGAGCCCCGCGACGAGCCCGAGCAGGGCGCCGACCACGGACAGCGGGCCGGACAGGACGCCCGTCTCGGCCCCGGGCAGGACGTCACGCGCGGCGCCCGCGACGGCCGTCATCGCAGCACCCGTTCGTCGTCTGGCAGCCGCCCGAGCCACAGCATGAGCCGGTAGGCCGCCAGGCACACCCCGCCGCCGACTGCGAGCACGAGCGCCCCGGTCCCGGTGTCGTACGCGGCGACCGCCTGCGGCTGCGTCGAGAGCATGGCGAGCACGAGCCACGGCGCCGCGACGGCGAGCCGGGCACCGTTGACCGTCCACGTCTGGCGGGCCTGGAGCTCACCGCGTGTCCGGGCGTCCTCCCGCAGGAAGGCCGACAGGCTTCGCAGCAGCCGGCCCAGGTCGGAGCCGCCGACCTCGCGGGTCACCCGGAGCGCCTCGCAGATCCGGTCGGCGACGGGGTCCGCGAGCCGCGCCTTGAGCGCGTCGAGGCTCTCGCCGAAGCGTCCGGTCGCCCGGTAGTCCCGCCCGAACGCGACGAACGGGGCCCGCAGCGGCTCCGGCCCGCGCTCCCCGAGCTGGGTCAGCGCCTCGGGCAGCGACAGCCCGGCACGCACCGCGGACGTCAGGTTGTCGACGACCTCGGGCCACAGGTCGCGCAGCACCGCGCGCCGACGGCGGGCACGAGCCCGGACGTACGCCACCGGGCCCCACGAGGCGAGGACGGCGAAGCAGCCGCCGACGGTCGGCGAGCGGCTCACGCCGACCGCGAGCAGGAAGGCCGTAGCGCCGGCCGCCACGGACGTCACCACCAGCGCGCGAGGTGTCACGGCGGTGAAGCCGGCCTGCAGCAACGACTCCCGCAGTCCGCCCCGTCGGCGTCCCGGGCCGCCGGACCGGTCGGCCCCCGGGTCCGGGGCCCAGCACGCCCACCAGACGAGGAACAGCCCGGTCCCGAGGAGCAGCCCGACGACGACGCCCATCCCGAGGCCTCAGGCCGCCAGCAGCGCGGTCAGGTCGATACCCGCACGGACGAACCGCTCGGCGTGCGGCGGGTACCCGTCGGCCCGGACGAGGTCACCGCCGCGGCGGGTGAAGACGTCCGCGGTCTCGACGACGTCCGCCTCGATCCGGCCCGGGACGGCGACGATCTCCTGGACCCGGCGCACGCCGTCCGCGTCGAGGCTCATGTGGACGACGAGGTCGACGCTGCTCGCCACGGTGGGGACGACGAACCGGCTGCCGACGTTCTCGCCCGCGAGCAGCGGGAGGGTGCACATCTTGACGATGGCCTCCCGCGCGGAGTTCGCGTGCACCGTGCACATGCCCGGCAGGCCGCTGTTGAGTGCGATGAGCAGGTCGAGGCTCTCCGCCTGCCGGACCTCGCCGACGACGATGCGGCTCGGCCGCATCCGCAGTGCCTCCTTGACGAGGCGCCGCAGCGGCACCTCGCCCGTCCCCTCGAGGCTCGGTTGCCGGCACTGCATCCCGACCACGTCCCGCAGCGGGATGCGCAGCTCGAAGACCTCCTCGGCCGTGACGACCCGCTCGCGGGGCGGGATCGACGCGGCGAGACAGTTGAGCAGGGTCGTCTTGCCCGCCTGAGTGCCCCCGGAGACGAGGATGTTGAGCCCGGCGGCGACGGCACCGCCGAGGAACCGGGCCGCGTGCGGGGTCAGCGTGCGCAGCCCGACGAGGTCCTCCAGCCGGGTCGCGCGGACGGTGAACTTGCGGATGTTCACCGCCACGTGCCGCATCGTGATGTCGGGGACGACGACGTGCAGCCGCGAACCGTCGGGCAGCATCGCGTCGACGAAGGGGCTGCTCAGGTCCACCCGGCGACCGCTCGTCTTGAGCATGCGTTCGACGAGGTCGCGGACCTCCTCCTCGGTGAGGATCGTCGTCGTCAGCTCGCTCGTGCCGCCCCGGGCGACGAAGACCTTGCCGGGCTCGTTGATCCACACCTCCTCGACGTCGGGGTCGTCGAGGTACGGCTGCAGCGGGCCGAAGCCGGCGACCTCGTCGAGGACCCGCTTGACCGCCCCGCCGGTGTCGGCCAGCGGAGGCAGGGCGCCGGACACCGACCGGTCGTCGTAGTCGGCGACGACGTCCTCGACGAGCCGGCGGACCCCGCTCGGGTCGCGGGCAGGGTCGAGGCCTCGGCGGCGGATCAGCTCGCGGACCTCGTCCGCGACGATCGTGACGGCGTCCACCGCACCTCCCGTCGGACGTCGCCGACGGACCCGCCGCCCGTCGGTGATCACGGACCATATCCACGATCACCGCGACCTGTCAGCGGCTGTCCACAGGCAGGTGGCCGACGACATGACCACGACCGGGTTGTCCACAGGGCCGCGGTCTGTGCAGGCGGGCTGTCGGTCGCCGGTCCCACACTCGACGACCATGACCGACACCGTCATGACCGACACCGACGTGACCGACACCGTCACGAGCGTCTGCGTCACCGGCGCCCGCGCCGCACCCGTCGCCCGGGTCCGGCTCACCGTCGTCAGCCCGGCCCGGCCGGCCGCGGCCGCCGACGTCCTCGTCGAGGCACCCGCAGGGACCCCCGTCGGGGCGCTGCTCGACGACCTCGAGCTGGCGACGGACGGCATCACGGCGGCGGGGCTCTGCGTCGACGGGGCGCCCGTACCGGCCACCGCGGTCGTCGGTCGCCGACCGCTGCTCGACGGTGCCGTCGTCGTCGCGGGCGGCGGCGGCCGACGACCCGTCGCGGCATCACTGCTCGAGGTGCACGTCGTCGCCGGCCCGGCGGCCGGCGAGCGGTTCGCCCTGGGCCCCGGCGTCCATCTGCTCGGCCGCGGCCCGGATGCCGCGATCCGGGTCGACGACCCGGACGTCTCCCGGGCGCACGCCACGGTGGCCGTCGCCGCCGGTGGGGTCCGGGTCACCGACCTCGGCTCGACGAACGGCACGACGGTCGACCGCGGAGGCGGCGGCGGTGGCGGGGCCGGCCTCGACGACCCTGGCGGACATGACCGGGCGGTGGACGGAGCCGGCCGGGACCGGGTGACCCGGCTCGTCCCCGAGCAGGACGCCGCGTGGCCGCGCGGCGCCGCACTCGTCGCCGGCGGCTCCCGGCTGGTGCTGCGCCGGCCCGGCGACGACCCGGGCGGGGCACCGGCGGCGACGTCGGAGGACGGGCTCGGGCACCTCCTCGTCAACCGCGCACCGCGGGTCCGGCCGGCGCGGACCCGCGGCGTCGTCGAGCTCCCGGCCCCGCGGCCCGTCTCCCGGCCGAGCCGGATCCCGTGGCCGGCGCTCGTCCTGCCCGCCGTGCTCGCCGTCCCGATGGCGCTGTGGTGGCGTCAGCCGGTGTTCCTGCTGCTCGCGGTCCTGTCGCCGGTCGCGATGCTCGGCCAGCACCTGTTCGAGCGCCGCGGCGCCCGCCAGGCGGACCGACGGTCTGCGGCCGAGCACGCCGCCGCCGCCGAACGCGCCCGGGTCGACCTCGCTGCCGCCGTCGCCGCCGACCTCGGCGACCTCGACGGCGAGCACCCGGACCTCGCCGTCGTCGCGGCCGCGGCGGCCGGTCCGACCCGCCGGCTGTGGGAGCGGTCGGCCACCGACGCGGACGCGCTCGTCGTACGGATGGGCGTCGGGCAGGTCCCGGCACGGGTCGACGTGAGCGGCCCCGGCGCGTGCGAGGTCGTGCACGCGCTCGGACCGGTCACCCTCGAGCTCGCCGGCGCCGGCGTCGTCGGGCTCGCCGGCCGCAGAGACGGCGTCCTGGCGGTGGCCCGTGCCGTCGTCGGGCAGGTCTGCGCGCTCCACACGCCGCGCGACGTCCACGTCGTGGTGCTGGGGTCCGACGCGACGCGACGACGCGACTGGTCATGGGCGCGATGGCTGCCGCACGGTCGGGTCGTCGAGGCGTCGGACCGCCCGGGCGGCGCCCTCGGGCCGTCCGCCGTGGGCACCGTCGGCGGCACTGACGCCGCCGCACCCGTTTGCGCCCGCGCAGCGTGGACCCTCGTCGTCCTCGACGGGGCGCACACCCTGCGACGCGACCCCCGGGTCGCGGGCCTCCTCGCCACGGCCCGGGAGGCGGCGGACCAGGCGACCGGACGACGGGCGACGGTCGCGTCCGGCGGTGGCACCACGAGCCAGCGGTTCGTCCTGCTCTGTCTGGACGACGACGAGACCCGGCTCCCTGCCGAGTGCGGCGCCACGGTCGTCCTCGAACACCGCACCGACATCGCCGGTCCGAGCTGCTCGGCGACCGCACGGGTACGCGTCGAGGGCCGCGTCGAGCAACGGTGCCTGCCCGACGGTGCGGGGGCGGCCTGGGCGTCCCGGCTCGCCCGCGACCTGGCCCGGCTGCGCGACGCGACGCCGCGTCCGGCGGACGCGGGCCTGCCCGGGACGCTCCGGCTGGCCGACGTCGTCGGACTGCCCACGGACGACGTCGCGCGCTGCGCCGAGGCACTGGTCGCCCGCTGGCGCCGGGCACCGGGGACGCCGCCGCCGCTGCGGGCCGTGATGGGCGCGTCCGCCGCCGGACCCTGGGTGGTCGACCTGCGTCGCGACGGGCCGCACGCCCTCGTCGCAGGGACGACGGGGGCGGGCAAGTCCGAGCTGCTCCGCACTCTCGTCGCGTCGCTCGCGGTCGAGCACCCGCCGCACGAGCTGAACGTCCTGCTCGTCGACTACAAGGGCGGGACGGCGTTCGCCGGCCTCGCCGGGCTGCCCCAGGTGTGCGGTCTCCTCACCGACCTCGACGCACACCTCGCACGGCGCGCGCTGGCGTCGCTGCACGCCGAGCTGCGCCGCCGCGAGCGCCTGCTCCGGGCTGCCGGCGTCGGCGACCTCGACGGCTACGACCGGCTGGGACCACGGACGGTCCTGCCCCGGTTGGTCGTCGTCGTCGACGAGTTCCGGGTGCTCGCGGAGGAGCTGCCGGAGCTGCTCGACGGCCTCGTCCGGGTGGCCGCGCTCGGACGCTCCCTCGGGGTGCACCTCGTGCTCGCAACGCAGCGGCCGGCCGGGGTGGTGTCGGCGGACATGCGGGCCAACCTCAACCTGCGACTCGCGCTGCGGGTGCGGGACCGGGCCGACTCCGACGACGTCGTCGAGGCACCGGACGCCGCCCGGCTCCCCGCGGACCGGCCCGGCCGGGCCCTCCTGCGGGTGGGCGGTGGCCCGCTCGTCACTGTGCAGACCGCGCTCGTGTCCGGCG
>DAIOGQ010000123.1:0-10727 GCA_036745175.1 Kineosporiaceae bacterium
CCCGCGAAGCGACCGCCCCGCAGCGGCTTCCTCCACCCGGGTGAGTCCCGCGGTCCCCTTGTTGACAGTAATGGTCGAATAACTCAGGCTTTACCCACGACCGGTGGTCACCCGTGCAGGACCGCACGTCGGACAGCGTCCGGAGGTCCACCGCCGGCCGCCCGACCGGGTGAGGGCGACGTCGCCTGACCGGCCTCCCATGTCCCCGGATCCTCAGGAGCCTCACCGTGCAGAGCTTCGTCCTGCTCGCCCTCGTCGGCCTCGGTGCCCAGCTCGTCGACGGCAGCCTCGGCATGGCCTATGGCGTCACGTCGACCACCCTGCTGCTCGCCATCGGTACGAGCCCCGCCGCGGCCTCCGCGACCGTCCATCTCGCGGAGATCGGCACGACGCTGGTCTCCGGCGCCTCGCACTGGCGTTTCGGGAACGTCGACTGGCGGGTGGTCGGGCGGATCGGCGTCCCCGGTGCGGCCGGGGCCTTCGCCGGCGCGACCGTGCTCTCCGGACTGTCGACCGAGGTCGCCGCGCCGGTGATGTCCCTGGTCCTGCTGTCGCTCGGCGTCTACCTGCTCGTCCGGTTCACGACGTGGGGGCTGCCGAGGCGCAACCTCGGCAAGCCGCTGCGCAGGCGCTTCCTCACCCCGCTCGGCCTCGTCGCCGGCTTCGTCGACGCGACCGGTGGCGGCGGCTGGGGGCCGGTCGGCACGCCGGCGCTGCTCGCGAGCGGTCGGATCGAGCCGCGCAAGGTCATCGGCTCCATCGACACGAGCGAGTTCCTCGTCGCCGTCGCCGCGAGCCTGGGCTTCCTCCTCGGGCTCGGCAGCGCCGGGGTCGACCTCGCCTGGGCCGGCGCGCTGCTCCTCGGCGGCGTCATCGCCGCCCCGATCGCTGCCTGGCTCGTCCGGCACGTCCCGCCGCGGGTCCTCGGCGCGGCTGTCGGCGGCGTCATCGTCCTGACGAACACGCGCACCCTGCTGCGCAGCGACTGGATCGATGCCGGCGCCGACGTGCGCTACCCGGTCTACGCGCTCCTCTGGACGATCTGGGCCGCGGCCGTCGCCTGGTCGGTCAAGCGCTACCGGGCCGAGCAGCTGGAGACGGCCGACGGGCACGCGGCCGACGGGCGGCTCGGCTCCCCGGTCGGCGTCGGGGTGTCGGCCGGGACGACGGACGGCGTGACGTCCGGGGCGACGGACGTCCCGGCACCCGGGACCGGAGCCGGGCACCAGGCCTGACCCACCAGGCCTGCGCACCCGGCCTGCGCACCCGGCCGTGCGCGGGACGCACCGTCCCGCGCCCGGTCGTCCGCTCCACCGGGTGACCGCGTACGGTCGCGGACATGTCCGACGACACCACCATCGTCCCGGGCTTGCGCCGCTACGTGGCCCTGGGCGACTCCCTCACCGAGGGGATGTGCGACCCGGCGGCCGAGGGGTCCCCGCATCCGTGGAGGGGCTGGGCCGACCGGGTCGCCGAGGCGCTCGGGGCCAGGGCGGCCGCGCGCGGGGGGGAGTTCGACTACGCGAACCTCGCTGTCCGCGGCCGGCTGCTGCCGGAGATCGTCGAGGAGCAGCTCGGGGCCGCCCTGGACCTGAGACCGGACCTCGTCAGCCTCATCGGCGGCGGCAACGACGTCCTGCGGACGGGGGTCGACCTCGACAGAGTCGCCGCGACGCTCGAGTCCGCGGTCGAGCAGCTCCGCGCGTCGGGTGCGAGCGTGCTCCTCGCGACGGCGTACGACCCGCGCGACGCGCCGCTGATCCGGCGGGCGCGCGGGCTGTCGGGAATCTTCACGGCGCACGTCTGGTCGATCGCCCGGCGGCACGACGCGCTCGTGCTCGACCTGTGGGGGATGCCGGCGCTGCGCGACCGTCGGATGTGGGCACCGGACCGGATCCACCTCACCGCCGACGGGCACCGCCGGGTCGCGGCCCAGGCGCTGGACGTGATCGGTGTCGGCGGCGAGGAGGGCTGGCACGTGCCGCTGCCCGCAGCCCCGCCCCGGTCGCGTCAGGACGCATGGCGCGAGGACGCTGTCTGGGTCCGCGAGCACGTCATCCCGTGGGTCGGCCGTCGCCTGCGCGGCCGGTCGAGCGGCGACGGGCTGGCGGCCAAGCGACCCGAGCCGACACCGATGACGCCGTCCGGCGGCTGAGGCCGACCGGTCGCGGACGAGGGACCGACGGCCCGGTCCTGTCCTGACCGGGGGGCGAAGGCTGGATGCGGGACGCCTGTCGGCGCCCCGGCTCCTTCGCCGGAGCGGGTCACGAGGAGAGGCCATGGCCAACATCGAGACGTGGACCGTCGACATCCAGATCTTCGAGGGCGACGACAACACCGCAGCGCGCGCGTCACTCATCTCGGGGACCGGCGCGAACCGGCGCCGCACCCTCGTGGGGACCGGCCGCGCGCGCCGCAACCCGCACGACAGCGCGATCCCGGAGATCGGCGCCGAGATCGCCTCCGCCCGCGCCCTGCGGGACCTCGCCGACCGGCTCCTCGGTGCGGCGTCCGACGACATCGCCGACATCGAACATACCGAGGTCCATCTCAGCCACTGAGCGCACAGGCGCTGAGCACGCTGCCCGGCCGCCGCGTCGCGACCCCTCCACGGATGGCCGGCGAGCCGGGCGATGCGTGCGGCCTCGACTGTGTCCTGATGGGTGTGACCCTCGTGATGGGGTGTGACCCCCGGCTCCCGGGATCTGCCTCTCCGGCGACCAGTCATGTCCCAGCGGCGGGGTTCGAGGTCTCCGGCCTGCGGCGACTGTCACTGTGCTACTGCCAGCGGAAGACGCGCACGGCGACAGCGGTGCCCGCGACCAGGATGGCGGTGAGGATGGCGACGTCGAGGCGGAGGCTGGTCCACGGGTCGCCGGACCAGAGACCGCGCATGAGGGTGACGACGTGGGTAAGGGGGATGAAGTCGGCGACGTGGCGGAGCCCGGTGGGGAGTAGCTCAAGCGGGAGGGAGGCTCCGGACAGGAACATCATCGGGTAGGCGAGAAGCATCCCGATCGTCTGGGCGGCGCGCGCCGAGGGCGCCAGGCCGGCGATGAGGTAGCCGAGGGAGAAGAACGACAGGGCGCAGAGGGTGAACCCGGCGAGCACGGCGGGCAGGCTGCCGTCCAGCTGGACCCCGAACGCGACCCTGCCCACGACGAGGAGCAGGACCGTGCCGGTCAGGGTCATCAGGTAGTAGGCGGTCACGTCGGCGATCAGGTAGGTCAGTGGCCGCAGCGGAGTGACCCGGTAGCGGCGCAGGACGCCGAGCTCGCGGTTGGTGGCGGTCTGGATCGGGATGCCGATCAGGGCGACGGTGACGATGACGAGGGCGATGTAGGCGGGGACGGTGACGTCCATGGAGCCGCGCCCGCCGAACACCTCGTTCGGCTCGTTGCCGTAGATCAGCCCGAACAGGACCAGCAGCAGCGGGGCGAAGGCGATGGTGAAGAACGTCGCCATCGGCTCGCGCACGTACAATTTGACCTGGACGCCCATCATGGGGAGCAGCCCCGGGGTCGTCCGCGTCAGGATCGCCATACCCCTCACCCCCGCATCGCCCGGCCGGTCAGCGCGAGGAACACGTCCTCGAGGCAGGGCTGCTCGGTGCGTAGGTCGTGGAACGCCACCCCGGCCGCCTCGAGGACGTCGAGGATCGCGGTCAACGACCGGTCGGACTCGCCGTGCACGGCGACGCGGTCCCCGGATCGCTCCACCCTGACCACCGCGGGCAGAGCGCGCAGCGCGTTCAGGACGGCGTCGTCGGCGCGGTCGGCGGTGAACGTGACCCGCTGCTCGGCCCCGAGCGAGGCGACCAGGTCTGCTGGCGGGTCGAGAGCCACGACCTGCCCGTGATCGATGATCATGACCCGGTCGCAGAGCCGCTCGGCCTCCTCCATGAAGTGGGTCGTCAGCACGATGGTGGTACCGCGGTCGCGGACCCCGCCGACCAGGTCCCAGGTGGCCCGGCGGGCCTGCGGGTCCAACCCGGAGGTGAGCTCGTCGAAGAACACCAGGTCGGGGTCACCCACCAGCGCCAGGGCGATCGCCAGGCGCTGGCGCTGCCCGCCCGAGAGCGCTCCCCATGCCACCCGGGCGCGGTCGGCCAGGCCGAGCTCCTCGAGCAGCCGCGCCGGGAGCAACGGGTGGGCGTAGAACGAGGCGAACAACGCCATCGCCTCGCCCACCCGAAGCCGGGCCGGCAGCGCGCTGTCCTGTAGCTGCGCACCTATCCGTTCGCGCAACGCGTCCCCCTGCGTCTGCGGATCCAGACCGAGCACCCGAACCGCGCCCGCGTCCGGGACACGCAAGCCCTCCAGGCACTCCACCGTCGTCGTCTTGCCCGCCCCATTGGGGCCGACGATCCCGAAGACCTCCCCCTCGGCGACCTCGAACGAGACCCCGTCGACGGCGCGCTCCGAGCCGTAGGCCTTGCGCAGGCCTGCCACGCTCACCACCGCACCCGCCATACGGCCAGCCTCTCCCCGCCGCCGGTTGCGCCGCCCGGGCCGATCGTCACCGGGACCTCTGTGGCATGTGACCCTCGGGGCCTCGTCCCGCTGCCGCCGTGGCCGGCCGCGAATGGCGGAGGTCTCCGGCTGGTAGTACCGGGGTGGCGCAGGCTGGAAGGGACCGCGGTCTCGGGTCTGCCTGGAAGTGACGATCCTGATGTGGCGCGTCTCGCTTGGTCTCCCAATCGGCACCCAGCGCCGCTGGCGGTCATCCGCGCCCGGCTGCTGTACGCCAGGGCGTCGGGCTCGACTCGCTGATGGTCATCGACTCGCTGATGGTCATCGACCATTCCCAGAACATCTTCCCCACGGCCGGGGGGGTGGCAATCGCCCCAAACCGTGGAGACTTCGGTTAGGCGGCGGAGATCTCTCGCGCTTCCATCCGAGGACGGCCAGAACCGCGGTCAGGGTTCGTTGACCTCATGGCGGGAAGCCATCGGCCGCGACGACGAGGTCGTGGACGAAGCCGAGCTTCGTGATGACCGGTGGCGTGAGGACGAACGGGTACAGGTCGTCCTTGCCCATGCTCCTGTTGACAGCGTTGAGCGCGTACGTGAGCGCGAGCCAGGTCGACACGAGCGAACGGATCGTCTCGTGGGCACCGGCATCCTGCGCGGGCAGCGCCACGAGGTCCGCGGCCTGCGCCCCGGTCACCTCGGGACCGGTGACGAACAGCCCGTAGGCCGCTGCCGTCTGCAGCGTGTCGCGGATGTGCAGGTAGTGGGCGAACGTCTCGGCCCAGTCCTCCCAGACGTGGGCCGTGGCGTACGCGCTGACGTACCGGGTCTGCCAGCCGGCCGGTGCGCCGACCGAGTAGTGCCGCTCGAGGGCTGCTGCGTAGTCCTCGCCCTCGTCCCCGAAGAGATCGCGGAACCGTTGCAGCGCAGTGGGGTCGGCCGCTCCGGCCGGCCGTCCGTCGCCCTCGACCAGCACCTGCCAGTAGTAGTGCCCGACCTCGTGCCGCAGATGCCCGAGCATCGTCCGGTACGGCTCGCCCATCGCGACCCGCGTCGCCTCCCGGTGCGCGTCGTGGCCCTCGGCGAGGTCGATCGTCACGACGCCCGCCGCGTGCCCGGTCGTCACCGGCTCCTCGGCGCTCGACAGCAGGTCGAAGGCCAGCCCGCGGGCATCCTGGGACAACGGCACGATCGGCAGCCCGAGGTCGTGCAGCTGGTAGACGAGGCGCCGCTTCGCGGTCTCCGCGCCCCACCACGCGACGAGCCCGAGACGGTCCGTGTCGTTCGGCCGCGTCCTGGTGAGCCGGCACGAGGGGCACAGCCCTGACGGGTGCCCGTCGTCGAGGAGCCAGTTGCACCCGTTGACCCGCAGGTGCGCGCACTGCATCGCATCCGCGGACGCCGCGCGCCCGGACACCGGGTCGACGGGGAGGAAGCGCATCTCCGCCAGCAAGAAGCCCTGCGGCGTCCCGCAGGAGACGCAGACCGAGTTCTCTGCGAACAAGAGCCTTCCGCAGACGTCACAGGTGAAGGCACGCACGACGGACGACGCTACCCGCCGCCCGCTCTCCCGCAGACCGAGGCGTCGTGACCCGGCCCACGCACCGCTCACGGCACGGGTCACAGTGGAATCACGGCACTGAACCGCGGCACAGAACCACAGCACGTCACCACAGCACGCAGTCACGGCACGCGCGCGAGGATCCGCCACAGGTGCCAGTGCTTGTCCCCGGCGTACGACCCGCCCGCATCGCAGGCATCGCCGGCCGCGCGCTCAGGCACCGTCGGCGCCCACCCGCAGCACGTCGACCTCGACCGTCAGCGTGCTCTTCTTCGCCTCGGTGAAGATGACGCCCTTGAGTGGCGGCACGTCCCGGTAGTCCCGCCCCCACGCCGTGACGACGTAGCGCGCGTCCGCGACCTGGTCGTTCGTCGGGTCGAGGTCGACCCAACCGAGGTCGGGCACGAGGACCGACACCCAGGCGTGCGAGGCGTCGGCGCCCTGGAGCTTCGGCCTGCCGGGCGGAGGCTGCGTCTCGAGGTAGCCGCTCACGTACCGCGCGGGCAGCCCGACGGTGCGCAGGCAGCCGACCATGAGGTGTGCGAAGTCCTGGCAAACGCCCTCGCGGCGTTCGAGCACCTCGTCGAGCGTCGTCGAGACAGAGGTCGCCCCGAAGCGGTAGGTGAAGTCACCGTGGATCCGGCTCACGAGCGCGACGAGCGCCGCCCCGAGCGGCCGGCCCGCGGTGAACACCCCCGCCGCGTAGGCCGCGACCTGCGCGCTCGCGCCGATCTGCGGCGACTCGAGGAGCATCTCCCGGGCCTCGAGACAGCCGGACCGGGAACCGACGTCCGTCGCCGCGCCTTCCCAGGTCCAGTCGTCGAGCAGCGACAGGTCGGGAGCGACCCGGGTCACCTCGACGGTGCTCACGGCGAGCACGTCGAGGACCGAGTGCGGCGTCTGCACCTCGACGTAGACCGACGGGTTGCCGAAGAAGTCGCGGCTCTCGCTCATGTGCAGGGCCGCGGGCTCGACGACGAGCCGGTGCCCGACGCAGGTCTGACCCGGGGCGTCCCTCGGGACGAGGTAGGCCCGCCCGTACGACGACGTCACCTCGTCGTCGTACGTGTAGCGCGTGCGGTGCCGGACCTCGTAGGTCCGCACCGGGAGGACCGGGCCCTGCTCCGCACCGGCCGTCACGGCTGCCACCCCGGCGTCGACAGCGGCAGCGGCCGCAGCGGAGCCGCGTGGACGAAGTGCGCGACCTCCACGGCGCTCGCGAGGTCGGACACCTCCCGCGCCAGCGCGTCGAGCAGGTCGGCGAGGCCGTCGCGGCGCCCGTCGTCGCCCGCCACCGCGAGCGCGCCCGGGTCGGCCTCGCGCAGCCGCGCCGTGACGGCGCGCAGCGCCTGGTCAAGCCCCGCGTTGCGCGGTGGGTCCGGCAGGTGCCGCAGGTCGGACTCGACCCGGTCGAGCAGGTGGGCCAGCGCCCGCGGGTTCGTCCGGTCCAGCAGCAGCAGGTCGAGGACGCCCGCAACGTGGGACGCCGAACCGCTGCCCGCACCGGTGGTCGCCGTCGGCACCCCGGTCGGCCCGGTCGCGTGCCTGCGGCGGAAGGTGATGACGGACTCCCCCGTGACGAGAACCGCCTCGAGCACGAGAGCGTCGACGGCGGCGCTGCGACGCCGCACGAACGTGGCACGCAGCACGCTGACCACCTGCAGCGCCCGCTCGAGCCGGCGGCCGAGGTCCATGAAGTACCACCCGGTGTCGCGGACCATGCTCTCCGCGCCGAGCCCCGCGAGCGCCAGGAGCCCTTCGAGCACCCGGGCGAGCGTGGGCTGCAACGGCGGCTCGTCGCCGGCCGACGCCCCGAAGGCGCGCTCGGCGAGCTCTGCCACGGCCCGTTCGATGCTGCCGAGCACGACCCACGTGTCGAGGGACAGCTGCTCGCGGACGCCGTGCGCGACCTCGACCGTCCGCCGCACCGCGTAGGCCAGCGTCCCGGGACGGCCCGCCTCCACCGTGAGCCGGAGCAGCTCGCCGTGCGGCGGGTCGAGCGGGCTCCCGTCGTCGGGTCCGGCGAAGCCCGGGTACGTCGCCGTCACGTGCGTCGTCGCGGCGAGGAGCACCGCGAGCGCCTGCGCGCCGACGGTCTCGGGGCGCCGTCCGTAGTCCTCGGCGAGGTCGTCGACGACGCGCAGCAGGCGTGCGGTGTCCTCGGCCCGCTCCGCGTACCGGCCCAGCCAGAAGAGGTCCTCGGCGGCCCGCGGCGCGAGCGCCGGTACGAGCGGGGACGACGACGTCACGAGCGTGAGGCTGTCGGCCACGCCGCCGAGCTCACCGCTGCCGGACGCCGCGGCGTCCGGGCTCAGGACCCACACGTCCTTGGACAGCGCCCCGGCCGAGCTCGACACGAACCGGCTGCCGGCCCGGCCGGCCACCCGGGCGAGCCCGCCCGCCATGAGGCGGTAGCTGCCGCCCTGGGCGACGGCGAACGTGCGCAGCACGAGGTGCCGGGCCTCGAGGCCGCTGCTGGTGACGACGGGAGCGGTGCTCATCTCGAGCGGCTCCTGGCCGCACCACGCCCCCGGGAACGTCTCGACCCGGCGCCTCAGCTCGTCCTTCTCGGCCGCCGACAGCTCCCAGCCGAAGACGCTCGCCCGGCCGACGCTGCGGCCGATCGGCTTCACGACGAACCGGTCGAGGTCGCCGAGCACGTGCCGGCGCGCGACGTCGTCCCCGCACCAGAACGTCGACACCGAGGCGAGCGACGGCTCCCGGCCGAGCAGCAGCCGGGCCGCCGCGGGCAGGAACGGCATGAGGCCGGGGTTCTCCAGGACACCCGCGCCGAGCGGGTTGACGACGGACACCGTGCCCAGCCGGGCCGCCTCGAGCAGGCCGGGGACGCCGAGGGTGGAGTCCGGGCGCAGCTCGAGCGGGTCGCAGAACCACGCGTCGACCCGACGCAGGACGACGTCGACGGGCTGGAGCCGGCCGACCGAGCGCATCCACACCCGCCCCTCGCGGACCGTGAGGTCCTGCCCCTCGACGAGCGGGAAGCCCAGCAGGGTGGCGAGGAAGGCCTGGTCGAACGCCGTCTCGCTGCGGGCGCCCGGCGTGAGCAGGACGACGCGCGGCGCCTCGGCCGTCGTCGGAGCAGCCTCCTGGAGTGCCGCGCGGACGGTGTGGAAGAAGGCGCGCAGCCGCTCCAGCGGGGTGTCCCGGTAGAGCCCGGGGAACACGCGGGAGACGACGCGGCGGTTCTCCATCGCGTAGCCGACCCCGGACGGCGCCTGGGTCCGGTCGGCCAGGACCAGCCACTCGCCGTCCGGCCCGCGCCCGAGGTCGGTGGCGGCGAGGAACAGCTGGCGGGCGGACGGCAGCCTCACCTGGTCGGCGGGCCGGAGGAACCCGGGGTGCCCCAGCACGATCTCGGCGGGGACGACGCCGCTGCGCAGCAGCCGGCGCGGGCCGTAGAGGTCGGCGAGGACAGCGTCGAGCAGCTCGACGCGCTCCGCGAGCCGAGGCTCGAGGGCCGCCCACTCGCCGGCGTCGAGGACGACGGGCAGCGGGTCGAGGGCCCAGCCCCGGACCGGGGAGACCCCCTCGCGCCCGCCGTCGCGGGAGCCGTCCGGCGTGCCGTACGTGACGCCGTCGTCCTCGACGAGCCGGCAGGCCTGGGCCTGCCGGGTCAGCAGCCCGACGGTGCCGAGGAGGTCGACGCTCGCCGCGAGGTCCCGGCTCGGGCCGAGCACCTCACCGGCCGGCCCGACGAGCTCGTCGAGGGCCGCGACGGCACCGCGGACCGGACCCCCGCGGGCCCGGCGGTCGGCGTAGGCGGCGACGGGGCGGCCGCCCACGCCGGCCGACCCGGGCGGGTCCGCCGGCTGGGCGGTCACGGGCGCCCCGTCGGTGTCCCGGGCTGCGTCATGGGCTCATCGTGCCCGCTCGACGCAGGTCCTGCGTGCAGGGGTGGTGCCCGTCGGCGCCGCGCCGACACAGCGGACTCCCAGCCAGCACCCAGCCCCGCCCAGGGTGCGGGCAGCAGGATCGGCGCATGACGCAGACCCGAGGCACCGCGACGACCCCGCGGCCCGGCCGCACCCCGATGCGCCGCGTCGACGGCACGCCGGTCCGCATCCTCGTCGTCGACGACGAGCCGTCCCTCACCGAGCTGCTGTCGATGGCACTGCGGTACGAGGGCTGCGACGTGCGCACCGCGGCGGCCGGCGCCGCCGCGGTCCGGACGGCGCGCGAGTTCCGCCCCGACGCCGTCGTGCTCGACGTCATGCTGCCCGACGTCGACGGGTTCGAGGTGCTGCGCCGGCTGCGGGCCGACGACGACGGCCTGCCGGTGCTCTTCCTCACCGCGCGCGACGCCGTCGAAGACCGGGTGGCCGGGATCAGCGAGGGCGCGGACGACTACGTGACGAAGCCGTTCAGCCTCGAGGAGGTCGTCGCACGGCTGCGCGGCCTGCTGCGGCGGACGGCCCTCGCCTCCGCGTCCGAGGACAACCTCCTCGTCGTCGGTGACCTGGCCCTCGACGAGGACAGCCGTGAGGTGACCCGCGCCGGCGAGGCCGTCACGCTCACCGCGACGGAGTTCGAGCTGCTCCGGTACCTCATGCGCAACCCGCGCCGTGTGCTGTCGAAGGCGCAGATCCTCGACCGGGTGTGGAACTACGACTTCGGCGGCCAGGGCAACGTCGTCGAGCTCTACATCTCCTACCTGCGCAAGAAGATCGACGCCGG
>DAIOGQ010000124.1:0-10570 GCA_036745175.1 Kineosporiaceae bacterium
CGCGACAAGGACATGGGCATCGAGCTCACGCCGCCCGCGAAGGTCCTGCTCGCGACCAAGGGCTACGACCCGGTCCTCGGTGCCCGTCCGCTCCGGCGGACGATCCAGCACGACATCGAGGACACGCTGTCCGAGAAGATCCTCTACGGCGAGCTCAAGCCGGGCCAGATCGTCCTGGTCGACACCGAGGGCGAGGGTGAGGGCGCGGTCTTCACCTTCAAGGGTGCGATGAAGACGCCGCTGCCCGACGCCCCGCCGGTCGAGACGGCCGCGGCCGCCGAAGAGGGTCCGCTGGGGGCCAGCGAGGCGGGCTGACCGGCACCTCGCATCAGCACCACCCCGACCCAGCGGCACCAGCACCAGCCCGCCGGCGCCGGCGCGACACCACAGGGCCCCCGATCCGCGACACGGACCGGGGGCCCTGCGCCGTCGCCGGGCCGGCTGGGCGAGGTCACGGTCGCGCGGCGAAGCGGCCTTGCGAGGTCACCGCCGCACGGCGAGCGCGACCCGGTCGTGGGAGCTGAGGGCGCCGTCCCGGACGAGCGCCACCCAGCCGCCGCGGTCGAGGACCGTCTCGATGAGCTCGTCGACGAGGTCGTCGATGACGTCGGGGGCCTCGACGTCGTCGGCCGGGATCACGACGTCCCCGTCGGGGGACAGTCGCGCCGCGAACCGGTAGCCCTCCTCGACGGCGAGCATCTCGGGCCGCTCGGACCGCGCGGCGAGCCACGCGGTGGCGATCCCTGACGCGACCCGCTGCGCCCCGGTCCGGCGTTCGAGGAGCTCGAGGGCGTCGTCCTGGCGCGAGAGCAGGTAGCGCTCGAGGACGGGTCGGGTGCGTGCCGCGAGGTCCTCGAGGCTCGAGTGTTCGACCGCGCCGTGCAGGAGCCCGGCGAGCCGGGCCGTGTGCCGGGACACGGTCGTGAAGGCCGCCACGGTGCGCTCCGGTCCGGCGATGACGAGGGGCGCCGGATGCAGCCGCAGATGTGCACCGAGTGCCCGGTCGACGATCCGCATGGCCGTCGGCAGGTCGGGGATGTTCGGCGCCGTGAGGTCGAGCGGGAAGTGGTGGCCGGGTACCGGGGCTAGCCGGCCCGACTGAGCGTCGAAGAGGGCCGCACGGTGCGCGCTCAGCACGAGCACGACGTGCCGCGGCGTCCGGTGCAGCGCCCGGACCAGGTCGCGGGTCGCAAAGGTCGGATCGACGACGGTCCGCTCCTCGACGTCGACCGGCAGCGTGACGGAGCGGGCGAGCGCCGCGCTCGCGTAGATCGCCAGCGCCCGGTCGGTGGCGGCGCCGCTCGCCTCGTGGACGAGCCGGTCGAGCGCGTGGACGACGGTGTCCTCGGCGCCGAAGAGCCGCTCCTCGCGCAGCCGACGGAGCGCGTGCAGCCGCAGCCGCTCGAGCCGAGCGGCGTCGACCGGCGTCATCCGTGCGCCCGGCCGCGTGCTGAGCAGCAGCGACACGCACGGGTAGCCCCGGGCAGCCTGCAGCAGGGTGACCAGCCCGGGGGACAGTGGCGCGGGCGTCCACGCCGAGCCGGCAGCGGGGGCCGGGAGGCTCGCACGGTCGATCGCCGGGTCGAGGACCACACCCTCGGCGGGCGTCCGGGCCTCGGGCGGAGGCGTCGTCCGGACGTCGCCCGCGGACGGCGGATGCTGCTTGGGCATGTCGGTTCCTCTCGGGGGGTTCAGCGGATCGGACGTCTGCCGGTGACGGCCCGCCCGACCGGTCCCGGTCGTCCTGCGATCACGACGCGCGGAAGCGTCGACGCCTGCCTCACGCTGCCGGGCAGGGCGGTGCCGATCAGGACGGGTACCGGGATCCGGCCGAGCGGCCCTGTCGCCGGGACACGCCGTCCGCCGACCCCTGCCCGGCGCGACGGGGGCGCGGCGCGGGTGGGTCTCGGCGGTGCGTCGTGAGCACGCATGGCAGCCTCCGGCGACGTGGACCGGAGGTCTCTCCCGGCCGCTCGCAGCAGCCCCGGACCGCCGGGCACCTGGCCGTCCCGGCTCGTCGCCGGGGTGCGTCGGTGCCGTGATGACGACGGTCCGATCTCGGGGTACTCCCCTCCACTAACGAACTCAGTTTCACGAATGTGCCTGCGTATGTCAAGAAGAGCGCCGAAGGTCACCGCGGCGGGGAACCTCCTCGGCCAACATTGGGCAGAAGCGCTGCCTCGCGACGATCTTGGGGCCCGGGAGTGGCTACGCGACGGCGACGGGGCCGTCCGCGGTGAGGTCGACGACGGTCTGCCAGTTCTCCGGCGCGGACGCCGTCTGCTCGGTGAGGTCGGCGTACACCTGCGCCACGACGTCGGGCGCGAACGGTGTCCCCTCCGTGACCGTGCCGCGGATCGTCAGGGTCGCGACATGGATGCCGTCCGGGCGCAGGTCCTGGGCCAGCGCGAGGACGAGCGCACGCAGTGCCGCCTTCTGGACGCCGAGCGTCGCGGCGCCGGGGAACGGCCGGTCCGCCGACCCCCCGCCGGTGGCGAGGACCGTCCCGGTGCGCTGGGCACGCATCGCGGGCAGCCCGGCCCGGACCGCGGTGAGCAGCGGCGCCGTCCCGACGGCGAGGTCGGCGAGCAGCTCCTCGGCCGTCGTCTCGTCCGCGCGCTGGGCCCGGTAGCGCGAGGGGTTGACGACGAGGACGTCGAGCCGGCCGTTGTGCGCCACGAAGCGTCCGATGGCGGCCGCGAGCGCGTCGGCGTCCGTCACGTCGGTGGCGGACCAGCCGGTCGTCACACCCGCGGCCTGGAGCTGCCCACCGAGCGTCGCGAGCGTGGCCTCGTCGCGCGCGACGAGCCCGACGTCGTACCCGAGCGCACCGAAGCGGCGGGCGGTCGCGGCCCCGATCCCCGGCCCGGCGCCGACGACGACGGCAAGAGGGTTGGTCATGACCGTGACGCTACCGCGACCCGCGACCGCGCATCAGCAGTGCCCGGGCGCGGGCGACGAGCCGGTGCGCGAGGATCGGGGGATGGAGGAGAGCAGGACGCCGCGCCGCGGCCCGGGCCCCGTCGTCGAGGCCGTGGCGCCCCGGGTCGGGCGGGTCCAGTCGCTCCTGGGGGAGCAGGCGGCACTGCTCGTCACGGTCGGCGTCGGGCTCGCCGTCGCCGTCGTCATGGCCGCCTTCGCGGCGTCCGTCTACGACGCGGTCAGCGAGGCGGACGGCGTCGCCGGGCTCGACCGGCCGGTGCTCGACGCGGTCGTCCGGCTCCGGACCCCCGGCCTCGACCACGCCGTCACCGTCTTCACCGATCTCGGCGGCACGGTCGGGATGCCCATCATCGCGACGGTCGCGACGATCGCGGTCGCACTGCTGCTGCGCCGCCGGACGCCCGTCGTCCTCATGCTCGTCGCGACCGCCGGGTCGCTGCTCATGACCGTCGTCGGCAAGGCGGTCGTCGGGCGGGTGCGGCCGCCGGCAGACCTCGCCGTCCCGCCGCTGGAGACGTCGGCGTCCTTCCCGAGCGGGCACTCGCTGAACGCCGTCGTCGTCTCGGGAGTGCTCGCCTACGTCGTCGTCGGACGGCTGCGGACGGTGTGGGCGCGGGCGGCCGTGATCGCCGGCGCCACCGTCTTCGCCGTCGCCATGGGGCTCTCGCGCGTCTTCCTGGGGCACCACTGGTTCACCGACGTCCTCGTCGCGTGGGCGCTCGGGCTCGCCTGGCTCGCCGTCGTCGTCACCGGGCACCGGGTGTGGCTGCTGCGCCGGATGACCATGCCCCGCCGGGAGTCCGGCGCGTAGTGCGGTCCGGGTGGCCCGGGCGCGCCATGCTGGAGGCATGGACGCCGACCTCGTCGTGACGCCGTGGCTGCGCATCCCGGCCGAGGAGCTGCACTGGCGGTTCTCCCGGTCCTCCGGGCCCGGCGGGCAGGGCGTCAACACGACCGACTCGCGCGTCGAGCTCAGCTGGGACGCCGCCGCGTCGCCCGCGCTGCCCGAGCATCTGCGCGACCGGGCCCTGGCTCGGCTCGCCGCACGCTCCGTCGCAGGCGTCGTGACGATCGCGGCGTCCCAGTTCCGCTCGCAGCTGCGCAACCGGGAGGCAGCCCGGGCCCGGCTCGTCACGCTCGTCCGGGAGGCGGTCGCGCCGCCCGCACCGGCGCGGCGTCCGACCCGGCCCACCCGCGGCTCCCAGCTGCGCCGGCTCGAGGACAAGCGCCGTCGCTCCCACGTCAAGAAGCTGCGACGCCCGGACTCGGGCAGCTGACCGACCCGCCGTCGACCGGGGCCGGGCCCCGGCCCGGTCCGGCGGTCTGGCAGCATTCGGTCGTGAGCGCCGACGCGACCGACGTGACCTTGGACCGCAGCGCGTACGGCCTGGTCGAGGTCCGACGGGCGCGGACGGTGGACGTTCCCGGCGTCGTCGCCCTCGTCGACGCCTACGCGCAGGACCGGATCCTCCTCGGCAAGGAGCGGGTCACCCTCTACGAGGACGTCCAGGAGTTCCAGGTCGCCGTCGCGCAGGGCGGCCGCGTCGTCGGCTGCGGCGCACTCCACGTGCTCTGGGAGGACCTCGCCGAGGTCCGGACCTTGGCCGCCCACCCCGAGTTCCGCGGCCGGGGCATCGGCCACGCACTCCTCGACGCCCTGGTCCGGCAGGCCCGTGAGGTCGGCGTGAACCGGCTGTTCTGCCTGACGTTCGAGGTGGACTTCTTCTCCCGCAACGGGTTCCACGCCATCGACGGCACGCCGGTCCAGCCCGAGGTCTACACCGAGCTGCTCCGATCGATGGACGAAGGCGTCGCGGAGTTCCTCGACCTCGCACGGGTCAAGCCGAACACCCTCGGCAACACCCGCATGCTCCGCGTCCTCGACTGACGCCACCCCCCACCCCCACGCCCCCGCGGTTACTAGCGAGTCAGACCCAGCAGCTGGGTAGTACTCGCTAGTAAGCGGAGGATTGGGGGTGGGGGAGTCTGGGGGTGGGGGAGTTCGGGGGTGGGGGAGTTCGAGGGTGGGGGTGGGGCGGGTCAGCGGCCGGTCGACTCGTAGAGCCGCCGGACGACGTCCTCGATGTCGGGCTCCTCGATCGACAGGTCCCGCACCGGGGCGACGCGGGTCACGGCCGCCAGCAGGTCCGCGGCGGTGACGGCCGCGGGGGAGAACGCGATCCGCTGCCGCAGGCCGCCCGCCTCGACGCCGAGGAGCGTGCTGCCGGGGACCGCGGCGACGACGGCCTCGAGCGGTCCCGAGGGCTCGGCGAGGTCGACGACGAGCACCCGGCGGGCGCCGACCCGGGCGACCAGGCCGGCGATGTCGCCGTCGTAGACGAGCCGACCGCGGTCGACGACGAGGAGCCGCTCGCACAGCCGCTCGACGTCGTCCATGTCGTGTGTCGTGAGCAGCAGGGTCCGGCCGTGCGCCGCGTGCTCCTCGCGCAGGAACACCCGCAGCCGTTCCTTGCTCAGCACGTCCAGGCCCACCGTCGGCTCGTCGAGCACGATGAGGTCCGGCGAGTGGAGCAGCGCGGCGGCGACCTCGCCGCGCATCCGCTGTCCGAGCGAGAGCTGACGCACCGGCTGGTCGAGGAACGCGCCGAGCTCCAGCCGGTCGACGAGCTCGGCCTCGCGCTCACGGGCCTGCGCCGGGGGCAGCCGGTGGAGCGCGGCGAGGATCCGCAACGAGTCGCGCAGCGGCAGGTCCCACCAGAGCTGGGAGCGCTGCCCGAAGACGACCCCGATGTGCCGGGCGAGGGTGCGCCGCTGCTGCACCGGGTGCAGCCCGCACGTGCGGACCTCGCCGGCGGTCGGGGTGAGGATCCCCGTGAGCATCTTGATCGTCGTCGACTTGCCGGCCCCGTTCGCCCCGATGTAGCCGACGGTCTCGCCCCGGCGCAGCGCGAACGTCACGTCGTCGACGGCGCGCACGACCCGGCGCTGCCGACGCAGGCGGCCCGCCGCCGTCCGCACGACGAACTCACGGCGCAGCCCGCGCACGTCGACGACGGGTCCGGTCCCACGCGTTCGGTTCATCCGCCTGCTCCCGTGTAGTGCCGGATCCCGAGCCGCCACAGCCCCATCGCCGCCAGCCACGCCAGGACGGCGACGAGCGGCGAGCACCAGCCGAGCCACCCCGGCAGCCACGGCGGGCCCGGCAGACCGAGGAGGGCGAGCGTGGGCAGGTAGGCCGTGAACGCCGCCGGGACGACGAACGCGAAGACGAGCCGTAGCGGCGCCGGCAGCACGGCCGAGGAGAACGACGAGGCGTAGGCGCTGCCGTAGGTGAACGAGTTCGTCACCTCGGCCGCCTCGACGAGCCAGAACTGCACCGCGCCGGCGGCCACGAAGAGGGCCGCGAAGACGACCGCCGCCGACAGCGGCGTCGTCACGAGGAGAACCACCCGCGCCGGGGTCCAGTCGACGTCCTGCGCGCCGAGCGCGGCCAGCAGCGTGACGAGGCCGACGGACGCCCCGCCGAGCCGCTTGAGCATGACGTCGCCGGCCAGCACCTGGGCCAGCAACGGCTGCGGGCGGAGCAGCAGGACGTCGAGGGTGCCGGTCCGGACGTAGACGGGCATCGTGTCGAGCGTCCCGGCGACGGCGTTCGCGAGGGCGAACCCGAGGTGGGACAGGCCGAAGACGAGGAGCGCCGCCCGCAGGTCCAGGCCGCCGAGGACGTCGAGGTTGTGGAAGAGCACGTACACCTCGGCGAGCTCGGCGCACGCGAGGATGAGGCTGGAGACGACGTCGATCCCGAACGAGGTCCGGTAGGCGAGCTGGCTGCGCACCCGGGAGCCGACCAGCGCCCGGTAGGCGGCGAGCGCCGAGGGCCGGTCAGCCACCCTGCAGCACCAGCTTCCGGGTCGCGCGGGACAGGACCAGGCGTCCGGCGAGAAGTGTCACCACCAGCCAGCCGGCCTGGACGGCGAGCACGCCGAGCAGGTCGAGCCCCGCCACGCGACCGCTGATGACGTCCGCCGGGGCCTGGACCATCGACGGGAACGGCGTCGCCAGCGCGAGCGTGCGCAGCCAGCCCGGGAACCACCCGACCGGCACGTACAGGCCGCCCAGCAGGGCTGCCACCGAGACGTAGAGCGTCACCGGGCCCCGCAGGTCCAGCAGCCAGAAGCTCAGCAGGTTGAGCAGGAAGCGACAGGCGAACGAGACCCCCACGGCGAGGAGTGTGCAGACGAGCGCCGCGACCCAGACGAGCGGCTGCCGGGGCAGCACGAGCCCGAAGGTGAGCGCGCCGACGACCAGTGGCGGAAGTGCGCGGGGCAGCAGGGTCGCGAGTGCGCGGCCGAGGTCGGTCGCGCCGAACTGGAGCTGGAGGTCGACAGGCCGGGCGAGGTCGACGGCGATGTCGCCGGTCCGGACCCGCTGCGCGACGTCGGTCCACGAGAAGACGTGCACGGGCGCGATGACCGCCTGCGTCACCCAGGCGTACGTCACGACGGCGGCGGCGTCGTAGCCGGCGATCGTGCCGCCGGCCGAGGTCACCGCGGCGGCCACGATGCTCGCCCGCAGGAGGCCGAAGACGGAGTTCGTCAGTGCCCCGCCGAGGGCCGCGGCCCGGTAGCTCGCGTAGCGGCGGTAGCCCGCTCCCACCAGCACCGCGACGACACGCACGGTCACGGGATCATAGACCGGGTGCAACCCGCCCCGGCCGGGAACGGCATCGCCCGCCGGACCACGTCCGGCAGGCGTGCGGGGCGACGCCCCGTCCGGCGGTCAGCCGGCGAGCAGGGGCGTCGCCGCCGAGCGCTCGTCGAGCTGCCACTCGACCTGGCGCTTGAGCCCGTCGGTCGGGTCGACCGTGGGCGAGTAGCCGAGAACGGCGCGCGCCTTGTCGATGACCGCGGACGTCGCCCGCTGGTCCCCGGGTCGCGCGGGCGCCCACGTGAGGACGGGGGCGACCCCGGCGTGCTGGCCGATCAGGGCCAACGCCTCGAGCACGGTGAGCAGCTTGCCGCCGCCGATGTTGAACACCTCGCCGGCCGGGCAGCGTTCGAGGCCGGCCGTGATCGCGGTCACGGCGTCGTCGATGTAGGTGTTCGACCGGCTCTGCAGGCCGTCGCCGTGGACGACGACCGGCCGGCCGCTCGTCACGGCGTCGACGAAGATGTTATAGGCCATGTCGGGTCGCTGCCGGGGGCCGTAGACCGAGAACAGCCGCAGCACCGTGACCGGCAGGTCGTACGTGCGGTGGAAGGCGAGCGCTAGCTGCTCGGCGGCGAGCTTGGTGACGCCGTAGGGGGAGTTCGGCGTGAGCGGCGTCGTCTCGTCGCCGGTCGCCTCGAGGCCGTACACGGACGACGTCGAGATGTGCACGAAGCGCTCGACCGATGCCCGGCGGGCGGCTTCGAGGAGGCGCTGGGTGCCCAGGAGGTTGCAGTCCTGGTACAGCGCGAAGTCGCTCCAGCTCTTGGCCAGGCCCGGCATCGCGGCGCAGTGCACGACGCCGTCGGCGCCGTCGAGGATCTCGTCGAGGTCGCCGTCGCGCAGGTCGACCTCGGCGAGGCGGAAGGCCGGCGAGGTGCGCAGCGACTGGGCGAGGTTGCGCTCCTTGATGGCCCGGTCGTAGTAGGGGACGAAGCTGTCGACGCCGACGACCTCGTGCCCGTCGCGGACGAGCGACTCGCTGAGGTGGGACCCGACGAAACCGGCCGCTCCGGTGACACAGACCTTCATCAGATACCCTCCGCCCCGACCGACCGACCCATCGCCTGAAACGTAGACGGCCGCTGAACGACGGATGGACGGAACGACGGAAAATCAGGCGTTCGTCCAGCGTGCAGGTGACGGAGCCCACAACGGATCTAGACCACTATCACGACAAAACACCACAATAGGGCACCCACTGCCCGAGAGTCGCGGGCCAGTCATGTCGGTGGCGCCGCGCGGACAGCGCCCCGTGCGCCACCCGGGAGTCGGAACAGCGCGCCGCCCAACGGCTCCACGAGGCCGTCGGCGACGAGGCTGTCGAGGCAGCGCTCGCGCTGGAGCGGGTCGCGCAGCGCGTCCTGCGGCACGTGCCGGGCGAGCGCGTCGTGCTCGACCGGCACGGCCGCCGCGCGCAGCGCCGCGAGCAGGAGCCCGCGGACGTACCGGTCGGTGCCGGCGTAGGTCTGGCCGCGGCGCGGCGGTCCGGCGTGGGCCGGTGCGCCCGTGGCCTGCCAGAGGCACCGGTCGAGGACGGGGCAGTCCCCGCAGCGGGGCGAGCGCGCCGTGCAGACGAGCGCGCCGAGCTCCATGCTCGCGACCGCCCACGTCGCGGCGGTCGACGCGTCGTCCGGCACGACCGCGGCGGCGAGCGCGTACTCGGCCGCCGTCAGCGCGGGGGCCGGGTACTCGACGCCGGTGACGGTCCGGGCGAGCACGCGACGGACGTTCGTGTCGACGACGCACGTGCGCCGGCCGTAGGCGAACGCGGCGACCGCGGCGGCGGTGTACCCGCCGACGCCGGGCAGCGCACGCAGCGCCTCCTCGTCGTCCGGGACGTCACCGCCGTGCCGGGCGACCATCTCCCGCGCGGCCTCGTGCAGCCTCAGTGCCCGCCGCGGGTAGCCGAGCCGGTCCCACATCCGGATCGCCTCGCCGGGGGCGTCGGCGGCGAGGTCCGCCGGCGTCGGCCACCGCTGCGTCCAGGCGAGCCAGGCCGGCAGCACCCGGGCGATCGGCGTCTGCTGCGCCATGACCTCGCTGACGAACACGCCCCACGGCGTGCAGTCCGGACGGCGCCACGGCAGGTCCCGCGCATGGTCGGCGTACCAGGCGAGAACGGGCTCGTGGAGCGGGTGCGCGGGCATCGCGACCGATCGTCGCACGCGGCTGCCCGTGGCGCGACGACGGGAGATCCCGGCCGCCACGGGGTGTGTCGGCGGCGGTCCGTCGGCGAGGCGTCGTCACGGCCGCGCGCGTCCGGCGACGCGGGCCCGGCCTGATCAAGCTCAGACGTAGCGCTCGAGGATGCTCGACTCGGCGAGGCGCGACAGGCCTTCGCGGACGGCGCGGGCCCGCTGCTCGCCGACGCCCTCGACGGTCATGAGGTCGTCGAGGTTGGCCGCGAGGAGCTTCTGCAGGTCGCCGAAGTGGTCGACGAGCCGTTCCATGATCGCGCCGGGCAGGCGCGGCACCTTGTTGAGGAGCCGGTAGCCCTTGGGGCTCACCGCCGCGTCGAGCGCGTCACCGACGGCGGCGAAGCCGAGCACCTTGGCGACGAGCGCAAGGTCGACGAGGTCGGTCGCCGGGATCATCGCGACGTCGTCGAGGAGCTCGAAGACCGTGCGCTCGCTGCGGGCGGCGTCGATGTAGTCGCGGATGACGAGCTCGCGGTCCGGGCTCACACCGCCGATCAGCTCGTCGAGCTGGAGCGACAGGAGCCGGCCGTCGGTGCCGAGCTCGACGACGTAGTGCGCGATCTCCAGGGAGATCCGGCGGACCATCTCGAGTCGCTGCACGACGATGGACACGTCGCGGACGGTCACGAGGTCCTCGATCTCGAGCGCCGACAGCGTCCCGGTCACCTCGTCGAGGCGGGCCTTGTAGCGCTCGAGTGTCGCGAGGGCCTGGTTCGCCTTGGCGAGGATCGCGTCGGACCCCTCGAGCACGTAGCGCA
>DAIOGQ010000125.1:0-10541 GCA_036745175.1 Kineosporiaceae bacterium
GTGATGCGGGAGCGGGTGATGCGGGAGCGGGTGATGCGGGAGCGGGTGATGCGGGCTGGGGCGCCAGCGGGGCCGGCCGAGGGGAGGCGGGCGCCGCCGCGGCCGGGTTCGCGGGAACGGCCGGCGAGGTGGGGGTCGCCGGGGCCCGGCCGGTGGGCGGGGTGACGACGGCGGCGGGCGCCGAGGCCGACGTCGCGGCGGCCGCCGGGCGGACCGGCGGTGCGTCCGGACGGCGTGGGTGCCGCGGCGAGGCCGGCAGACCCCCGGACCTCGCCGACTCCGCCTGCCGCGCCCCCGGCCGCAGGGCGGGCCGGCTGGACTGCTGCGTGCTGCGCTGAGCGGGTCGAGGTGCGGGCCGGTTCGGCCCGGTGAGGGTCAGGCCCCGCGGGTCGGTGAGCTGGGCGCTGCGGGCCCACGGTGCGAGCTGCTCGGCGAGCTCGGCGGGCGAGCGCGGACCGTCGTCGTGCGGCCCGAGGGTCACGGTGCACAGGGTGTCGAGGTCGTTGGGGATCCCGGCGACGAGGTCGCCCGGCCCGACCGGGCGCCCGTTGACGAGCGGGGCCACCCCGAGTCGGGACGACCCGGTCCCCGGCCAGCGGCCCGTGATCGCGGCGTAGAGGATCGACACGAGACCGACGGAGTCCACCCGCTCGGCGGCCTGCGACGTCTCGGGCTCCACGCCCGCCACGGAGGCCTCGATCGCCGTCCCGGACAGCTTCACCGATCCGTCGGAGGTGATCCAGACGCTGTCGGGGTCCAGTCGCAGGTGGTGCAGACCGCGGCTGCCCGCCCGGGCGAGCGCCTGCGCCGCTTCGCCGACGAGGCGGCGGGCGGTCTCGGCCGGCAGCGGAGCAGCAGCGACGACGTCGGCCAGCGCCCGCCCGTTGACGTGCTCGCTGACGATGTAGGTGACGTGGCCGACCGGGGTGGACGGCGAGCCGACGTCGAGGATCCGGACGAGCCGGGGGTCCTCGGCGAGGGCGGCCCGCCGGGCGGCGTCGACGATGTCGTCGGCCTGCGGGTTCGAGGCGTCGAGCGCGCGGACGACGACCTGCCGCTCGAGGGTCTGGTCGACGGCACGCCACTGGGACCCGCGGGGGTCGGCCTGGAGCCGCTCCTCGAGTCGGTACCGTCCTGCGAGGACGAATCCTTGCCCGACGCCGTCCAGCCCGTACTCCCTCCCGGCTGACGCCGCGTGCCCATCCGAAGAACGCGGCGGCCCCCATGCTAGGCCGAGCAGCAGGTCGGTGGCACTGTCGAGTCCTACGGCAGGCCCCGGTGACGTTCCGTCATCCCGCGCCGCCACCCCCTCCCTGCGGTTACTAGCGAGTCCAACCCAGCAGATGGGTAGGACTCGCTAGTAACCGCGGGGCTCCCGGGTCCGCTGCTCTGCCCTCACTTCTGGGGGCAGAGGGACCGTCGCCGCCGTCAGCCGCCGAGCGTGTGGGATCCGACGGCGACGTGCCGCGCGATCCACCACATTGGGTCCTCGACGCGGGTGTCCTCGATTCCTCGAGGCTGATGTCCCCGGCGCATCGGCCTGCCCGGGAATCACGGGCTTGCCGGCTCACCGGCTCACGGGGCCACGTGCCCTCGGATGTGAGGGCAGAGCAAAGCGCCGGGGAACACCCTCCGCGCGGCGGTCAGGACGTCGGGGTCGCCGCGCCGTCCGCCTCGACGAGCGCCCAGCCCTGCAGCGCGGTGACCTGCGCGACGACGATCGTGCGCGCCCGGCGGACGACGACGAGGTGCACCGCGCCGTCCGGGGCGATCCGGAACGTGTCCCGCGGGACGTCCGCCGTGCGGTCGTGCGCACGGGCGCGCTCGACGGCCGCGGCGTAGGCGCGCTCGGGTCGGTGGGTCTCGCTCCACGCGACGCTCGCTGCCGCGGCTGCCGCGGCAGCGTCGTCCGCGGTCGCGATCCGGGTCACGCCGACCGAGACCGCGTCGAACACGACGAGCCCGGCGGCGCCCAGCACGAGGCTGAGCCGCAGCAGCCAGTTGACGACGATGCCGCCGTGGTCGAGTCCCCGCCCCATGCGCTGGGTGTCGGCCTGATGCCCCGGCCGGTTGAGGGGACCCCCCGTCGGACCACCCGGACGGGTCAGCGCCGGAACCGGCCGACGAGCGGCGAGAGCAGGTCGTCGAGCTCACGCACCTGGAGCACCTTGAGCACCGCGACGTAGATCCCGACCATGACGGTCGCCGCCGCGAGGAGCGCTGCGAGCGCCGCCTGCCGACCGTCACCGAGCCACGCGTACACCGCGACCCGGACCGACCAGCCGGCGACCGCCGCCAGGACCGCGCCGACAGCAAGGCGCACGTGCGTGCGGAGCACCCGCCCGCCGTCCATCCCGCCCAGCCGGCCACGGACGAGGACGAGCGCGAGCGTCGCGCCGACGACGAGCGACACCGCGAGCGCTGCGCCGGCCCCGACGACGATCGCGCGCCCGTCCAGCGACGCCCGGACGACGACGAGCCCGACGACCCAGACGAGCGTCGCGACGACCTGGACGGCGAACGGGGTGCGGGCGTCCTCGAAGGCGTAGAAGACCCGCTGCGCCAGGTACTGCGCGGAGTATGCGACGAGCGCGACCGACATCACGGTCGCGACCCAGCCGATGATCTGCGTCTGCTCGCGGCCGTTGCCGAAGAACATGACGTACGCGAGGTCCCGGGCGAGCACGAGGAACCCCGCGGTGGCGAGCACGGTCGCGACGCCGACGGTCCGCAGCCCGAGCGAGAGGTCGGAACGGACGTCGTCCGTGCGGTTCTCGCCCGCCGCGCGGGACATCCGGGTGAAGACGGCTGTGACGATCGAGACCGCGACCAGCGAGTGCGGCAGCACGAAGAACAGGTAGGCGTTGCCGTAGACCATGCTGCCCGCGCCCTCACCGCCGGCGAGCGCGGAGTCGACGCCACCACCGCTGACGACGCGGGACGCGACGACGTAGCCGCCCTGGGCGACGAGGACGGCCGCGAAGGTCCAGCCGGCGACCTGGCTCGCCGTCCCCAGCCCGACGCCGCGCAGACCCCACCGGAACCGGAACCGGAACCCGTTGCGGCGCAGCACCGGCACGAGCACGAGAGCCTGGGCCGCGACGCCGAGGGTCGCCGTTCCCGCGAACAGGGCGACGAGCCCCGGCGACCAGGCGTCGAGCGGGCGGTTGTCCGGCCGGGCACCCGCGACGGCGACGAAGCAGAGCAGCCCGAGGATGGCGACGACGTTGTTCAGCACGGGCGCCCACATGTACGGCCCGAACGACCCGCGCGCGTTGAGCACCTGGCCGAGCAGCGTGTACAGCCCGTAGAAGAAGACCTGCGGCAGGCACCAGTACGCGAGCCCGACGGCAAGCGTGTACTGCTGCGGCGTGAACCTGTCGGCCATCAGGGACACGAGCAGCGGAGCCGCCGCCGTGACGACGACCGCCGCGACGCCGAGCAGGAGCACCGACATCGACAGCAGCCGGTCGACGTAGACCCGGCCCTCCTCGCCGCGGTGCATGGAGCGGCTGATCTGCGGCACGAGCACCGCGTTCAGCGCGCCACCGGCGATGAGGATGTAGAGGTTGTTCGGCAGGGTGTTCGCGACCGAGAACGCGTCCGCCGACAGTGCCAGGCCGATGACCCACGTTATGACGACGGCCCGGGCCATGCCGAGGATCCTGGACACGAGCGTGCCCGCCGCCATCAGCGCGCTGCTGCGCATGAGCGAGGCCGTGCTGCCCTGCGACGCGGCGTCGGTGCGCCCGCGGGGGGTGGCCAGGGAGCCGGTGAACGGGTTGTCCGCGGAGCTGCCGTCGTCCGGACCGCCCGGCCGGTCGGCCACCGTGGTACGGCCCTCCGCCTCCCGCATCGAGCGTCGGCTCGGGTAGACCTTCGCCGCGCCGGCGACCCCTGTGGACCGGCTCTCGGCGTAGGCCGCCCGGGGCAGCTCGGACAGGTCGATGCCGGTCGGCATCGTCTCGGGCGGCTGCATGACCGGGACGGCGCCGGGCGCACTCGGCGGCAGCGGTGCGCCCCAGTCCGACTCCCTCGCCTGCCGGTCGGCGACGTGCCGACCGCGCCCGCGAGCCCCCGGACCGCTCATCGCGTGCCCTGCCGGTGCTCGGGCCGGTCGTCGACGGCGGGGAGTCCGTCGATCGCCGTCCGGTCGGCGTGGTCGGGGCGGTCGTCGGGGTCGTGGGGGTCGTCGTCGGGGGCCAGCAGGTCCAGCGGCTGGGTGTCCGGCCCCCGCCGCCCGTCCTCGACCGCTGGGTCGTCGGGCACGAGCACGCGCCCGACGTCGTCCGGGTCGGGCACCGAGTCCAGCGGCACCGACGGCCGGCGCCCGCGCCGGACGCCGCGGACGAGTCCGACGAGGAGCAGCAGGACGAGGGCGCCTCCGACGACGGCGATCCCCCTGCTCTCCCAGTCGCTTCGCACGCGCACCGTCAGCGGCGTCGACTCGGCGATCCGGACCCGGTCCGGGGTGAGCAGCGAGACCTCGATCTTGACGTCGCCGTCGGCGATGGCCCGCACCGGGACGAGCGCCGCGGTCCGGCCGAGCGCCGGGACGGTCACCGTGACCGGCCGCTCGACGACGAGCCGCCCGGACCGCGGGCGCAGCGCGACGACGACGTCGACCGGCACGCCGAGCCGGTTCTCTACGGTCACCGGCAGGTTGCCCGTGCGGGCGGCGAAGAGCTTCGAGCTGCCGTCGGGCACGCCCACGCCGTCGTAGAGCTGCTCGACCGACCGGGAGAAGGCTGTCGACCGGGCCCGCATCCGGGTGCGCGCCGGCCGCCAGGCGGTCCCGACGAGCGAGAGCGACTCGCGCTGCAGGGGGACGACGACCGGGTCCGGGTCCTTGAGGGCGGGCGCGAACCCGGCGAGCCGGCGGCGGGCGCTCGCGATGGTCCGGATCGGCGCCTGGCGGAGCTCGGCGGCCCGGGCGGCCGCGGGGTAGGTGAGGGCCCGGGCGCTCGTCCTGGTCGCCGGCTCCGTGCGCAGCGTGCTCACCGGGGTGATCGCGAGCCAGGGGGTGGTCCGGAGCGTCGCGAGCACCCGCGCGAGGTCGGCGGCGTCGACCCGCCAGTCCCGCGGCGCGGCGAGCACGACGCTGCGGCCGGTGCCCTCGAGGTCCTCGCGCGCTACGGCGGCGAGGTCGGCGACGAGGTGCTGCTGCGCGAGCAGGCCCTGCGTGCGGCCGGACCGGCCGAAGCTCTCGGACAGCCCGTCGTCCGCGACGATTCCGCCGACGGTCCCACCGGCGACGGTCACGCCGCTGCGCGCGGACGGGGTGGCACCGTCGGCGCCGTTCGACGGCTGCGCGGCGCCGGCGAGCACGAGGTCGGTGATCCCGGCCCGGGCCGCGAGGTCGGCGGCGGGCCGGTCGGCGAGGCCGTCCACCGGCCAGCCGAGCGTCGAGGGGAGCGTCCGGCCCAGGGCCCGCCGGGTGGCGTCGTCGGCAGCGGTGCGGGCCGCGCGGAGCAGGTCGACCTGCTGGCCGTGCCCGAGGGCGGCGAGGTCGGGGTCGCCGAAGGGGAGCGCCCAGACGTCCTGCGTCGACAGCGCTCCGCGGACCGTCGTCAGCCACTCCTGCGCGCCCGCGCCGTCCGGCGTCCCACCGGCTCCGGCCGTCCCGCCGTCGGCCGGGCCGGTCTCGACGGGCGTCCCGAGGGTCGGGGTCGGCGTCGTGCCTGCGGCGTCGGACGGCGTCGGGCCGGGGAAGACCGTCGGTCCGGCGGGCTCGGGCTCGTTCGCGCGGACGGCGGCGAGCAGCAGCGCCGGGTCGACGGCCCACGAGATACCCGGCGTCGTCGCCGCCACGCGGGTGAGCCGGCCCAGTCGACCGGTCGGGGACAGCTCGGCGAGGGTCTCGTCGTCGGGAGCGGAGGCGTCGGGGGAGGCCTGCGTCGCGACGAGCGGGACGACGATCCCGACCCGGGTCGTCGGCGGCGCCTGGTCAGGGCTCCAGACGGCGAACGTCCGGCGCAGCCCGAGCCTGCGGACGGGCAGCCGCGCGTCCCGGGCGGCGGTGCCTGCGGCGGGCAGGTCGTCGGTGCCGAAGACCTCGGCGGTGACGCCGCGCGGTCCGAAGGAGGCCGAGCCCGCGGGCAGCCCGAACGCGTCGACCGACCGCTGCAGACGGAACGTCGTCCGGGCGCCGGCCGCGAGCCGGCCGCGGAGCGCGACCGTCATGACCCGCTGGCCGCCGCGCTCGTCGGCCGGCTCGCCGGCCCAGGCGTCGACCGCCGCCCGGGTCGAGAACCGCTCCGGGCGCATGAGGACGTCGACGTGGAGCGCCCCGAGGGGCTTGCTGCCGACGTTGCGGATGGTCCCGGTGACCGTGAACGTCGCCCCCGGGGTCAGTGTGGTCGGGGTGAGCCCGGTGAGCTCGATCTGCACGGGGGACGCGTCGACGGCGGCCGCCGCCGCGGGGAGGGCGGTCACAGGCATGACCGGGATCACCAGTGCGGCCGCGAGCGCCGCCGCGAGCCGCAGCCCGGCCCGGGCAGCCGTTCGCAGCCCGCCGGCGGCCGCGGTCACGCGGTGTCCGCGAGCCGTGCCGTCGCAGCGCGCGCGATCTTGCGCTCGTTCGGGAACTCGAGCACCCGCGCGAGGTCGTCGAGCGGGACCCACGCGACGTCGACCGCCTCCCGGTCGGGGTCGCCGTCTACGGTGAGCGTGCCGCCGGTCGCCTCGAGGAGGTAGTGGTGGACGCGCTTGTGGATCCGCCGGCCCTTGGCCGAGAACCAGAAGTCGATGGTCCCGAGGGACCCGATGACCCGGCCGGTGATGCCGGTCTCCTCCGCGATCTCGCGGACCGCGGCCTGCTCGGCCGTCTCGCCGTCCTCGAGGTGGCCCTTGGGCAGGCACCACTCGACCCGGCCCGCCCGGTTCACCCTGGCGATGACCGCCGCGGCCGGCCGTGGCCGGCCCAGGTCGACGACGAGGCCGCCCGCGGAGATCTCCTCGACCGTGGGCATCGACCGTCGCGGGTCGCGCGACGGCCGGGACGGACGGGACATGGCGTCACTGTAATTGCTCCGACGCCCCCGCCTGCCGCCCTGACCAGGGCAGGTCGCGAGATCTGGCAGGCTTGGAGCCCGTGTCGACGCTCCCCGATCCGCCGCCTCCGCAGTCGGACCGGCAGCCGCCCCCGCAGCCCCCCCGGGCTCCCGAGTCGCTGCCCGAGGCCCGCCGCCGGCTGGCGGCCGCCCTCCTGCGCCTCGACCCTGCCGTCGCCGAGCTCGGCGCCCTCTTCACCGCGGCCGGGCACCGGCTCGCGCTCGTCGGCGGGCCGGTGCGGGACGCCGTCCTGGGCCGGACCTCTCCCGACCTCGACTTCACGACCGATGCCCACCCGGACGTCACGACGCGGATCCTCGCCCGCTGGGGCGAGGCGCACTGGGACATCGGCAAGGCGTTCGGCACGATCGGCGCCCGCCGCGGCGAGGTCGACGTCGAGGTGACGACGTACCGGTCCGAGGCGTACGACCCGACCTCGCGCAAGCCGCAGGTCGTCTTCGGCGACAGTCTCGAGGGCGACCTGAGCCGCCGGGACTTCACCGTGAACGCGATGGCCGTCGAGCTGCCCGCGATGACCTTCGTCGACCCGCACGGCGGGCTCGCCGACCTCGTCGCCCGCCGGCTGCGGACGCCGGGGACGCCGCAGCAGTCCTTCGGCGACGACCCGTTGCGGATGTTCCGAGCGGCCCGGTTCGCCGCCCAGCTCGGGTTCCGGGTCGACCCGGCCGCGGTGTCCGCGATGCGCGACATGGCGGACCGGATCGCGATCGTCGCCGTCGAGCGCTCGCGGGTCGAGCTGGAGAAGCTCGTGCTCGCGGCGGACCCGCGGCGGGGGCTCGAGCTCCTCGTCGCGACCGGCCTCGCCGCGCACGTCGTCCCGGAGCTGCCGGCGCTCGCGCTCGAGGTCGACGAGCACCACCGGCACAAGGACGTCTACGAGCACAGCCTCACCGTGCTGGACCAGGTGATCGCGCTCGAGGACGGTCCGGACGGCCCGGTCCCGGGCCCGGACCTCGTGCTGCGGCTCGCCGCGCTCCTGCACGACATCGGCAAGCCGGCCACGCGCCGGTTCGAGCCCGGCGGCGGGGTGTCGTTCCACCACCACGAGGTCGTCGGCGCCAAGCTCACCGCGAAGCGGATGCGGTCGCTGCGGTTCGACAAGGAGACGACCTTGCAGGTGGCCCGGCTCGTGGAGCTGCACCTGCGGTTCCACGGGTACGGCGAGGGTGCGTGGACCGACTCGGCGGTGCGTCGCTACGTCAACGACGCGGGTCCGCTCCTCGACCGGCTCCACAAGCTGACCCGCTCGGACTGCACGACCCGCAACCGCCGCAAGGCCGCCCGGCTCGCCGCCGCCTACGACGACCTCGAGGCCCGGATCGAGGCACTGCGCGCCCAGGAGGAGCTCGACGCCGTCCGCCCCGACCTCGACGGCAACGCGATCATGGAGGTCCTCGGGATCGGCCCCGGTCGGGACGTCGGCCGGGCCTGGTCGTTCCTGCGGGAGCTGCGGCTCGACCGCGGTCCGCTCGGCCCCGACGAGGCGCGCGCGGAGCTGCTCGACTGGTGGCGGTCCCAGCAGCCGCGCCCGTGACCGCCGGGCCACCAGGTGGCCAAGATCACCGCCTTCCGGCCCCTTGGTGGACAAGTACCCACCGCCGGGCCGGGTGACGGTGATCTTCGGCCGAGGCGGACCTCACGCCCGGGTCGCGGTCCGGCGGCCGCCCGAGGTGAGCCGGGCGTAGACGAACGCCGTCAGTGCGTAGATCGCGGCGATGGCGGCGTAGACCGCCGCCGAGTACCCGTCGGCGGGCAGCAGGAGGGCGCACAGCGCCGCCGCGCCGACGAACGCGACGTTGAAGACGACGTCGTAGAACGACATGATCCGGCCGCGGAAGGCGTCGTCGACGCCGCCCTGGACGATCGCGTCGACGCAGATCTTCGAACCCTGCGCGGCGATCCCGAGGAAGAACGCGCCGATGAGCGCGGTGGGCACCGTGAGCACGATGAGGAACGTCGCCTCGGTGAGGGCCGCGACCACGAAGCACACGACGATCCACGCCTGGGTGCGCATCCGCCGCGCCGCGACCGGCGTGACGAGGGCGGCCACGAGGAAGCCGGCCCCCGAGACGGCGAACACGAGGCCGAGCAGCACGGCACCGGCGTCGGTGTCGGCCGGGTCGTTGAAGTAGTTGCGGCACAGCAGGATGGTCGAGACCGTCGAGACGCCGTAGGCGAACCGGTGACCGCCGATCGCACCGAGCGCCAGGGCGGCCTGCCGGTGCGCCCGCAGGTGGCCGATCGCGGCGACGAGCCCGCGCGCGACGCCGACGAGCGCCTGCGCGACGTCGTGCCACGGCAGCCGGCGCTCGCCGTCCGGGCCGAGCAGGTCGCGGTGCATGAGCCGCGCGCAGCCGGACGCCGCGGCGAAGCCGGCGGCCGCGAGGAGGAGGATCCCGGCGTCCGTCGTGTTGCCGCCGCCCGCCACCGTGCGGATGCCGACCCCGATGCCGCCGCCGACGAGCGCGGCGATGGTGCCGCTCGTCGGCGAGACGGCGTTCGCCATGACGAGCTCGTCGTCCGGGACGACGTGCGGCAGGCTCGCGCCGAGCCCGGCGAGGATGAACCGGTTGACCGACAGGCAGACGAGGACCGCGGCGTAGAGGGGCACCCCGACGACACCGCCCGCGACGAGCGCCGCGACCCCGACGACGAGGGCCGAGCGGACGAGGTTCGCGACGACGAGCACCTGCCGCCGGCGCCAGCGGTCGAGCAGCACGCCCGCGAAGGGTCCGACGATCGTGTACGGCAGGATCGCGACCGCGAACGCGGCCGCCACCCCGGTGGCGTCGGTCGCGCGCTGAGGCGAGAAGAAGAACAGGCTCGCGAGCCCGGCCTGGAACGCGCCGTCCGCTGCCTGGGACACCAGGCGGGTCGCGAAGAGCCGCCGGAAGTCCCGGCCCCGCAGCACGATCCGCAGATCGTTGACGAAGGTGCCGCGCGAGGTCACGGCGCCAGGGTAAGGCGCGCCGGGGTGGGTGGTCCCCGGTGCTGGCGGTGCTCGCGGCCGGCGGTGCTCAGGCCTCGCCGCGGATGAACGCCTCGAGGTTCTCCCGCGCCTGCCGGTCCTCGACCTGGACCGGCGGGGACTTCATGAAGTAGGCCGCCGCCGAGAACACCGGACCGCCGACCCCCCGGTCCTTGGCGATCTTCGCGGCGCGCAGTGCGTCGATGATGACGCCCGCCGAGTTCGGGGAGTCCCACACCTCGAGCTTGTACTCGAGGTTCAGCGGGACGTCACCGAACGCGCGACCCTCGAGCCGGACGTACGCCCACTTGCGGTCGTCGAGCCACTGCACGTAGTCCGAGGGGCCGATGTGGACGTTCTTCGCGCCGAGGTCGTGGTCGAGGTTGCTCGTGACGGCCTGGGTCTTCGAGATCTTCTTGGACTCGAGCCGGTCGCGCTCGAGCATGTTCTTGAAGTCCATGTTGCCGCCGACGTTGAGCTGGTAGGTCCGGTCGAGGAC
>DAIOGQ010000126.1:0-10512 GCA_036745175.1 Kineosporiaceae bacterium
GGGCGGCCCGACGAGCGGCCGGCTCGTCGGCCGCTGCGCGGACGTCGTCGCGCGGGAGCGCGTGCCGGCTCACGACGACACCCCCATTGTGCCGAGCAGGCGGCGAGCGGCCGGCGCATCAACGGGTGAGAAGTGCGGTCGACGCTCCAGCGCCGCGCGCAGGTCGGCGACGGCGCCCGACCGGTCGCCGAGGGCGGCCCGGATCGCGCCGCGATGGTAGAGGTACCCGGCCGGCCGGGCGCCGAGCGCGAGCGCACGGTCCGCGTGCGTGAGCGCCTCGGGGTCGCTGCCGGCCCGGTGCAGCGCCCAGGCGAGCGCGTCGGCGTGCCCGCTCGTCGGGGACCGCCGGTAGACCTCGCGCGCGAGCCGGACGGCCACGTCCGGATCGCCGTGGTCGGCTTCGAAGAGCACCTGCGCGCCCTCCGGCCGGACCCCTGCGGAGGCCTGCAGCGCGTAGCTCGCGCGGGCGACGTCCAGCGCGGTCCGTGCGCCCCGCGCATCGCCGGTGGCGGTGAGCACCTCGGCCTGCTCGGTGGCGAACGCCGGGTCGGCGCGCCGGCCGAGGAGCGCGGCGTACAGCCGGACGGCGCGGTCGGTGTCGTCGGCCGCGACGGCGATCCGGGCGTCGAGGTGGGCCAGCGCCACGTCCCCGGGGGCGGCGGACAGCCCGGCGCGCAATGCCTCCCGGGCGCCGGCGACGTCGCCGGCCGACAGTGCGAGCAGACCCTCGTGGGCCCTGGCGAAGGCGACCTGCTCGGGGGAGGCAGCGGCCTGGGCAGCGCGGACCATGAGGTCGCGGGCCTCGCCGGTCCGGCCCCGCAGCTCGGCCTGGTACGACAGCCGGGTGAACGAGGCGACGCCCGGTCGGGCTGCGTCGAGCCGGCGCGCGGCGTCGAGGCCCTCGTCGGTCCGGCCGAGCTCGGTGAGGGCGTCGGTGAGCGCCGCGAGCGCCACGGGCGAGCGCGGGTTGACCGCGAGGGCGCGCGTGGCGTGGTCCCGGGCGGCCGCGAACTCGTGCTGCGCGTTCGCGAGCGCGGCGCGGGCGGCGAGGGCGAGGTCGTTGTCCTCGGGCTGGACGGCGAGCGATCGGTCGGCGGCGCGGCCGGCCTCGGCGTAGAGCGCCGGGTCGGCACCGGCCCGCCCTGCCTCCAGCGCGGTCAGGGCCAGCGTGGCCCAGCCTGAGGCGTCCTGCGGCACGGCGACCGTGCGGGCCCGGGCGGCCTCGAGCGGCGAGCCGGACCTCGGGTTCGCGGCGACGTCGGGGGTGCCGGATCCGTCGAGCGGCAGTGCGCCGGACGCAGGTGCCGTCGGGCGGGCGGCGGCCGCGGAGGCCGGCCGGGCGCCGTCGGCGGCGGTCGGACCGTTCGCCACCACGAGGGCCGTGACGGCCACCGCGGCAGCCGTCGCGGTGACGAGGCCGACGACGCCGATGCCGCGGGACGAGGGCTGCGACGATGCCGGAGGAGCGGTTCGGCGGGAGACGGGCCGGTGCAGCATCACGGGCTCCTGGGTGCTGGGACGGGATCGAGCGGGTCGTTCGGACCCCTTGCCGTGCAAGCGTTCGGTGCGGCGGGGCGACCGGGAGGCCCGGGGCGGCGTCGGGGTGACGCCGCCCCGGGCCGGACCGTCAGGCGGGCAGCCCGGCGGAGGTGGTGCGTGCGACGGCATTCGCCCGGCGCCGCCGGACGAACAGGAGAGCGCCGGTGAGAGCGAGCCCGGCGGCCGTCACGGGGACTGCCGTCCGAGCCACGGACTCGGCCGAGATGCCGGCTGCACCCGAGGCGGCGGAGCCGGTCTCGGTGACGGCGGCGACCTGGGCGGCTGCCGGCGACGCGGCGTCCGGCTTACCGCCCTCGAGCGGGCTGACGGCTGCCGCGGGTGCGGCCTTCGCACCGGATCCAGCGGGCGCGTTGACCGAGCCCGAGCCGGTGTGCGGCAGGGCGACGTACGGGAAGGACGTGCCGAACGCGACGTCGTTCGCGTTCACGCCGTCCCCGAGGTCGTTCGGCGACCCGACGAGCTCGCCCTCGACGACCTGCAGCGAGACGTCGAGGACGTCGTCGGCGAGCCGGCGCCCGTTCGGGAAGCCGTTGGCGTCCCCGCCGATGACCCCGAGCCGGCTCTGCTTCTGCCCCGCGACCGGCGACAGGTTGAGCCGCAGCATCTCGCCCGGCACGACGTTCTTCGGCTGGTTGAGCCCGGGGACCCCGGTGAGGAACACCTGGACGAGGTCGTTGCGCGGCTCGGCCGGCGCCTTGATGCCGTACACGGCCTCGACGACCTTCGGCAGCCCGGGCTTGGTCACGTAGTCGAGGAACTGCGCGTCACCCTGCGGCCGCGAGGCGTTGAACCTGTCCTTGTCCTTCAGCGGGATGACGACCTCGTTGACGAGCGGGTTGCCCAGCCGCGACACGCGCCGGAGCTCGCCGTTCGCCCCCTTGGCGTAGGTCTCCGACCACACGCCGATGACGTTCTTCGCGCCACCGAGCTCGGCGACCGGCACCCGGATCCCCACGGTGTTGACGTTGTAGCCCGCGAGGGTGTCGTTGCCGACCTCGGACAGGTCGCCGCCGTACAGCAGGTTGAACACCCGCAGGTCGAGGAAGAACGGGTCGTCGGCCTGGCCGGCGAAGACGTCGCGGTCGCCGACCTTGTACGTCGCCGCCTCGCGCAGCTTCGCGTAGTCCGGGAACGAGGCCTTGCCGACGTTCGACGGCGCCGCGACGAGGTTCCTCGCGAGCGTCGTCCAGGCGCCGTTGACGTACTTCTTCAGGCTGTACGTCTGGACGACGTTGAGGTCCGGGTCGGTGAGCGAGGTGACCGGTCCGGTGTTGTAGAGGAAGGTGCCCTTGTTCTTGGTCGTGGTCTTGAACTCCCACCGGTAGATGACGTCCGGCTTGGCGTTGCCGTTCGTGTCGATGGCGATGTCGTAGGCCGCGCCGTCGGCGAACGTGTAGAAGTTCGGGCCACCGGCGGGCTCGGAGAACGGCAGCCAGTTGGCCAGCAGTGTCACGCTGTCGGTCTTGTCGGGGCTGAGGAAGGCGTAGACGTCGGTCGTGTCGAGCCGCGGGGAGCCGGCGATCGCCGGAGCCTCCCGGTGGCTCGACGCGGCCGCCGGGCCGGTCGTCGCGAGCGCGGCGCCGAGCACAGCGGCGACGGACGTCGCGGCGATCGCCGCCCGGGCCCGGCGGCGTCCCCGCCGGTGGGTGGGTGCGGAGGTGGTTCCGGTGCGTTCCATGTGTGTCCTCCTGGTGTGATGCGCCTCACGTGGCGCCTGGTCACCTCCGGTTCGCAGCCACGGGCCCGCCGGATTGGTCCGATCGGGCGCGGGCCTGCCGGGGGATGCCGACCGGCGCGGTCACCCCGGACCTCGGTTACCGTGGGGGTCATGGCCGACCTGTCGCTCACCGAGGCCCGCAGACGCTTCGGCACGCTCGTACGCGGCGCGGCGTCCGGCGAGCGGACCACGATCACCGACCACGGCCGGCCGGCAGCGGTCCTCGTCAACGCGCAGGAGCTCGCCGACCTCGAAGAGGCGCTCGCCCTCGCCGAGTACCGGGCCCGGCAGGCGGCGGGGCTCGACCGGCCGGTCCCGCACCTGCAGGTGCGCGAACGCCTCGGTCTGGCGTGAGCGCGCCGCAACCCACCCGGTGACGTACGCGGTCGTCTGGGCCGAACCTGCCATCGACGCGGCAGCCGGCTTCCTGCAGCACGACGCCGCAGGGCTGTCCGCCCTCATGGACGTGGTCGACACCCTCGCCGACGACCCGTATCGCACCGACTCGCTGCCGCTCGGCTCGTTCGGCCTGCGCCGGCTGGCGACGGGCCGCTACCGGATGCTCTACGAGGTCGTGGACGACGAGGCTGCGGACGACGAGGCTGCGGACGGTGGGCGTGCGGGCGCCGTCACGGTGATCCACGTAGGCCGCCTTGGCTGACCGGTCCGATGACTTCCGTGCCCGCCGCGGGTCTCACCGACGGGCCTGCGACGACAGGTGCCGGGAGGACAGGTGCCGGGACGAGGAGGAGACCGGTGGAGCCACGGATCGTGCTGTCGGGGCTCGTGTTCGGCGAGTCGGTCCGCTGGCACGAGGGTCAGGTGTGGTTCGCCGACTGGGGCGCCCACGAGGTCGTCCGCCTCGGACCGGACGGCGTCCGCGAGGTCGTGCTCACGATGCCGACCTTCCCGTTCTCCCTCGACTGGCTGCCCGACGGCCGGCTCCTCGTCGTCTCCTCGACGCTGCAGCGTCTCGGGCCGGACGGTGCGCTCGTCGAGCACGCAGACCTGTCCCGGCTCGCGGCCGGGTGGAACGAGCTCGTCGTCGACGGCCGCGGCAACAGCTACGTCAACGAGGTCGGCTTCGACCTCATGTCGGGGGCCGAGCCAGCCACGGGCACGGTCGCGCTCGTCACGGCGGACGGTGAGGTCCGCCGGGTCGCGGACGGGCTGTGGTTCCCCAACGGGATGGCGCTCACCGCGGACGGCCGGACGCTCGTCGTCGCGGAGTCCTACCGAAACCGGCTGACGGCGTTCGACGTCGACGCCCGCGGCGACCTCGGGGGGCGTCGGGTCTGGGCCGACTGCGGCGACGGCGTCCCCGACGGGATCTGCCTCGACGCCGAGGAAGCGTGCTGGTACGCCGATGTGCCGAACCGTCGGTGCGTCCGGGTCGCGGAGGGCGGCACGGTGCTCGCGACGGTCGACGTCGACCGGGGCTGCTTCTCCTGCGCGCTCGGGGGCCCGGACGGCACGACGCTCTTCGTTGTCGCGACCCGCTGGGACGGCACCGGCCGGATGTTCGAGGGTGACCCGACCGGGCAGCTGCTCGCCGTCGAGGTCGACGTGCCCGCGGTCGCGCCGCCCTCTCCTCGCGGTTACTAGCGCGTCCTACCCGTTCAAAGGGTCTGACCGGCTAGTAACCGGTCAGCCCGTCGAGACGACCCGGAAGCCCTCGGCGAGCGTGCCCTCGGGCAGCCCGGCGGCCTGCGCGGTGTGCGTCGCCCAGCCGCGGAGCATCGACTCGAGGTCGGCCATGTGGCTCGTCTGGCTCGTGTGCGCGTGCAGGGCGTCGAGCTTGCGGCCGAAGGTCGCCGTGATGTCGACCCAGTGGTCCGGCGCGGGGTCGGCCGTCAGCCAGACCTCCTTGACCGTCCATGGCTCGAGGCCCTCGTCCTCGAGGAGCTCGGGGTAGGAGAAGGGGTTGCGGGCGGCGGGGTAGACCGCGCGGATCGAGGCCTCGCCTGCCGCGAGATGGTCGGGGTGGCTCGCGCCGATCCGGGTCCAGTTCCGCTCCGGCGACTGGATGAGCATCCGGTCCGGGCGGACCTGCCGGATCACCCGGACGATCTCGCGCTGCAGCTCGTGCGTCGGGTCGAGCCACCCGTCGCGGAACCCGTCGAGGAAGCGGACGTCCTGGACGCCCACGGCCGCAGCGGCGGCGCGCTGCTCGGTCTCGCGGATCTGCGGCATGTCCTCGCGCGGGGTGTCGTCGAAGCCGCCCTGCTCGCCCCGCGTGCACAGCAGGTACGTCACGGCGAGCCCGGACGCCGTCCAGCGGGCACTGGTGCCCGCAGCGCCGAAGTCGAGGTCGTCAGGATGGGCGGCCACGCACAGGATGCGGGTCACCTCGGTGTCGTCGAGTGGCACGGGCAGCCACTCTAGGACACCCCCTCGGTGTCGACCGGCCGACGGGCGGCGATGACCCCGCACCCGGTCCGTCGCGAACCCGGCCCCGCCGGCTCACCGGCGACCGCTGTCGCGCACCGACGTCAGGTACTCACCGAAGGTCTGGGTCCCCCGGTCGAACGGCTCGGCGGGCAGCAGCGCGCCGGAGGCCATCGCCCGGCCCGCCCGGCCGGGGATCCGCAGCGGGACGACCCACCGTCGCTCGGCGCGCGTCGCGAGGAGGCGTCGGGCCATCTGCGTCACCTCGAGCACCTCCGGGCCCGCGATCGGCCGGACCACGCCCCGCGGCTCGCCGTGGACGAGCCGGACGAGCCGGGCCGCCACCTCCGCCGCCGCCACCGGCCGGCTCCGCATCCTCGGGACAACCGCCAGCGGCCCGGGGACCGCGCTCAGGACCTGCCCGGCGAACTCGTGGAACTGGGTGGCCCGCAGCAGGGTCCAGGGCAGCGGGCCGTGCACGAGGAGGTCCTCCTGCACGCGCTTGCCGAGGTAGTAGCCGTAGTCGACGTCCGGGACGCCGACGATCGAGATCGTGACGACGTGCCGTACCCCGGCGCGCTCGGCGCCGGCGAGCAGGTGCCGCGTCGTCGCCGCGAAGAACGACGTCGCGACCCGACGGCTCGGCGTCGCGACGTTGACGACGTCGACGACGGCGTCGCAGCCGGACAGTGCCGGCTCGACGCCGTCCCCCGTGCGCAGGTCCACCCCCGCGCCGCGGGAGAGAACCACGGGGACGTCCCCGGCCGCGGCGAGCGCCGCGACGACGAGCGAGCCGAGCAGACCGGTGCCGCCGGCCACCGCGACCCTCACCGCCGCAGCCCCGGTGCCGGCGGCCCGGCCGCGAGCAGCGTGTTCCGGGCGACCGCGGTCGAGCACCCCGTGGACGACGCGTCACGCTCGGGTCGCGACGCGTCAGAGCCAGACGTTGTCGTGCCGGGCGAAGAAGTCCGCCCGCTCCTCGTCGGTCATCGCGTCCCGGCGTGCGCCGTCGGCGAGGGTCTCGAAGTACTCCTCGCGCGGCGCGCCCGGGGTGAAGAGCAGGAGCATCGACGCCGCTTCGCCGGACTCGTTGCGGAACCCGTGGACGCCGCCGACGGGCACGTGGAGGAAGTCACCCGGTCCGGCGTCCAGCCAACGGATCCCGTCGTAGAGCCGCACGCTCCCCGAGAGGACGTAGAAGGACTCGGTGATCGTCCGGTGGAAGTGCGGGCCCGGTCCGCTCGGCGTCGGGCCCATGTCCCAGCGGTAGAGACCGAACGCGCCTTTCGTCGCCGTCGACGAGGCGAGGTAGACGGCGCCGCCGCCGTTCGCGTGGCTGACGTCGTGCGACGCGTCGTGCGACCGCAGCCAGGCGCTGGCCTCGCCGGACTCGCCGTCGTAGCTGACCGGAGGGTAGGACCCGGGAAGCGACATAGGCCCACTGTGCCGTAGCCGACGCGGCCTGTCCTGCGCGCTCGCCGGTGCCGCCGCCACGCCGTCCCGGCCCGGCGGGCCTACCCTGACGGGATGGACGAGATGGACGTCGAGGCCACGGCCCGCCCCCTCGTGGAGTGGACCACCGACGACCTGCGGCGCGCCTACCGGTTCGCCGTCCTCGCCGTCCACGCGGCGCATGCCGGCGCCGGTCCGGCCGGCGACGTCTCGGCGGCCGAGGACGAGGCCGCCCTCTTCGCGTTCGAGCTTCTCCGCCGCGGCGAGCTCTGACCCGCGGCCGCTGCCGCCGCGCGAACAGCGGGCCGCCGAGGCGACCCGCTGCCGGGTGGTGCGTCGTGCTGCGTCCGCCGGCGGCGCCTCGCGGCGCCGTCGGCGCCGGTCTCACGGCTGACGGATGAGGACGATCGGGCCCTCGCTGAAGGCGGCGATCTCCGTGAGCACGTTGAGCGAGTTGCGGTACGTGATGACGACGACGAGCTTGTACGCGCCCGAGAGCGGCGGCACGTCCGCCGGCAGGGTGCCGGCCGGCACGGTGATCGTCGTCGTGTAGTTGACCCCGCCGTCCGCGGCGACGGCGGCCTGGCCGATGAGCACCTCGGGGCCGGGGCCGATCGACTCGGCGAAGACCCGCACGCCCCACTGGCCGTCGAGCACGGCGGCGGTCGCGGGCGGGGTGACCGTCCAGCGGATGCGCACACCGAACGGCAGCCCGCTGTCGAGAACCTTGTTCGGGGTGCCGTCGGGGTCGAGGACGACGACCGAGGTGACCGCGCCGGTGAGCGCGCCGAGGCCGTCGAAGTCCGTGTCCGTCATGTCTGCCTCCTGAAGGGGGAGCACGCTGCTGTGCCCCGGTGCTGAACAGGAGGTTCCTACGACGGATCCGATACGTCGGGCGGACCGGAATCCGTCGGCCGGTCCGGGCAGACTGCTCCCGTGACCGCCACCTCGCTCGCGCTCCTCGCGGCCCTGTCCGGGCTCTCCGTCGGGCTGTACCGCGAGCTGCCGCAGGTCCGCCGCAAGCGTCTGCGCGCGCTCGTGGCGCTCGGGTGCGCGGTCGGCCTCGTGGGGCTCTCGGCGATGCTCGCCTGGACGGCCCCCGGGGTCCACGGCTGGACGGCGGAGGTCGCCGCGGTCCTCGCGGTGGTCGCCGGGACGGCGGCCGGCGGCCCGGTCGCGACGGCCGTCCTGCGGCTTGCCGAGACCGCCGGGGCGCCGCCCGGCACACCGAGTCCCGCCGACCCCTCCCTGCTCCACGGCGGCGCCTGGATCGGCGTCCTCGAACGGCTCGCGGTCACCAGCACGCTCCTGCTCGGCTGGCCCGAGGGGGTCGCCGTCGTCCTCGCGGTCAAGGGCCTGGGACGCTACCCGGAGCTGCGTGCGCCGGCGGCGGCGGAGCGGTTCATCGTCGGCACCCTCGCGAGCGTGCTGTGGGCCGCCGCGTGCGCGGGCACGGGCTATGCCCTGCTGCACTGACCCGCCGGACCGACCCCGCGGGCGGCACCGGCCTCACCCCCCGGCGCCGCCCAGCAGCCGGGCGGCCACCGGCCGGGCCTCGCGCTCGGCGTCCCAGAGCCCGGCGGCCAGGCGCTGCCCGACGGCCTGCCGGCTGATCCCGAGCCGGGTCGCGGCCGCCGTGATCGTGCCGGCGTGCTCGACCGCCTCGAGCGCCGCCCAGGCGGCCTTGCTCCGGCGCTGGACGACGACGGCGAGCAGGGTGAGCAGCGCCTGCGCGTCGTGCGCCGCGTCGCTGTCGGCGCCGCGGACGGCGACGTGCTGCGGCCGCTTCTTGGCGGCCTCGACGGCCGCGCGGGCCAGCGCGAACGCCTCGCCCCGACCGGCCCGGGTCGACGCCGGGAGCGGCTCCTCGACGGCGCCGATGCCGACGCCGATGCTCCACCCCCCGTCGCGCACGAGCGCCAGCGTCACGTTGACGACGACCTCCGGGTCGTCGAGGACGCCCTGGAACTCGTCGCCGGCCGTCCGTTCGAAGCCGCGGACGACGGGGGTGCCCGCAAGGCGGGCGAGGACGTCGCCGACGCGGTCCGCCGAGCGACGGCTGGACCTCTGGTCGACGGTGAGCACGGCACGCATAGAGCAAGGATAGAACCTTTCTGTGTCGATAGAAAGTTCAGAACCTTGCAGTTCTTCCGGTTCCTTCACCGGCAGGCTCGTCCGTCGGGCTGTCGGGTCGGCCACGTAGGCTGGTCGGGCGATGAGCACCCTCTTCGACGACCTCCCCCTGCCCGGCCTCGGCGCCGCCGCGCCGGCGACCCGTGGTGGCTCCGGCGCGGCGGCCGGGGCGCCGGAGGGCGCGACGGGCGGCTCGACGAGCGACGCGACGGGTGCTGCGACGGGTGCTGCGACGACGACGAGCGGCGCGTCCGTCGCAGACCTGCTCGACGGGCTCAACCCGCAGCAGCGTGCGGCCGTCCTCCACGAGGGGTCGCCGTTGCTCATCGTCGCCGGCGCCGGCTCGGGCAAGACCCGCGTGCTCACCCATCGGATCGGCTACCTGCTCGCCGCACGCGGCGTGCGACCCGGCCAGGTGCTCGCGATCACGTTCACGAACAAGGCCGCGGCCGAGATGCGCGAGCGGGTCGCGGCGCTCGTCGGACCCCGGGCGACGACGATGTGGGTCTCGACGTTCCACTCGGCCTGCGTGCGGATCCTGCGCCGCGAGGCGACCCGGGTGGGGCTGAAGAGCAACTTCTCCATCTACGACGCCGCCGACAGCCAGCGGCTCATGGCCCTCGTCTGCCGCGAGCTCGACCTCGACCCGAAGCGCTACCCGCCGCGGGCGTTCAGCCACCAGGTGAGCAACCTGAAGAACGAGCTCGTCGACGAGGAGACCTACGCCGCGACCGCCCCCGAGGGCGTCGGCGCCGAGCGTGCCCTGGCCCAGGCCTACACGGCCTACCAGCAGCGGCTGCGGCAGGCCAACGCGATGGACTTCGACGACCTCATCATGACGACGGTCAACATCCTCCAGGCCTTCGGTGACGTCGCGGCGTACTACCGGCGCCGGTTCCGGCACGTCCTCGTCGACGAGTACCAGGACACCAACCACGCGCAGTACATCCTCGTCCGCGAGCTCGTCGGCGGGTCGTTGTCGCAGGTGATGCGCGACGCCGAGCGGGCCGAGCGGCTCACGGTCGACGGCGAGCCGGTGCTCCCCGACGGGCTGCCGGACGGCTCGCGTGCGGCGTCCGACCTGCCCCCCGAGCACGTGCCGCCGGCCGAGCTCACCGTCGTCGGCGACGCGGACCAGTCGATCTACGCCTTCCGCGGCGCGACGATCCGCAACATCGCCGAGTTCGAGGACGACTACCCCACGGCGCGGACGATCCTCCTCGAGCAGAACTACCGCTCGACGCAGACGATCCTCACCGCCG
>DAIOGQ010000127.1:0-10511 GCA_036745175.1 Kineosporiaceae bacterium
GTCGTCGGCCCGATGGCCACCGTGGGTCTGCTGATCGTGTCCATCGTGATGCGCAAGGGCGTCTTCCCCAGGGCGGTGGCCCACGTGGGCATCGCCGTCGGCGTCCTCGGCATCGCCAGCGAGGCGCTGAGATTCGTGATCGAAGGCCTGTACGGCGTCTACGGAGTGCTGCTCCTGGTGTGGATGAGCGCCGTCGGCCGGACGCTGTTCCAGCTCGGGCGACGCGTGGCTCCGCCGTCGACGGAACGGTCGGCACCGTCTCCGCCGGGCGTGTCCGCCGCACGACGTCGGGTTCCGTGACACGGCCGGTCGTCTGATCCGGTCGCTCACCAGGCGATCGCGGTGGCAACGCTCGGCCCTGTCGCGTGGCACGTCGACGTCGACATCGAAACCGTGCTGGTGCGGGGGCCGCCTCCAGCTGCCGGAACGCGGGGTCGACGAGCTCTGGCCCACCCGGCGCGCCTCGTGATCGCGGGATACCGTCATCCCCCGACCGAGGAGCCACGATGCCAGACCTCACGACCGGTCCGATCGTGCTCTCCTCACCGTCCGGCGTCTCCGCAGTGTTCCAGCGCAACGGGACCCTGACGTGGCTGTCGTGGCACGACCTGCGTGTCAACCTCTACCCCGGCACCGCGCTCGAAGCCGGGCCGGCCAACATCTGGGTCCGTAGGAGGTCGTCCGACGGGGTCTCCTCGCACGCGCTCCTCGGGCCGGCAAGCGGTTCGAGCGTCTGCAGCGACGGATCGACGATGCTTGTGACCGGGCGTACCCGGGGTCTGGCGTACACGGCGGCGTTCTGGCTGGGCAGGGGCGAGCCGGCGTGGTCGTGGCGGGTCGAGCTCACCAACCTGTCAGGCGCGTCGGTCGAGGTCGACGTGGTGCACGCGCAGGACGTGGCCCTCGCCCCGCACGACGTCGTGCGGACCAACGAGCTCTACGTGGCCCAGTACCTCGACGTCACGGCGTTGGAGCACCCGCGGGCGGGAACGGTCGTCGCTGTCCGGCAGAACCTCCCCCAGGGGGGCAGGTTCCCCTGGCTTCTCCTGGGCTCGCTGCGGCGCGGTGTCGCGTTCAGCACGGATGCGCTGCAGCTGCACGGGCTCGCCGCCCGGGCCGGACGCCTCGCAGTCGCGCTGGAGCAGCGGTCGCTTCCGTCGGTGCGCCTGCAGCACGAGCACACGCTCGCCGCCGTGCAGGACCGGGCGGTGACGCTCGGTCCGGGCGAGCGCACGGTCACGGGATTCTTCGGCGTCCTCCGCCCCGACCATCCTGCGGCGACGACGGACCTCGACCTCGCCTGGGTCGACCGGGCGCGGGACGACCTGGGCCTCGACCTGAACTCCGACCCGTCGACGCCGCCCGGTGCGCCGAGGTCCGTGGTCCGCACGCTGTTCGACCCGCCGATCCTGCTGGCCGCCAAGGACCTGAGCGCTGACCAGGTCGCGCAGCGCTACGGGTCCGAACGGCAGCTCGAGGAGCGGGAGGCGGGATCCCTGCTGTCGTTCTTCACGGCGCCGCGCCGGCACGTCGTCCTCAGGGCCAAGGAGCTGCTCGTCCTGCGGCCGCACGGGCACCTGCTGCGGACCGGGGGCCACCTGGTCCCCGACCCTCGGTCGCTCACGACCACCACGGCTATGAGCGGGGTGGTCAGCTCGTTCGTCACCCAGGGGCACGTCGGGGTCGACCGGTTCCTCTCGACGGCCCGCGGGTACCTCGGCCTGCAGCGGGCGTTCGGTCAGCGGGTGTTCGTGGAGCTCGGCGGACGCTGGATGCTGCTCGACGTCCCGTCGGCCTACGAGATGGAACCGGACCGGGTCCGCTGGCTGTACCACCACGAGAACGGCGTCATCGAGGTGACGACGACCGCGCCTGCCGATGAGCACGCGGTCACCGTGACGGCGCGGGTGGTCGAGGGCGACCCGGTGAGGTTCCTCGTCGCGCACCACGTCGGGAGCTCAGGCGACGACGGCCTGGTGCCCGGGCGGCTCGACGTCGTCGTGGACGGCGACGACGTCGTCGTGACACCGGGCCCGGACTCCGCGGTCGGTCGGCGGCACCCGGGTGGAGCCTTCGTGCTGCACCTCCTGGACGGGGCGGCCGGAGCCGACGTCAGCGACGACGGGGTCCTGTTCGCCGACGACACCAGCCGCGACCTCCCGTTCGTCACGGTGCTGACCCGACCGACGCGCGCCTGGGGTCTGCGGATCACCGGCCGGCTGATGCCCCAGGAACCCCCGACGGCCGACGACGGCCGCCCGCGGCTCCACCGGTTCTGGGACGACCTCCTGACCACACCCACTCTGCGCAGCCCGACCGCGGATGCCGCGGTCGCCCGGCTGTCGCACCTCATGCCGTGGCTCGTCCACAACGCCCTCGTCCACTACCTCTCGCCCCGCGGCATCGAGCAGTACACCGGAGGTGCCTGGGGGACCCGCGACGTCTGCCAGGGGCCGGTGGAGCTCCTGCTCGCCCTCGACCGGCCCGATGTCGTCCGCCGGTTGCTGCCGCTGGTCTACCGGGCGCAGTCGCCGGACGGCGACTGGCCCCAGGCCTTCGGCTTCTACGACGACGACCAGGACGACGACCGTCACGTCCCCTCGCACGGGGACGTCGTCCTCTGGCCGGTGCTGGCGCTGGGCCGCTACCTGCTGCACGCGCAGGACCCCGACGCCCTGGACGAGCCGATCCCGTTCCACACCGGCACCGGCCCGCCGGCGGCGGCCACCCTGCTGGAGCACGCCGTGCGCGCGGTGGGTCTCGCCGGTCGGCGTGTGGTCGCCGGCACCCACCTCGTCGCCTACGGGCACGGTGACTGGAACGACTCGCTGCAGCCCGCCGATCCCTCGATGGCGCAGCACCTGTGCAGCTCCTGGACGGTCACCCTCCACCTGCAGGCGCTGAGGACGCTGGCCGCCGGGCTGCGGGCGGTCGGCCGCCACGACCACGTCGCCGGACTGCTCGCGGAGGCGGACGCCGTCGCCGCAGACCTACGCCGGTACCTGCTGCACGACGGTGTGCTCGCGGGCTACGTCCGGTTCGCCGCGGACGGAACGGTCCACCGACTCATCCATCCCGACGACCAGGAGACCGGGCTGTCCTACAGCCTCCTGCCGATGGTCCACGCCATCGCGAACGACCTGCTCACCCCCGAGCAGGCACGCCATCACGTCGGGCTCATCCGCAGGCATCTGCTGGCACCGGACGGCGCGCGCCTCTTCGACCGGCCGACGCCGTACCGCGGGGGGCCGATGGTGCTCTTCCAGCGGGCCGAGAGCGCCGCCTTCTTCGGTCGCGAGGTGGGGCTGATGTACACCCACGCGCACCTGCGCTACGCCGAGGCGATGGCCCGGCTCGGGGACGCGGACGCTCTGGTAGAGGCGCTGGACCAGGCCAACCCGGTCGGCGTCAGGGACACCGTGGCGAACGCCCGGCCGCGCCAGGCGAACTGCTACTTCTCCAGCTCCGACGCCTGCTTCACGGACCGCTACGAAGCCGACGCGCACTACAGCCGCGTGCTCGACGGCACGGTCGACGTCGAGGGCGGGTGGCGGGTGTACTCCAGCGGTGCAGGCATTCTCTACCGCCTGGTCGTGGAGCGACTGCTCGGGCTCCAGCGCGGCACGCAGACCCTCGTGGTGGATCCGGTCCTTCCGCAACGGATGGACGGACTGCTGGTGACCCTCGCCGTCGCAGGTGTCCCGGTCGACGTGACCTATCGTGTCGGCGGTCGCGGCAGCGGTCCGTCGTCGGTGGTGCTCGACGGCGTGGCGGTGAGCGGCGTCCGGCTCGCGAACCCCTACCGGGTCGGTGGCGTGGCGGTGTCGATGACCGACGTCCGCCGCCTGCTTCGCCCCGAGGGCAGCGAGCTGGTCGTGACCCTGCCCTGAGTTCGCCCCAGGCCCCGGGCCAGGTCGGGACCATCTGCCCTGTCCGCTTCGACACGTTGCCTGTAGGTTCGCCCTGCAAACACATGTGAAGGTCGTCCCGCCCCGGACCCGGCGCCGACACTCCGACGAGACCCGGGTGGGCACCATGAGCGGTCCGCATGCTTCGACTCGGCCCCCGCAGCCCACGCTGTGCGCGACGGCCCGCCTTCCCTCCTCAGCGCCCCATTCGCCGGCCCGCGAGCTGCTCGCCGGTGGCTGCCTCATGCCACCGACCCCCAAGGAGGAACGACCATGACTGACACCGCGCATGGCGCCTGGAAACGAGCGGGCGTCCTGCTCGTGACCGGCGCCCTGGTCCTGGCCGGCTGCGGACGGGACGCTCCCGAGGCGACCCCTCAGGCGTCGGCCACGGACGTGACGAGCGGGCCCGCCACCGGGTCGGTGGTGGTGTGGGCGATGGGCGCCGAGGGCGAGAAGCTCGGGCAGCTCGCCAAGGCCTTCGAGGCCGAGAACCCCGGCGTCACGGTCAAGGTGACCGCCATCCCCTGGGACTCGGCGTTCGACAAGATCTCCACCTCGATCGCCGGCGGACAGACCCCCGACGTCAGTCTGGTCGGCACCACCTGGATGGGTGCCTTCGCGGCCACGAAGGCGCTGGACCCGACACCGGCGCTCATCGACGCCGGCACCTTCTTCGACGGCGCCTGGAACACGACGGTGGTGGACGGCACCTCCTACGGCGTGCCCTGGTACGTGGAGACGCGGTTGCTGTACTACCGCGCGGACCTGGCGAAGAAGGCCGGACTCGCGCCCCCCACGACCTGGGCGGAGCTGAAGACCTTCGTGCAGGGGTTGCAGAAGGCGGGTGCCGAGCACGGCATCAGCCTGCCGGCCGGTGGAACGGGGTCGTGGCAGACGTTCCTGCCCTTCGCCTGGCAGAACGGCGCCGAGCTCACCAAGGGCGATGCCTGGGACCTGAGCACGCCCGCGATGCAGGAGGCGCTGACGTACTACACCTCCTACTTCACCGAGGGCCTCACGCCGACAGACCTCGAGCCCGGCGAGCTGGAGGCCGGCTTCGTCAAGGGCTCCGTCGGCTCGTTCATCTCCGGGCCGTGGCACATGGGGATCCTCAAGGAGCAGGGCGGTGCCGCGTTCAAGGGCAAGTGGAGCGTCGCGCCGATGCCCAAGGAGCAGAAGGGCACGTCGTTCGTCGGCGGTGGCGACCTCGTGGTCTTCAAGGACGCACAGAGTCGTGACGCCGCCTGGAAGTTCGTCGCGTACCTGTCGCAGCCCAAGGTCCAGCAGACGTTCTACGGGCTGGCGGCCGCGCTGCCCTCGGTGCGCAGCGCCTGGGAGGGCGGCGAGCTCGCCGCCGACCCGCTGCTGGCGACCTTCGGCAAGCAGCTCGACGACACGCAGTCGCCTCCGGTGTCCTCGACGTGGGAGCAGGTGGCCGACGTCATCGACGGCGAGGTGGAGAAGGCCACGAAGGCCGGGCTCGACCCGAAGGCGGCGACCGCGGCCATGCAGTCCGGTGCGACCTCGATCGGCATGGGCCACTGACATGGTCGTCGTCACCACCCCGACCGCGGGTGCCGTCGGACGGCGGTTCCGGCGCCGCCGTCCGCGGGCCTCCGGCCGCTCCCCGGCGCGGGGGAGGCAGGCTCTCGTGGCGTGGGGGTTCGCCCTGCCCTTCGTCCTGCTGTTCATGGTGTTCATGGTCGGGCCGGTGATCGCGTCCTTCGCGATGAGCTTCACCGACATGCGCAGCGGCGACGTCAAGAGCCCGTTCGCCGTCTCGTTCGTCGGGCTCGACAACTACACGCAGATGTTCGGTGACGAGAAGTTCCGCCGCGCGGCGGTCAACACCGGGCTGTTCGTCCTCGTCGGGGTGCCGTTGACGATGGGTCTGGGACTGGCGGCCGCCGTCGGGCTGAACTCGGGGATCCGCCGGTTCCGGACGGTCTTTCGGGCCGGCTACTACCTGCCCTACATCACGAGCATCGTCGCCGTCGCCGTGGTGTGGCGGTTCCTCCTCCAGGACCGGCAGGGCCTCGTCAACACGGTGCTCGGCTACGTCGGGATCGACGGCCCCGACTGGCTCAACAGCACGACCTGGGCGCTGCCGTCGCTCATCGCGATGGCTGCATGGCGCAGCATGGGCTTCCTCATGGTGATCTTCCTCGCCGGACTGCAGACCATCCCGCGCCAGGTCTACGAGGCGGCCGAGATGGACGGCGCGAACTCCTGGCAGCGCTTCGTCTTCATCACCCTGCCCATGATGCGCCCGACGCTCCTCTTCGGCGGTGTGCTGACCGGGATCGGCTACCTGCAGTTCTTCGAGGAACCGTTCGTCATGACCCAGGGCGGGCCGCTGGACTCGACCCTGTCGGTGTCCTACCACCTCTACAACCAGTTCAGCTTCGGCAACTACGGCTACGCGACGGCGATGGGCTACCTCCTGTTCGTGGCCATCGTCGTGCTGACGGTCGCCCAGTTCCGGTTGCTCCGGGACAAGACATGAGGGCTACGCCATGACCGACACCATCGGACGCGGGCCGGGCCCCGTCGTCACCGGCCCGGTGGGCACGCCGGTGCCGGCGCCGTCCCTGCGGCCCAGTCGTGCGCCGAGCCACTGGCGGGTGTACGCCGTCATGAGCGCCGGGTTGCTGCTCGTCACGGCGCCCTTCCTGTGGATGCTGCTCGGCTCGGTGAAGAGCGAGTCCGAGCTGCGCCGGATCCCACCCACGTGGTGGCCCGAGCGCTTCACGCTCGAGAACTACCGGGAGCTCTTCTCCCGGTTGGACTTCCCCGTCTACTTCTTCAACTCGGTCCTCGTCGCGCTGCTCATCACCCTGGGCAACATCGCGTTCTGCTCGATGCTCGGCTACGCCTTGGCGAAGCTGGAGTTCCGGGGCAAGCGCGTGCTGTTCGGGCTGGTCATCGGCATGCTCATGGTTCCGGGCATGGTCATCTTCGTCCCGCAGTACGTGCTCGTGGCCAACCTCGGGCTCGTGAACACGTACTGGGGCCTGGTCCTGCCGTTCCTCGCCGGCCCCTTCGGTGTCTTCCTCATGCGCCAGTTCATGAGCGCCATCTCCGACGAGCTGCTCGACGCCGCGCGTGTGGACGGCGCCGGCGAGGCGCGGATCTTCAGGAGCATCGTCATGCCCCTGATGGGCCCGGGCGTGGCCACGCTGGGGATCCTCACGTTCCTCGCGTCCTGGAACAACTTCCTGTGGCCGCTCGTCGTCGCCCAGACCGAGGACATGTACACCCTCCCGGTGGCGCTGGCCCTGGTGTCGGTCGACCAGAACCAGACCAACTACGGGTTGCTCCTCGGCGGCGCGGTCGTGGTCATCGTTCCCATCGTCGCGGTGTTCGTCGCGCTGCAGCGGTACTTCGTCCAGGGCATCGCCATGACAGGTCTGAAGTCGTGACCCCGCCGAGAGGAACACGCCGATGAGACCACGTGCCGTCCTGACGGCGGCCGCGACCGCCGTCCTGCTCCTCGTCACCGGCGTGCCCGCCCGGGCGGGAGCGGGGACCGGCGACGCACCCCCGGGCGGCACCGGGCTCACCCGCGCCGACCGCCAGCAGCTCCAGCGCTTCGCGCGCGATACCTGGCGATCGTTCGTCGCCATGACGGACGAGCGCACCGGGCTGCCCGCGGACAACATCGAGGGCGACCTCTCCGTGGCCTCCCGGTCCGGGTACACGTCGCCGACCAACATCGGCGCGTACCTGTGGAGCACCGTTGTGGCGGAGGAGCTCGGCCTCATCAGCCCACGCGAGGAGAGGCGGCGGCTGCGTCGCACGCTCACCACCGCGGCCGCCATGGAGCGGCACGAGCCCAGCGGGATGTTCTACAACTGGTACGACGAGGCCACGGGCGCCAAGCTCACCACCTTCCCCGGGGGAGACACCGTCGACCCGTTCCTGTCGAGCGTCGACAACGGCTGGTTCGCCGCCGCCCTCATGGTTGTGCGGCAGGCCGAACCGAGCCTGCGCGTCGAGGCGGACGCCCTGCTCGCGGGGATGGACTTCGCAGCGTTCTACGACGCCGACCAGTTCGGTGGTCAGCGTCCCGGCATGCTGCGCGGCGGGTTCTGGGTCGACCCGCCCGCCGGCACCGCGTGCCCCGGCACCCTGCCGAACGGCACCCCGGTGCAGTTCACCTGCCACCACTACGACATCCTCGACTCCGAGCCGCGCATCGCGACGTACATCGGCATCTCGCGCGGACAGATCCCGCCCGAGGCCTACTTCGCGACCAACCGCACGTTCCCCGCGAGCTGCGACTGGTCCTGGCTCGAGACGCGACCGGTCGGCGTGACGAGGACCTACCTCGGACTCGACGTCTTCGAAGGTGCCTTTCCCTACCGCGGCATGAACATCGTGCCGACGTGGGGCGGGTCGATGTTCGAGGAGCTCATGCCCGACCTGTTCGTCCCCGAGTCGACGTGGGGCGCCAGAAGCTGGGCGGTCAACCACCCGCTCGCGGTCCGGGCCCAGATCGAGCACGGCCTGGACCAGGCGCGCTACGGCTACTGGGGCTTCTCGCCCGCGAGCAACCCGTTCGGCGGCTACAACGTCTACGGCGTCGACGAGATCGGGATGAACCCGGAGGGCTACGCCTCCGACATGCAGAACACCAACGTGGACAGGGGGTACGACGGCTGCCGCCCGGCGACGAACCCGACGCCGACCTTCGGTGACGGCGTCGTGACGCCGCACGCGGCCTTCCTCGCGCTGCCGTACGAGCCCCGCGCGACGATGGACAACCTGAAGCGCATTAAGGCGGTGCTCGAGGCCTACGGCCCCGGCGGCTTCTACGACTCCGTGGCGACCCGCAGCGGCGCCGTCGCCGAGCGGTACCTCTCCCTCGACCAGGGGATCATCATGGGTGTGCTCGGGAACGTGCTCGGCAAGGACCTGCTGCACCGGGCGTTCAGCTCGGGCGACGTCGAGCGCACCGTGCGGCCGCTCCTGGCGATGGAGGAGTTCGGCGCCGGGTACGCGGCCGGCCGGCCGGTGAGCCCCTGACGGGCGGCGCCCTGCCGGCCCATCGGGTGGCTCGATCGGCTGGCCCGAGCGCTCGTCACGGTCGACGACGCGCTCGCCGACCGGGACCCGTGACCCGCCCGTCCGGCGGCACCGTCAGACTCCGAGCCGCGCGATCCCGAACCGCGCGACGTCCGGGCCGAGGTCCCGGCCCTCGACGAGGTCGGCGAGCCATCCGCCCAGGACGGCGCTGAACTTGAAACCGTGGCCGGTGTCGCCGGTCGCGACGACGACCCGGCCGCCGTGGACGCGGTCCAGGACGAACTCGCCGTCGTCGCTGTCGGTCCACGAGCAGAGCTGGCCGGGACCGACGACGGGGTGGTCGAAGCCGAGGTCGACGGCGCGGGCGACGAGCCTGACCTGCTCGGCAGGGTCCGGCGTGCGGTCGAGGTCGGCGGGGTCGAAGGCGCGCACGGCGTGCCTGAACCCGATCTTGTAGCCGACGCCCGGGGTCGGCAGCGCGTAGCTGCCACCGACGTCGCCCTGCTGGCCGTCGATCAGGCAGGGTAGGTCGGCCCAGTCGTCCCGGCCCGTCAGGTGGGTCACCTGGCCGAGGCCCGGGACGAGCGGGACGGCGACGCCGAGGCCCGTGAGCAGGACGGGCGCCCACGGCCCCGCGGCGACGACGACCACGTCGGCGAGCAGGTCCGCCCCGGCCGCCGCCGCCAGGTCGTCGCTCGGGCGGCCGGCAGACCGGCGGTCGAGCGAGACCCGGGCTGTGTCCGTCCCGACATCGATCGCGGTCACCGTCGCGGTGACGAGCCGTCCGCCGGCAGCCACGAGGACGGCGGCCTGGGCGTCGAGCGCCTCCGCTGCGAGGAGCGGCCCGGCCGCCGGCTGCCACACGGCGTCGAGACCGTTCGGTCGCAGGCCGGGGAAGAACCGCCCGACGTCCGTGGCGTCGACGCAGCTGTGGTCGACGCCTTCCGCGGCGAGCGCCTCAGCCACCCGCGCGACGTCCGCGCCGCGCCAGAGCAGCCCGCGGGTGAGCAGCAGGGTCCGGCCCGTCCGGCGTTCGAGGTCCCGCCACGCGCGCACCGACGCGAGCGCGAGGCGGACGTCGGCGGGGTCGGTGTGCGCCAGCCGCCAGACCCGGGTCGCCCCGGACGACGACGACCACGGGTTGCCGACCCCGAACCGGTCGACGACCGTGACCTCGTGCCCGCGGCGGGCCAGCTCGGCGCCCGCAGGCAGCCCCCACGCCCCGGCGCCGACGACCACGACCCTCATGCCGGAGTCCGCGGGGGGCCGCTGCCCTCGTGGCTGTCGGTCGGCCCCGGGTCCGCCTGCGCGACACGGTCTTCGACGAGCGCCGACCCGGTGGCCCGACCGGGCGCGTGCTGAGGGCAGCCGATCTGCGTCACACGGGCAGGGTACGGGCGAGCGGGGAGTGCCTGGGACTCAACACGAAGGGCAGCTGGTGCGGCGTTGCGCAGGTCGACCTCCGCAACGTCCCACGCGTCCTAGGCGTCCTTCCTTCGACCGGCGTGGATCACCTGCACCCGATGCCTGCCGGGTCCGGGGAGGGCGAGGGTGTGTGCACCTCGGCGTGCC
>DAIOGQ010000128.1:0-10511 GCA_036745175.1 Kineosporiaceae bacterium
GCGATGCTCGGCGACGAGATGATCGACGAGGCGAGCCGGAAGATGGCCCTCGTCGTGGCGGGCAAGGGGCGCGCGGCCGGGATGTCGCGGACCGAGGTCTGGACGCCACCCGAGGCGTGAGCCGGGACCGGGCGGGCGACCGGCGCGCAGCCGCGGCCGGCGGCCCGGGTCAGCCCTTCTGGACGACGCCGCCGAACGCGACGTCCGACACCCCGACGTCCGTGTAGCGCGAACCTTCGTGGACCGAGACGATCTCGATCGTCACGGTGCTCGTCGTGCCGAAGTCCCGGCGGAACGGCTGCGGCGCCTTGGTGTCCTTGAGGTCCCAGGTCCACCGGCCGGCGTCGGTGACGATCGTGACCCGCTTGAGCCGCGAGTTCGCGGCGAAGAGGTCGACCTTCTCGCCGTCGCTCGTGACGGTCTTCTGGTAGCCGTTCGTCACGGTGATCGTCCGCAGGTCGACGGGCCGGTCGAAGCCGTAGGTCAGCGTGATGCCGGGCCCGGGGCCGTCCTGCGCCCCGTCGCTGTTCCAGGCGGTCGACGGCTTGCCGTCGAGGGTGTTGGCGGCGTCGTAGGTCGTCCTGCCGGCCCGGTCCTGGGTCGACGACGCGGACGCCGTGACGAGCGCGGCGTCGATCCGCGCCGGCGTCACGGACACCGTGGGGGTCGGCTTCTGCCCGGTCGGCTCATCCCCGCCGCCGAGCGCCGTGAGCGACACGAGGACGACGACGAGCGCGACCGCCGCGGCCACGACGCCGACAAGCCAGCCGGGAGGCAGCGTGCGGGCCCTGTCGACGACCCGGTCCACGACGGGCGCGACGGCCGCGGTGACGCGGTCGAGCAGCGGGGCCGCCGGTCCGGTCGACGCGGCGCGCGCCGACCTGGTGCGCGCGGACCTGACGGGCGGGGCGTACGGGCTCCACGGGCCTGAGCCGGTGCCGTCGATCTCGACGACCCGGGTCTCGCCGCGGCCCGCCCCTGCGAACACCTGGTCGGCCAGCGGCGGGCGCTCGTCGGGGACGTCCGGCACCGCCGGTGGCGGGACGGCACGTCGTCCCGAGCGGGACGGCGACAGCGTCGGCGGCCGCGGCACCTGCTGCGGCCGGTCCACGGTCGGCCCGGCGGGCCTGGCCGGCGCCGGCAGCAGCCAGAACGGGACCTCGTCCTCGTCCGCGGACGGCCTCGGGGCCGAGCCCGGGACCGCTGCCACCGGCGGCGCCGCAGCGACGGGGTCGTGCCGGACCGGCGGCATCGCGGCGGTCGGTTCTCCGCCGTCGTCCGCACCGGTCGCGTGCAGGTCGTCCCGGTGGGTCACACCGGTCCACGGGGTCTCGTCGGGCATCGTCACCCACGGTACCGGCCGTCCGCCGGGCAGGTGGGCGGGCCACCGATGCGGGTCCTAGATCGTGTAGTGGATGCCGCACTCGGTCTTGGCGCGGCCGGCCCAGCGGCCCGCGCGTGCGTCGTCCCCCTCGGCGACCGCTGTCGTGCACGGCCAGCAGCCGATCGACGGGTATCCCATCTGCAGCAGCGGGTTGAGGATGACGTCGGGATGCTCCTCGAGGTAGGAGTCGACCTCACGGTCGGTCCAGGCCGCGATCGGCGCGATCTTCACGAGCTGCCGCTTGACGTCCCACGCGACGACCGGCGTGCCCGCCCGGGTCGGCGACTCGTCGCGGCGCAGGCCGGTCGCCCAGGCGCGGTAGCCGCGCAGCGCGTGGTCGAGCGGCGCGATCTTGCGCAGGCCGCAGCACGCGTCGGGGTCGCTGCGGTAGAGCCGCCCGCGGGTGGCCTCGTGCACCGCCACCGGCTCCGTCGGCCGGATCGTCTCAAGCCGCACCGGGTACGTCGCGCGGACGGCGTCGGCCGTCCCGAGCGTCTCGCCGAAGTGGTACCCGGTGTCGATGAAGAGCACGTGCACGCCCGGGACGGCCCGCGAGGCCAGATGCGCCAGGAGCGTGTCGCCCATCGCGGCGGTGACGGCGAGACTGCGGTCGAAGGCGCGGCCGGCCCAGCCCAGGACCGTCAGCGGGTCGGCACCCTCGAGCACCTCGTTCGCCCTCTTCGTGAACGCGACCGGGTCGTCCGCCAGGGCGGCGGCGACATCCTCGGGGCGTGAGGTCAGCGAACCGATCATGGTGCTCTCCTCCCCGGGGCGGACTCTGAGGCCGGAACAGGGTGCGGCGCCGAGAACGACGCCGGCTCGATGCCGTGGAAGGCGACGGAGAAGACCCGCAGGCAGGAGCGGCAGTGCCAGCGGCCCTGCTCGACCGGCCGCAGGTCCTCCTCGCCGCAGAAGGCGCAGACGTACGGCACCGCTCGCCCGCCGTCCGGCGACGAGGGGCTTGCAGGACGGTGGTCCTCGCTCATGACAGCTCGGTTTCGTGGGCCCGGGCCACCCAGGCAGCGAACGACTCGCCGGCCGCCCGCCCGACGAGCCAGCGGCGGACGACGCGCTCGACGTAGTCGGGCAGGTCGGCACCCGTCGTCCTGAGCCCGCGCAGCTTGCGGCCGAACCCCGCCTCGGCGCCGAGCCCGCCGCCGAGGTGGATCTGGAAGCCCTCGACCGTCGGACCCTGCGGGTCGGCCGGGTCCGGCAGCTGGACGCCCTTGAGCCCGATGTCCGCGATCTGCGCCCGGGCGCACGAGTTCGGGCAGCCGTTGATGTTGATGGACACCGGCGGCGCGTCCGCCGTGAACAGCTCCGGGACGTCGGCGAACCGGCGCTCGAGCTCGGCGACGAGGTCCGCGCCCGCGGCCTTCGTCTCGACGATGGCGAGCTTGCAGAACTCGATGCCGGTGCAGGCCATCGTGCCGCGGCGGAACGTCGACGCCCGGCCGGAGAGCCCTGTCGCCTCGAGGTCGTCGAGCAGGTCCGCGACCTTGGGTGCCTCGACGTCGAGGACGACGATCTTCTGCTCGGGCGTGAACCGGATCCGGTCCGAGCCCGCACGCTCGGCGGCGTCGGCGAGCGCCGTCAGCGTCGGGCCGCTGACCCGGCCGACGACCGGGGCGACCCCGACGTAGAACCGGCCGCGCTTCTGCCGGTGCACGCCGACATGGTCGGTGCGGCCCAGCGGTGGCGGGGGCGGCGCCGGGCCGTCGACGAGCGGGCGGCCGAGGTACTCGGTCTCCAGCACCTCGCGGAACCTCTCGGCGCCCCAGTCGGCAACGAGGAACTTCAGCCGGGCGCGGTTGCGCAGCCGCCGGTAGCCGTAGTCGCGGAAGATCCGCACGACGCCGTGCCACACCTCCGCGACGTCCTCCAGCGGCACCCACGCGCCGAGCCGCCGGGCGAGGATCGGCGTCGTCGACAGACCGCCGCCGACCCATACGTCGAAGCCCGGCCCGTGCTCGGGGTGGACGACGCCGACGAAGGCGACGTCGTGGATCTCGTGCGCGACGTCCTGGTGCGGGCTGCCGCTCACCGCGGTCTTGAACTTGCGCGGCAGGTTCGCCAGCCCCGGGTCACCGACCCAGCGCCGGACGATCTCCTGGATCGCCGGCGTCCCGTCGACGATCTCGTCGAGCGCGGCCCCGGCGACGGGGGAGCCCAGGACGACACGCGGGGTGTCCCCGCACGCCTCGGTCGTCCGGAGGCCGACCGCGTCGAGCGCGTCCCAGATCGCTGGGACGTCCTCGATCCGGATCCAGTGGTACTGGATGTTCTGCCGGTCGGTGACGTCCGCGGTACCCCGCGCGTAGCGCACCGAGATGTCGGCGAGGGTGCGCAGCTGGGCGACGTCCACGGCGCCGCCGTCGATCCGGACGCGCAGCATGAAGTACTCGTCGTCGAGCTCCTCGGGCTGCAGCGACGCCGTCCGGCCGCCGTCGATCCCCGGCCGGCGCTGGGTGTACAGGCCCCACCAGCGCATCCGGCCCCGCAGGTCCTCACCCGGGATCGACGCGAAGCCCTCGCGGGCGTAGGTCGACACGATCCGGTCACGGACGGCGAGCCCTCCCTCTCGGTCCTTCCAGGCCTCGTTCGCGTTGAGCGGCTCGGTCTGGCCGAGGGCCCACTGCCCCTCGGAACGACCGACGCGGTGGGGGCGTGGCGTCCGGGTGGGCGCGTGTGAGTCGGAGTCGGTGATGCTCACAGGGACACGAACCTCTCGGTGGACAGGCAGAGGATCCCGGTCGCCCGCGGCTCTCCACGAGCAGGGCGGCACCGGAGCAGTCGGCGGGGAGCAGGCCCGCGGGGGACCCCCGGGGCGTGGTGCGCTACGGACCGAGCGGCGTCAGGCGCGACAGGCGGCGCTGGCGGTACGGAGCAGGTCGACATGGTGGCGCCGCACGAGCAGCAGGCGCTGCGGGGGTGTCGACATGGTGCGGACCTCCATCGGTTCTGGCGGTAGCACCGGCCGCCCGGGGAGCACCCGTGCGGTGGTTGCTGCGGCGTCGCTGAGCCAGATCTCTCGGCCGCTCTGGATGGGCTGGTCGTGACGCTACGTACATGTCGCGGACCGGTCAAAGATGTTCCACGATTCGAGACGACCGGTCCACGCAGCGAACACACGCGGTGCGGGCAGGTTCGCCCGCTCAGGGTGGGAACCCGTCGACGGCCGCCGGCATTCCCGTCGGAGCCGACCTGCTCCCGGTGCCCGGTCCTCCCGCCGAGCCGGGCCCGGCCTCGGGTCAGCCGGCCAGGGCCGTCCCGACGAACCTCAGCTGGGCCGGTGCCATCCGGCGCCAGAACCGGCGGTTGTGGCGTCCCGGCCAGAACCCACCGGCCGGGCGCGGGTCCGATCCCGCGACGAACGCCCGCACGGCCGGCAGGTACTGGTCTCCCAGGGCGCAGTCGACCCGGACGGCGACGCCGCGCATCCGGGACCGGCCCCTGAAGACGTCGTGGCGGTCGTAGTCCGGTTCGGAGTCGAAGATGCCGGGCGGCACCTCGCGGTAGCGGGTCCAGAGCGACGGCGACGACGCGACGGCTGCGGCGAGCCGGGTCGGCGGGAGCGTCTGGGCCATCAGGAGCGCCCCGTAGCCGCCCATCGACCAGCCCAGGACCGCCGTCCGGCGAGCCGGGTCGGTTCCGTAGCCCCGCGCCCCGAGCCGGGGCAGGACGTCCTCGATCAGCAGCCGCATCGTGTCGGACCCGTCGGTGCGCGGGTGCCAGTACGTCGACCCGCCGTCGACCGCGACGAGCGCGAACGGCGGGACGCCGTCGGCGACGGCGTCGGCGAGGAAGCCGGGCAGCCGCATGAGGAAGGCGTCGTGCGCCCGCGCGCCGCGGCCGTGCAGGACGAGGCAGACCGGCAGCCCGGCGGGGGCGGCGAGGTCGGTGCCGGGCGGCGTCATGACCAGGGCACGGGTGTCGATGCCGGGCCGGAACTCCGAGCGCCACGTGAGCCACTCCACGGGTCCTCGAGCCCGCTCGGGCGACAGGTCCGGGACGTACGCGTCGAGGGTGTCCCACATCCGTGCCCGCCCGGGGACGACCTCGGCCTGGACGACGGCGGCGACCGACCCCGCCGAGGCGAGCAGGCCCGCCCCGGCGGCGAGCCCGAGCGTGAGCGCGGTGCGCCGCCCGACGGCGCGATGCTCCGTCGGCACCTCGTGCTCGCCCGTGGTCACGACCCCGTGACGCGCGAGCGGTGCAGCGCGCCCGCGCCGTCGTGGCCCCCGGTGGCGGGGGTCACAGCGAACAGGGGCGCGGCGCCGTCGGCCGTGTGGACATACTCGGCGGAGCCGGGCGTGCCCGGCGCCGAGGACGCCGCGACGAAGGGGCCCGAGATGGGACGGCTGCAGCACACCGAGGGGCTGACCGACGACCAGAAGGACATCCTCGCCGCCGTCCGTGAGTTCGTGAACGAGCAGGTCGTCCCGGTCGCCACGGAGCTCGAGCACAAGGACGAGTACCCCACGGCGATCGTCGAGGGCATGAAGGAGATGGGTGTCTTCGGCCTGATGATCCCCGAAGAGTACGGGGGGCTGGGCGAGTCGCTGCTCACGTACGCCCTCGTGGTCGAGGAGATCGCCCGTGGCTGGATGAGCGTGTCGGGGATCATCAACACCCATTTCATCGTGGCCTACATGCTTGCGCAGCACGGGACGGACGAGCAGAAGCGGCGCTACCTGCCGCGGATGGCCACCGGCGACGTCCGCGGCGCCTTCTCGATGAGCGAGCCGCACTGCGGCTCCGACGTCGCCGCGATCCGCACCCGCGCCGTCCGGGACGACGCGGCGGCGGGCGAGGGCACGTGGACGGTCACCGGCCAGAAGATGTGGCTCACCAACGGCGGGTCGAGCAACCTCGTCGCGGTGCTCACGAGGACCGAGCTCGGGGCGTCGTCGGCCTACCGGAACATGACGACGTTCCTCGTCGACAAGGAGCCCGGCTTCGGCGCCACGGCGCCCGGGCTGCTCGTCCCCGGCAAGATCGAGAAGATGGGCTACAAGGGCGTCGACACGACCGAGCTCGTGTTCGACGGCTACGTCACGACCGACGCCCAGGTCCTCGGCGGGGAGCCCGGCCAGGGGTTCTACCAGATGATGGACGGCGTCGAGGTGGGGCGCGTCAACGTCGCGGCCCGAGCGTGCGGCGTCGCGATGCGGGCGTTCGAGCTCGGGATCGACTACGCCCAGCAGCGTGAGACGTTCGGCAAGAAGATCGCCGAGCACCAGGCCGTCCAGTTCCGCCTCGCGGAGATGGCCACGAAGGTCGAGGCCGCGCACCAGATGATGATCATGGCGGCGCGGAAGAAGGACGCCGGCGAGCGCAACGACCTCGAGGCCGGGATGGCCAAGTACCTCGCGAGCGAGTACTGCCGCGACGTCGTCGAGGACGCCTTCCGGATCCACGGCGGCTACGGCTACTCCACGGAGTACGAGATCGAGCGCCTCTACCGCGAGGCGCCGATGCTCCTCATCGGCGAGGGCACCGCCGACATCCAGCGCATGATCATCGGACGCCGTCTGCTCGAGGACTACGCCCGCCGCGACTGAGCCCGGGCGGCCCCGGGCGGGCAGCGCTCCATCGGGCGGGCAGCGCGGCCCCGGGCGCGCAGCGCGGCCTCGGATGAGCATGATCGTGGGGGATCCGACGGCAGTCCGCCGTGCGATGCCCCACGATGTCCGGCGAGCGCGCTGCCCTCGGATCCGAGGGCAGAGCAAGCCACGCGACCGAGGGTCGGCCGCCGGGCCGCGGTCCCGCCGCCCTGCCTCGCGAGGCGCCCCGCACACGTGGTGGGAGAGGATGGTGGCATGTCGAACCTCGGTCCCATGGGCTCGCGCCGCGCCCCCGCCACCCCGACGGCACCGCGCGGGGAGCCGATCGGCCGCTACGAGAGCTACCTCGACGCCCAGCGCGCGGTGGACTTCCTGTCGGACGAACGTTTCCCCGTGCAGTTCGTGACGATCGTCGGCACCGGGCTGCGGATGGTCGAGCGGGTCACCGGCCGGCTCACGTACACGCGCGTCGCCGGCGCCGGAGCGGCGTCGGGCGCGTGGTTCGGCTTCTTCGTCGGGCTGCTGCTCAGCCTGTTCGCGCCCGCCGGGCAGGGCGTGCCGTTGTTCGCTGCGATCATCCTCGGCGCCGGCTTCGGCATGCTCTTCGGCCTCATCTCGTACGCCTTCACCCGCGGCCGGCGCGACTTCACCTCGACGAGCCAGATCGTCGCGAGCGAGTACGAGGTGCTCTGCCTGAGCGAGCACGCCCAGGCCGCGCGGGAGGTCCTGTGGCGGCTGCCCGGCGGTCGCGGCGTCGGGCAGGTCGACCGGCAGGCCGCGCAGTCGCCGCAGTCGCCGCCCGGGACCTGGCCTCCGCCCGGCCAGCCGAGCTGGGGTGCGCCGCCGCCCCAGCCGCCGGGCCCCGGTGCGTGGCCGCCTCCCGGGCAGCCGGGTCAGTACGGCCAGCCGCCGGACGGCACGCCCGAACCGGCCCCCGAACCCGACCTCAGCGGTCCGACGTACGGCGAGATGATCGAGCGCAAGCGTCGTGAGGAGGCCGAGCGGCGCAGCCGCGAGTCGACCGGCGAGCAGTGACGGCCCGGCCGCGAGTCAGCGGACGGCGGCCGACGGGCAGACGTCGAGGTAGCCGGGGACGTCGACGGCGGCCGTCCTCACCGCGGGCGCGGCCAGCACGCCGTCGAGGACGGCGAGCAGGACGGCGTCCGCGGCGGCCGCCTGGACGGCGACGACCTCCGGCAGGGTGACCTCGACGGTGCCGGTGGCGAGCGCGAAGACCGTGTCGCCGTCGAAGAGGGTGTGCGCGGGTCGGACGCCGCGGGCGATCCCGTCGTGCCCCGCGGTCGCGGCCCGGCGGCACTGCGCGACGTCGAGCCGGGCGTTCGTGACGACGACTGCGAGCGTCGTCGCGCTGCCCGCACCGCCCGGGGACGGCGACACGAGGGCGGCGAGCCGCGCGGCGTCGTCCGCCGACGGTGGTGCCGGCCGCGGCAGGCCCGCGGGCACGAAGGCGACGCCGAGGAGCGCGCCGGTGACCGGGTCGAACGGGGCGCCCAGGGCGTTGACGACCGCGACGGCCCCGACCACGACGCCGGCCGGCAGGCCGTGCGCCGGTCCCGCGAGCGACGCCGAGCCGACGCCGCCCTTGAGCCGCTGCCCGGCGACGAGCGCGCCCGTGCCGGCGCCGACGCTGCCCCGGCCCGGCTGCTCGCCGGCGGCCGCGGCGGCGACGGCCGCCCGCCCGAGGCCGGCGTCCGGCCGGGCCGACGGGTCGCCGCCCCGCCCGACGTCGAAGACGCAGGCCGCAGGCACGATCGGCACGACGAGGCGGTGCGGGTCGGTGGGGTCGCCGACGCGGAAGCCGCGGCCCTGCTCCTCGAGCCAGGCCTGGACGCCCGTCGCGGCGGCGAGCCCGAAGGCGCTGCCGCCGGCGAGCGTCACCGCGTCGACGCCTGTCACGAGGGTCGTCGGGTCGAGCGCGTCGGTCTCGTGCGTCCCCGGCCCGCCCCCGCGGACGTCGACCGACCCGACCGTGCCGGGCGGCGGCAGCACGACCGTGACACCGGTCAGCGCGCCGCCGCCGCGCCGGGTCGCGTGGCCGAGCCCGACCCCCGGGACGTCCCGGACGTCGCCCCACGCACCGCCGTGTCCGGCGCCGTCGCGCGCCCCACCGGTGCTGGACTGCACGGGTGCTTACAGCCAACCGTTGCGCTTGAAGCCGCGGAACAGCAGCCCGCAGACGCTGAACATGACGACGAGGACGCCCGGGTACCCCCACGGGGCGCGCTGTCCGAGCATGTGCTCGAAGTTCATCCCGTAGATCCCGGCGATCATCGTCGGCACCGCGGCCATCGCGACCCACGCCGAGATCTTGCGCATGTCCTCGTTCTCGCTGACCGTGAGCCGGGCCAGGCCGGCCTGGAGGATCGAGGACAGGAGCTCGTCGAACGAGCCGACCTGCTCGCGGACCCGGGCGAGGTGGTCCTCGACGTCGCGGAAGTACTCGCGGATCTCGGGGTTGATGAGCCGGCGCGGCCGCTCGGCAAGCTCGTGGAGCGGTGTCGAGAGCGGGCTGACGACGCGCTTCATCTCGATGACGTCGCGCTTGAGCTGGTAGATCCGCTCGATGTCGGTCGCCTGCCGGGGACCGAAGACGGCCGTCTCGATCTCCTCGATGTCCTCGTTGATCGCGTCGACGACGGCGAGGTAGTCGTCGACGACCTTGTCGGCAACGGCGTGCAGGACGGCGGACGGCCCGAGCGACAGCTGCTGCGGCTCGCACTCGAGGCGCCGCCGCAGCCCCGTCATCGACGCGTGCCGGCCGTGCCGGACCGTGACGACGAAGTTCTCGCCGACGAACACCATGACGACGCCCGTCTCGACGACGTCACCGCCCTCGCTCACGTGCGCGCTCTCGCGGTAGGCGAGCGTCCGGAGCGAGAAGAACATGACGTCGTCGTAGCGCTCGACCTTGGGTCGCTGGCGGCTGTTCGAGGCGTCCTCGAGCGCGAGCGGGTGGAGGTCGAAGACGGCGCCGAGCTGAGCCAGCTGGTCGGCGGACGGCTCGTGCAGCCCGAGCCACAGGAAGCCGCCGGTGTCCTTGGCGAGCCGGCAGGCGGTGTCGAAGTCGGGCGTCGGCTGCCGGACGCCCTCGACGTAGAGCGCCCAGTCGACGGCCGCGTCGAGGAGCGACCGGGCGTCCGGGACGACGGTCGCCGGCAGAGGCCTGCGGGCGTTGACGACGGAGCGCAGCGGGAGTGTCCGGGTCAGCGGCAGGGCGCGCGGCGTGCGGGAGATCGAGCCTCGAGCCATGGGTTCTCTCCGTCCGTTGAGCAGGTGGGCCCACGACTGTCTGGGTCGGGCGGCCTCACCGGCTGAGGTGGACGGAACTGGTGCTCAGCCGAGGAACGTGCCGGGGCCCGCAATCGAGGAGGGGCTGGTACTGCCGGGGCTCGGATCGCTGGACGGCATGTGCCTCACCTCCTGGGGTCGCGGGCGGCACAACTTCGTCAAGAGTACCCGGTGATCGCTGGGAGCGCGCCCAAGAGCGGTCATCGGCGCGACGAGCGGTCTCGCCGACGCCTGCGGCCGGTCTGCTAGCT
>DAIOGQ010000129.1:0-10488 GCA_036745175.1 Kineosporiaceae bacterium
GGCGTCGAAGCCGCCGTCGGTCATCGTCACGCCGAGGTCGTAGACGCGGCTGTCGAGCCGGATCGTCACACCGAGGTCGACGATCCGTGCGACCTCCGCCTCGAGGATCGCGCGTGGCAGCCGGTACGTCGGGATCCCGAAGCGCATCATGCCGCCCGCGACCGGCCCGGCCTCGTGGATCTCCACCTGGTGGCCGAGCCGGGCCAGGTGGTAGGCGGCCGACAGCCCGGACGGCCCGGCGCCGACGGCGAGCACGCGCCGGCCGGACGGCGGCGCGTCGACCGTCACCCGCCAGCCCTCCTCGATCGCCAGGTCGCCGAGGAAGCGCTCGACGGCGTTGATCCCCACCGCCTCGTCGACCTGTGCCCGGTTGCACGACGTCTCGCACGGGTGGTAGCAGACCCGGCCCATGACGGCCGGCAGCGGGTTGTCCTCCATGATCCGGCGCCAGGCGAGCTCGTAGGAGCCCTCCTCGGCGTGGTACAGCCAGGCCTGGCAGGCCTCGCCCGCGGGACAGGCGGTTGCGCACGGCGGCGTCCGGTCGAGGTAGACGGGGCGCTCGGTGCGCCACGACCCGGTGTGGTTGGCGCGGCTCGACCCGACGTCGAGCGTGATGGCGAACGGCTTGTCCATCAACGGATCTCCTCGTCGCGGGTGGCTGCGGGGCCGGTCGTGACGGTGGCCCCCGGGCCGGCCGTGGGACCGGCCTCGTCGCCGTCGAGCAGGCCGAAACGCGCGATGTTCCGGTCCGCCTGGTCCTGGAGCTTGCCGATGACGCCGTCGCGGCGCTCCGGGGAGAACAGGTGCGCGTAGCGCTTCTGCAGCCGCAGGTACTCCTCCACGGGTGCGTGGCGCCGGATCTTCGTCGCCGAGGTCACCTCGCCGCGCTCGGCCTCGAAGACGGGGAAGAGCCCGGTCTGGGTCGCCAGGCGCGCGACCTGGAGGGTCAGCCCGGGGGCGCTGCCCCAGCCGAGCGGGCACGGCACGAGGACGTGGAGGTAGCGGGCGCCGCGCTTGCCCATCGCCTTCGTGACCTTGTACTCGAGGTCGCGCAGGTCTGCGACGGTCGCGGTGGCTACGTAGCCGATCCCGTGCGCCATCGCGATGAGCGGGAGGTTCTTGCCCTGGCCGAACGGGTTCCCGGGCTCGTCGCCGACCGCCTGGGTCGTCATCGTGCGCGCCGCCGGCGGGGTCGCGCCGGAGCGCTGCACGCCTGTGTTCATGTACGCCTCGTTGTCGTAGCAGATGTAGAGCACGTCGTCGTCGCGCTCGAACATGCCCGACAGGCAGCCGAAGCCGATGTCCACGGTGCCGCCGTCGCCGCCCTGGGCCACGACCCGGACGTCGTCGACGGGCTCGCCGCGCGCCGCGGCCTTCGCGGCCTTCACCGCGAACGCCGCCGCGACGCCGGTCGCGACGGCCGGCGCGTTGCCGAAGAGCGAGTGCAGCCAGGCGACCTGCCACGACGACTCGGGGTACGGCGTCGAGAACACCTCGAGGCAGCCTGTGGCGTTGACGGCGACGAGCCGGCCGCCGGTCGCCCGCATGGCGGCGTCGAGGGCGTAGCGGGCGCCGAGCGCCTCGCCGCAGCCCTGACAGGCCCGGTGTCCCGAGGTCAGCGAGTTCGTCCGGTGCTCGTCGGACTGCACGGAGCGCTGCTCCGGGTCGAGCAGACGGTTGCCGACGGCGAAGCTACCCGTCTGGTAGAAGCGGATCTGCTGGACCGGCATCGGATCTCCTCGGCGCGGGGGCGGCCTGGGCGGGTGGGTGGTGGCCGGTCAGGCCGGCCGGGCGCCGATGACGCCGACGTCGCGGAGCACGTTCTCGGCGAACGGACCGGAGCGCCGGGTCTGCCGGCGGCGGGCGAGCTCGCGCTCGACCAGGTCGGTATCGAGGTCGAGGAACGTCAACGGCTCCAGCCGGTCCGCGCCGGCATCCGTGACGAGCCGGTGCAGCGAGGCCTTGCTGATCGGCCGGCCGCCGAGCCCGGCGACGACCGTGTAGCCGGCGAGCTGGATGCCCGACAGGGCTGTCCGGACGTTCATCGAGACGATGCCGCCGATCCCGACGGCCAGCGCCTTCTCGACGACCACGACCCGCTTCGCGCCGGCGAGCGCGGCGCGAACCTGGTCCAGCGGGAACGGCCGGAACGAGCCGATGCCGAGCACGCCGACCTTGACGCCGTCCGCGCGGGCCTCGTCGACGACGTCTTCGATCGTGCCGAGCACGGAGCCCAGGGCGACGAGGATCGTCTCGGCGTCGTCGCAGCGGTACGGGTGGACGAGCCCGCCGGAGTCGCGGCCGAACGCAGCGGCGAACTCGGCGCCGACCTGCGGGATGAGGTCGAGCGCCTGCATCTGCGTCGCGTGCGCGAGGTAGCGCACCTCCATGAACGCCTCGGGGCCGACCATGGCGCCGATCGAGACGGGGTCGTCCGGGTCGAGGACCTGACGCGGCTCGTACGGCGGCAGGAACGCGTCGACCTGCTCCTGGGTGGGCATGTCGACCTGCTCGACGGCGTGGGCGAGAGCTCCTCGGCGATCCGGAACGCCTGGACGTGTCGCAGCGCGACAGCGGCTGGCCCCAGCTCTACGCCCGGACGAACCAGGAGGCCGTCGACCTCCACATGGAGTCGGAGTGGTCGTTCCAGATGTTGATCGGGGCGCCGATCGCGCGGTTCGCGACCGTCATGACGATCGGCAGCCCGAGGCCGGAGGCGTTGTAGACGGCCTCGGACATGAGGAGCAGGCCCTGGCTCGCGGTCGCGGTGTAGGTGCGCGCACCCGCGGCGCTCGCGCCGATGCAGGCGCTCATCGCGGCGAACTCGCTCTCGACGTTGAGGTACGCGCAGGGGCTCAGCCGGCCGGACTTCACCAGCCGGGAGAGCCCCTCGACGATGTGGGTCTGCGGCGAGATCGGGTAGGCGGCGACGACGTCGGGACGGCAGTGGGCGACCGCCTCGGCAACCGCCAGGCTGCCCTCGATCTGCCGCACCGTCGAGGCTCGCGCGGTGTCCGGCGGGAGCGGGTCGGTGGTGCCGGCGGGGGCCGCTGCCTCAGGCATCGGCGAGCTCCTTCATCTCGGCCACGACGTGGTCGTGGGCGGCGCGGGCGGCGCAGACGTTCGGCTCGGCGACGGCCGGCGCGAACTGCGCGCGGATGGCGGCGGCGACGGAGTCGATCCCGATGACACCGCTGGCCGCGGCGAACCCGCCGAGCAGTGCGGCGTTCGGCATCGGGCGCCCCACATGCTCGCGGGCGATCTCGCTCGCCGGCACCGTGAGGAGCCGTCCCGGTCGGACCGTTGCGGTCAGGTCGGACATGCCGAGGTCCGCGACGTCGTGCGGAGAGTTGACCAGCACGTAGCCGTCCGGTCGCAGGCCGGCGAAGAGGTCGACCTGGTGCAGCAGCGTCGCGTCCTGGACGAGGATCGCGTCCGGCTCGGCGATCGGTTCACGGACCCGGATCGGCCGTTCGTCGATGCGGCAGTACGAGACCACGGGCGCCCCCGTGCGCTCCGACCCGAAACTGGGGAAGGCCTGCGCGTGCCGCCCCTCGACGAACGCGGCGACCGACAGCATCTCGGCCGCCGTCACGACACCCTGGCCGCCGCGGCCGTGGACGCGCACCTGGAACATCGATGTCCTTCCTGCCGGTGGACGAGGCAGGCTGCCGGACCTACCGGGCCGACGCGGGCATGAACCCGGCGCCGGCCCGCAGCTCGGACCCCTTGTCGTCCGACCGTAGGTCGCGGCAGGCCCGTGCTCCCAGGTCGAACGTCCTCGCGGGCGCCGATCGCGTCACCCCGCCGCACGGGCGGGTGCCGGCCGGTGCGCGGTGGGTCGGCGCGCGGTGAGTCGGCGCGACCTGCTGCCGTGACCCGACGGCCGGGTAGGGCAGGCTGTCCGGCGTGTACTTCGTCGGAGTCGACCTCGCCTGGGGCGAGCGCAAGCCCACCGGTCTGGCCGCGCTCGACGACACCGGCCGGCTCGTGCACGTCAGCGCGGCCCAGGACGACGACGAGATCGTCGAGGCGTTGAAGCCGTACGTCGCCGATGCCTGCCTTGTCGCGGTCGACGCGCCGCTCATCGTCAGGAACGCGACGGGCAACCGGCCGGCCGAGGCTGCCCTCAACCGTGACTTCGCCCGGTTCGACGCCGGCGCGCACCCGGCGAACACCTCGAAGCCGGAGTTCCGCGACACACCGCGGGGGGCCCGGATCAGCGGCCGGCTGAGCCTCGACATGAACCCGCGGTCGCGACGTCCGCGTCGGGCGATCGAGGTCTACCCGCACCCGGCGACCGTGGCGCTCTTCCGGCTCGGCAGGACGCTGAAGTACAAGAACAAGCCGGGCCGCGACCTCGAGACCCTGCGGGCCGGGCTCCTCGGGCTCACCGAGCTCGTCGAGGGGCTGGCCTCCGCCGAGCCGGCGCTGCACGTCGACCGTGAGCGCTCCGGCTGGGCGCGGCTGGTCGAGGCGGTCGGCGAGGCCACCCGCAAGAGCGAGTTGCGGGTCGTCGAGGACCAGGTCGACGCCGTCCTCTGCGCGTACGTCGCGCTGTTCGCGACCCGGCGTCCGGAGGCGACCGTGACGTACGGCGACACCGAGACCGGTTACATCGTCACGCCGGCCCTGCCGGCCGACCTCGTCCCCACCGTCCGTCCGGCCAGGACCGACGGACCGAAGGCCACCGCCACCGCTGCGACCGCCGCGGTCGACGTCGTGCACGACGTGGTCGCGGGGCTGGTCGCGGGGGCGGTCGCGGGCCCGGCCACGGGGGCGGTCGCGGTCACCGGCCCGGTCACCGACGCGGTCGCCGACGCGACGGCGGACCCCGTGCTCGCGGCCGTCCAGGAGTACGCCGCCCGGCAGGGCGAGATCACCCGTGCCGGGGCCGGCTTCGTCGCTCTCGTGACGTCGATCCTCGACGAGGCGGGCATCAACTACCTGAGCGTCACGGGCCGGACCAAGAGCGTCGCGTCGTTCGCCGCGAAGGCGGCCCGCCAGGTCGACGGCACGCCGCTGTACCCGGACCCGTTGCACACCATCACCGACCAGCTCGGGGTCCGCGTCATCACGTACGTCCTCAGCGACGTCGACGCCGTCGCCGAGCTGCTCGCCGACCAGGTCGTCGTCAAGGACGACCGGGACATGGGGCAGGAGACGGCGAGCCAGGGCCGCTTCGGCTACGCGAGCCGGCACCTCGTCGTCGCGCTCGACGCCGACCGCGAGGGCCAGCCGGCGTACCAGCCGCTCCGCGGGCGGGTCGCGGCGGTCCAGATCCGGACGGTGCTCCAGCACGCCTGGGCCGAGTTCGAGCACGACATCCGCTACAAGGGAACGGTCCCCGAGGAGCACGTGCGCGAGTTCGACCGGCGGTTCACCCTCGCCGCCGGCCTGCTCGAGCTCGCCGACCGCGAGTTCTCGACGATCCGGGACCGGCTCCACACCGGACCCGTCGAGCGCTCCGAGGTCCCGGACGACGACCCGCGCATCGACCCGCGCGACCTGTCCGCGTTCCTCGCGGGCCAGTACACCGACGCGGGCTGGTCGCGCACCGACCACTACGCATGGATCTCCGGCCTGCTCCTCGAGCTGGGTGTCACGTCGCTCGACGAGCTGAGCGAGGTGCTGCGCCCGGTCAACAGGCTCGACCTCAACGCCCGGATGGACTACCGCTACCCGCCCGGCGCCGTCCGGCGGCTCGACGACGCCCTGCTCGCGGCGTTCGGCGCGCGCTACATCGGCCTGCACGGCAACGCCCACCGCGTCCCGTCGCTGCGCACCAGGCTGGAGCGGCTGCTCGCCGACGGGCCGCCGGTGCCGGCGCAGTAGGCGGCGAGCCGTGCGACGCGCTCATGCGCCGTCCGCCGGCCCCAGCCGGTGCGGCGCGGCCTGCGGCCGTAGCCGGTGCGGCTCGGACGCCTCGGTCTCGGTCCCGTCGTCCGGCGCGCCGCCGCGCGAGCGCAGGAGCCGGCGCAGCGACTCCAGGCGTGACACCCCGGCGGGCCCGGCGGCCCCGGACGCGACGAAGGCGTCCAGGCCGCACTCCGGTTCGTCGTGCGTGCAGCCGCGCGGGCACTCGCCCGTGCCCGCGGCGAGGTCGGGGAAGTGGCCGATGATCCGGTCGGGGTCGACGTGGGCCAGCCCGAACGACCGGATCCCCGGGGTGTCGACGACCCAGCCACCGCTCGGCAGTCGCAGTGCGAGCGCGGACGTCGAGGTGTGCCGGCCCCGGCCCGTCACGTCGTTGACGACGCCGGTCGTGCGGGTGGCGCCCGGCACGAGGGCGTTGACCAGTGTCGACTTGCCGACGCCCGAGTGCCCGAGGAGCACGCTGACCCGGCCCGCGAGCGCCGTCCGTACGGCGTCGAGGCCGTCGATCCCGCCGTCCGGACGTCGCCGCGTGACGACGAACGGCACGTCGAGCGGCGCGTAACCGGCGACGAAGTCGTGGGGGTCCTGCAGGTCCGCCTTCGTGAGGACGAGCAGGGCGCCCATCCCCGCGTCGTACGCCGCGACGAGGCAGCGGTCGACCATCCGTGGCCGCGGCTGCGGGTCGGCGAGCGCCAGGACGATGCACAGCGTGTCGGCGTTCGCGACGACCACCCGCTCGACCGGGTCGGTGTCGTCGGCGCTACGCCGCAGGAGCGAGGCCCGCGGCTCGACCCGGACGACGCGGGCGAGGGTGTCGGGCCGGCCGGAGACGTCGCCGACGAGCGCGACCCGGTCGCCGACGACGACGCCCTGCTTGCCGAGCTCGCGCGCCTTCATCGCCAGGACGACGCTGCCGGGCTCGCCCGGGTCCGGCACCAGACCCGTGGGGCTGCCCGCGGTGCCGACGACGCCGCCGGTGTCGAACCCACCGAGCAGGCACGTGTAGCGCCCCCGGTCCACGGTGAGCACCTGCGCCTGGACAGCGTTCGCGTGCTGGGGCCGCTCCTTGGTGCGGGGACGGGTGCCGCGCGGGTTCGGCCGGACGCGCACGTCCGCCTCGTCGGGGTCACGGCGCCGTCCGGGCGTCACCCGCGTGCGTCCCCGCCCACGAGCATCCGCGCCCAGAGGCCGGTGAAGTCGGGCAGGGTCTTCGCGGTCGTCGCGACGTTCTCGACGAGGAGGCCGTCGACGGCGAGCCCGAGAACGGCTCCCGCGGTCGCGATCCGGTGGTCGTCGTACGTCGCGAAGACGCCGCCGTGCAGCGGTCTCGGCCGGATGACGAGGCCGTCGTCGGTCTGCGTGACGTCGCCGCCGAGGGCGTTGATCTCGTGCGCAAGGGCGGACAACCGGTCCGTCTCGTGGCCCCGCAGGTGGGCGATGCCGTGCAGGTGCGAGGGCGAGTCGGCGAGCGCGGCGAGGGCCGCGACGACCGGCGTCAGCTCGCCGGCGGAGTGCAGGTCGGCGTCGACCCCGAACAGGTCACCGGTGCCGTGCACGGTGAGGCCCTCGCGGTCGAGGGAGACGTCCGCGCCCATCTGGTCGAGCAGGTCGCGCAAGTGGTCACCGGCCTGCGTCGTGTGCTGCGGCCAGCCGGGCACGCTGACCCGGCCGCCCGTCACCGCCGCCGCGGCGAGGAACGGCGCGGCGTTCGACAGGTCCGGCTCGACCTGGACGTCCAGCGCGCCGACCGGTCCCGGCTCGACCCGCCAGATCGACGGGTCGGCGTCGTCGACGACGACCCCGACGTCGCGCAGCGCCTCGACGGTCATGACGACGTGCGGCTCGCTGGGGATCGGCGGCCCGACGTGCTCGACGACGAGCCCCTCGTCGAACCGCGCGCCCACCAGGAGCAGCGCCGAGACGAACTGCGACGACGCGGACGCGTCGATCCGGACCGTGCCGCCGCGCACCCGGCCGCGGCCGCGGACGGTCAGCGGGAGCAGACCACTGCCGCCGTCGTCGACCTCGACGCCGAGCTCGCGCAGCGCCTGGACGACGGGACCCATCGGCCGCTCGCGGGCGCGGGGGTCGCCGTCGAACCGGACGTCGCCGTCCGCGAGCGCCGCGACCGGCGGGAGGAAGCGCATGACCGTGCCGGCGAGGCCGCACTCGACCTGCGTCGCACCGCGCAGCGGCCCGGGGGTGACGAGCCAGTCGTCGCCCGCCGAGACCGTGCCGGGGCCGATCGACTGCGTCGTCGGGACGTCGACGACGTCGACGCCGAGGCTCGCGATCGCCCGGGCCATCAGGTGTGTGTCGCGGGAGCGCAGCGGCGCCCGGAGCCGGGACGGCTCCGTCGCCAGGGCGGCGATGACGAGGTAGCGGTTCGTCAGCGACTTCGACCCGGGCAGGGCGACCGTCGCGTCGACGGGGTCGACGGCGCGCGGGGCGGCCCAGGTCGGCAGGCTCATGGCTTGCGAGCGTAGTCGGTGGTCCGGACGGCGCCAGGAGCCGGGCGGGCCCGTCACCCGGCGGGCAGCCGTGGTCCGAAGACGACGTCGACGCCCGGCGAGTGCAGGACGCTGTCCGGCGGCCGGTCGGCCAGCCCGGGGAACCCGGCCGCGGCGAGCAGGCCGTCGTCGAGGTCGAGCACGTCGGCGTCGTGCAGCGGCCACCGGGGGTGCTGGTTCGGCCAGTAGCGGGTGCGGCCCGTCCGGTCGGACAGGTGCAGTCCCCAGCGCGCGGTGAGGAAGTGCTCGAGCGGTCCGGGCTCGACCGCACCGCGGACCAGGACCCGGACCCGCGACGACGCGCCGCGCGGTCCCGGCCAGCGCCGCCGGCAGGTGTAGGTGACCCGGGTGCCGTCGGCGCCGTGCCGGCCGTCCGGGTCGCCCGGGCGTTCGGCGTACCGCATCCGCGACCACAGGTACGGCAGCCCCGGACCCCGTCGCGCCGCGACGACCGCTGCGAGCCGGGACGCGTCGAGCGAGACGAAGACGACGCCGCGGCGGCCGTGGTCGTCGACCGAGTAGAGCCGCACGTTCGTCTCGCAGAACGAGCCGACGTACGGCAGCGCCGGACCGCCCCAGGCGCCGATGTCGCGCATGAGGAAGGGGATGAGCCCGACGTAGGTGCGGCCGTCGAGGGTGTCCGGCCGGGTGTCGGCGGGCAGGAACGGCGCCACGGCAGCCGGCTCGACGGCCCAGTGCAGGAAGGTCAGCCGGGACCAGGTCTGGCTGAAGACCGTCCGCCCGACCGGCCGCGGTGCGACCGGGGTGACCGGCTCGACGTCCACGCCCGGCGAGCGCGGGTCAGCCGGCCAGGGCGGACTTCGCGGTCGCCGTCGCCGTCCGGACCGCGTGCCGGGTCTCGAGCGCCGCAGCGCGCCTGGCCTGCCGCGAGGCACGCCGCGCGTCGCGGGTGGCCCGCTTCGCCGTCCGCTCGGCCCGCTCGACGACGTGCCGGCCGCGCCAGGCGAGTCCCGGTCGACCCTCGGTGTCGACGGCCGCGACCAGGGCTGCGCCGAGGAGGCTGACGTCCTGGACGAGAGCGCGGCGCTGCTCGCGGCGCAGCACCGGGTCTTTCTCGGTCCAGAAGGTGCGCCGGCTGTAGGCGGTCGGGGCGAGTGTCACCGCCATCACGATCGCCGAGAGCCGGGGCAGCCGGCCCAGCCCGAAGAGCGCGCCGGCGGCCGCCATCGCCGCACCGTTGGCCCGGACGAACGTCTCCGGGTCGGCCGGCAGCCCGAGCGGCTCGGCCACCTGCCGCACGAGCGGCCGGACCGCCTCGGCGCGCTGGGCAGGGTGCCGGAACGCGTCGAGCCCGTTCGACACGAACGAGGCGGCGAGCATGGGGCGGGCGAGGCGTCGCACGATCGTCATGGCTCCTGCTTACCCCGATCCGCCCCGGCACGCACCTCTGCCCGGCCGATCCGCAGATCCCACGACGGCCGCGTCCTGCCCGCCGGGCGTGCGCGTGCGTAGGCTGCGGACGTGTGCGGACGGTATGCGGCGAGCAGGAGCCCCGAGGACCTCGTCGAGGAGTTCGAGGTCGACCAGACGCAGGGTCACGGCCCGGGGGACGATCCGGCAGCCGCCGTGCCCGACTACAACGTCGCACCCACCAAGCAGGTGCCCGTCGTCCTCGAGCGCAGGCCACGGCCGGCCGAGGGCGCGTCGCAGGACGTCCCTGACGAGCAGGCGGCCGATGCGAGCGACGAGAACGGCGACGCGACCGCGGACGCCGCCGTCGAGCAGGCCGACGCGGCCGGGGCGGACGCTGCGCCCGGCGAGCCCGTCCGCTGGCTGCGCATGCTGACCTGGGGCCTCGTCCCGAGCTGGGCCAAGGACCGCTCGGTCGGCAACCGGATGATCAACGCCCGGGTGGAGTCGATCCTCGACAAGCCGGGATTCAAGCGCGCTGCACTCACGCGGCGATGCCTCGTCCCGGCCGACGGCTGGTACGAGTGGCAGAAGAGCCCGACGCAGACCGACGCCAAGGGCAAGCCGCGCAAGCAGCCCTTCTTCGTCCACCCCGTGGCGCCGGGGCCGATCGCCTTCGCCGGGCTCTACGAGTTCTGGCGCGACCCCGCCGTCCACGCCGACGACCCGG
>DAIOGQ010000130.1:0-10399 GCA_036745175.1 Kineosporiaceae bacterium
CGGGCTCGAGGTCCTTGTAGGTCTCGAAGAAGTGCTGGATCTCCAGCCGGTCGAACTCGCTGACGTCGGTGAGGTCCTGGATGTGGTTCATCCGCGGGTCCCTGGCGACGATGCAGAGGATCTTGTCGTCGCCGCCGGCCTCGTCGCGCATGTGGAACAGGCCGATCGCGCGGCACCGGATGAGACAGCCGGGGAACGTCGGCTCCTCGAGGATCACGAGGGCGTCGAGCGGGTCGCCGTCCTCGCCGAGCGTGCCCTCGATGAACCCGTAGTCGTGCGGGTAGCGGGTCGAGGTGAACAGCATCCGGTCGAGCCGGATCCGGCCCGTCTCGTGGTCGACCTCGTACTTGTTGCGCTGACCCTTCGGGATCTCGATCGTCACGTCGAAGTCCATGCACGCTCCCGTTCGCTGGCGCCTTCGCCCGTCACGTCAGGGCGCGCGCGTGTTCGACGCGCCGTCCGTCACCGGTCCGGAGTGGACCTCACACTAGTGTCCTGTCCAGGGTGGGCCGTTCGTCAGGGGGTCGCGTGCGTCACGTGAGGGCCGCGCCGTCGCGGGTCGCCGTCGCGGTGCTCGGGCTCGCCGTCCTCCTCGCCGGCTGCGTCCCGCAGCCGCCCGCCGACCAGGCCTCGGTGACCTCCCCGGCGACGTCCGCGCCGGCCACGTCCGCCCCGCCGGCCACGTCCGCCCCGCCGGCCACGTCCGCCCCGCCGGCCCCGTCCTCGTCCGCCGCGACGTCCACCTCGCCGGTCGTCACGACGAGTGCCGGCCCGACGTCCGGCCTCACCCCGCCGCCCGGGGCGGGCGAGGACGCACCGCCGCCGGACGCCGTCCTCGCGGGCCTGTCCGGCGCAGGCGCCCGGCCGACGTCGGCCGGGCTGCTCGCAGCGCTGTCACCGCTGCTGTCCGACCCCGGGCTCGGGAGCCGGGTGGTCCTCGACATCGCCGACGCGGGAACGGGGGAGTCGCTGCTGTCGCGCGGCGCCGCGACGCCGGCGACCCCGGCCTCGACCGTCAAGGTGCTCACCGCCGTCGCCACCCTGTCGGTCCTCGACGCGCAGGAGCGGCTCGCGACGCAGGTCGTCGCCGGCACCGGCGACGAGGTCGTCCTCGTGGCGGGCGGCGACATGCTCGTCACGGCCGGCCGGGGCCGGCCCTCGCAGGTGGTGGGTCACGCCGGGCTCGCCGACCTCGCGGACGCCGCGGCGGCGGCGCTGCGCGCCGCGGGCCGCGCCCGGGTCACGCTGACCCTCGACGACACCCTGTTCTCCGGACCGCGGATCGCCCCGACGTGGAAGCCCGCGGACCTGTCCGCTGGGTTCGTCGCCCCGGTGGCGCCGCTCGCCGCCGAGAACGGCCGCGCCCTCGCCGGGGCGGCGGCGAAGGTGAGCGACCCCGCCCTCGCCGCTGCCCGGACGTTCGCGACCCTGCTCGGCGGCCGCGGCGTCACGGTCGCGGGTGCCGTCCGCCGCGGCAGCGCGCCGGCCGGCGCGGCGCCGTTCGCACAGGTCCTCGGCGCCCCGGTCGGGGACGTCGTCGAGCACATGCTCGACGAGAGCGACAACACCGTCGCCGAGGTGCTCGCGCGGCTCGTCGCCGTCCGGACCGGGCGTCCCGCGACCTTCGACGGGGCGGGAGAGGCGGTCGTCGCGGCGATCGGCGACCTCGGTGTCCCGACCGCGGGAGCCCGGATCGTCGGCGGCAGCGGCCTGGCCCGCGGCGGGCTCGTCGCGCCGCGGACGCTCACCGCCGCCCTGCTCCTCGCCGCGTCCCCGGACCACCCCGAGCTCCGGCCCGCCCTCAGCGGGCTGCCCGTCGCCGGCGTGAGCGGCACCCTGGCCGACCGCTACACGTCGACCGCCCAGCGCCGCGCGGCCGGGCTCGTCCGGGCCAAGACGGGCACGCTGAGCGGGGCCAGCAGCCTGGCCGGCGTCGTCGTCGACGCCGACGGCCGGCTCCTCGCGTTCGCCGTGGTCGCCGACCGGGTCGCCGTCACCGCCGACGCCCGCGACGCGCTCGACGGGATCGCCACCCTGCTCGCGGGGTGCGGCTGTCCCTGACGGGGTCCGACCGGGCACGGCGGCTCCCGCACCGGCGGCGGCAACGGCCGCACCGCCCGGCCTCGCCCGCCCGGACCCCGGCCGGGCACGTACGGTGAACCCATGAGCGCGATGCCCGACGACGTCCCGGCCGCCCGGGCCGAGCCCGTCGACCTCCTCGTCGACTGGGACCTCGCGGCGCGCACCGCCGCGCTCGTCGGCCGCCCCGGTCCGCAGATCCCCCGGGACCGGGCCACCGCCGTCGTGGCGGAGCTACGGGCCGCCGCCGTGGCCTCGGCCCCGCACGTCGCCGCCGTCACGGGGCTGTCCGCCCCGGCCGGCGAGGGCGTCCTCGTCGTGGACCGGCCGGGGTGGGCCCGGGCGAACACCGACGGCTTCCGGGCCCTGCTCGCGCCGGTCGTCGCCGAGGCCTTCGCCAAGCGCGAGCGGCGTCCCTCGGCGGCCGTCGCCGCGGTGGGCAGCCGGGTGACCGCGGCCGAGGTCGGCGGCCTGCTCGGGTTCCTCTCCGGGCGCGTCCTCGGCCAGTACGACGCCTTCGGAGAGATCTCCGGACGCCTCCTGCTCGTGGCCCCGAACGTCGTCCAGGTCGAGACCGAGCTGGGCGTCGTCCCGCGCGACTTCCGGCTCTGGGTGTGCCTGCACGAGGAGACCCACCGCGTGCAGTTCACCGCGAACCCGTGGCTGGCACCGCACCTCGTCGCGCAGGTCCGCATTCTCGTCGGCGACCTGATGCTCGAGCCCTCTCAGCTCGCGGAACGGCTCACCTCCGTCGCCCGCAACCTGCCGGAGCTGCTCCGCGGCACGTCGGGCGGCTCGGGCGCCCCGCTGCTCGACGCGGTCCAGACCCCCGAGCAGCGCGAGCGACTCGCCCGGCTCACCGCCGTCATGGCCCTGCTGGAGGGCCACGCGGACGTCGTCATGGACGAGGTCGGCCCCCAGGTCGTCCCCTCGGTCGAGACGATCCGGGCCCGGTTCACCAAGCGCCGCGCGGGGCGCGGCGCCGTCGACCAGCTCCTGCGGCGGCTGCTCGGTCTCGAGGCGAAGATGCGGCAGTACGCGGACGGCGCGCGTTTCGTGCGCCACGTCACGGCCGCCGTCGGCACCGGGGGCTTCAACCGCGTCTGGGAGTCGCCGCAGACCCTTCCCCTGCCCGCCGAGATCGCCGACCCGGCCGCCTGGGTGCGCCGGGTCCACGGCTGACGCCGGCGCGCGTGGCCGGCCCGCACCCGGCGGTCGCCGCGAGCCGAACTGCCGTGCGCGCCGGTCTGCGCGACCTGCCGGCAGGACAGGTGCTCGTCGCGTGCTCGGGCGGTGCGGACTCCCTCGCGCTCGCCGCGGCGACCGCCTTCGTCTGCGCCCGGGCCGACCGGCCGGCCGGAGCCGTCGTCGTCGACCACGGCTGGCACACCGGGTCCGCGGACGTCGCCCTCACGGCCGCACGGGTGTGCCGCACGCTCGGCCTGAGCCCGGTCGACGTCGTCGGTGCCCGGCGCGGCGCGCCCGCGACGGGCGACGCGGGGACGGGCGACGCGGGGACGGGCGACGCGGGGACGGACGACACGCAGCCCGACGGCGGTCCCGAGGCGGCCGCCCGGGCGGTGCGGTACGCCGCGCTCGGCCGGGCCGCGGCCAGGACCGGTGCGGTCGCCGTCCTCCTCGGCCACACCCTCGACGACCAGGCCGAGTCGGTCCTGCTCGCCCTGGCCCGCGGCTCGGGGACGCGGTCGCTTGCCGGGATGGCCGCCCGCCGGACCCATCGGACGCCGGCCGGCGAGGTGCTCCTGCTCCGGCCGTTCCTCGGCCTGCGCCGCACCGACACCGAGCGGGTCTGCGCCGAGCTCGGCCTGGACCCCTGGCAGGACCCGAGCAACACCGACCCCGGCTACGCACGGTCCCGGTTGCGTGCGGCGTCCGGGCTGCTCACCGACCTGCTCGGGCCGGGCGTCGCGCCGGCCCTCGCGCGGACCGCCGACCTGCTCCGCGAGGACGCCGACGCGCTCGACGGGGTCGCCGCCGACCTGCTCGGGGCCGCCCTCGTGCCCTCGCCGCCCGGCGAGGTGCGCCTCGACGTCGCCGTGCTCGCCGCCGCCCCGGACGCCGTCCGGCGGCGGGCCCTGCTCACCGCCGCCCGCCGGGCGGGCTGCCCCGCCGGTGCCCTCGGCCGCCGGCACGTCCTCGCGCTCGACGCACTCGTCGTCGGCTGGCGCGGCCAGGGCGCGGCGCACCTGCCCGGGCGGGTGGTCGGGCGCCGGGACTGTGGCAGGCTTCTGCTCGCCCCCGGACCCTTCCCGACGGAGTGACGTGGACCCCAGCGACATGGGCAAGGACCTCGAGCGGGTCCTGCTGACCGAGGAGCAGATCCACGTCCGGCTCGGCGAGCTGGCCGCCCGCATCGACTCCGACTACGCGGGCCGCGACCCGCTCCTCGTCGGCGTCCTCAAGGGGGCGGTCATGGTCATGGCCGACCTGACCCGGCACCTGCACACGCCGCTCGAGGTCGACTGGATGGCGGTCTCGTCCTACGGCTCGGGGACCAAGTCGTCGGGCGTCGTGCGGATCCTCAAGGACCTGGACTGCGACGTCACCGGCCGTGACGTGCTCGTTGTCGAGGACATCATCGACTCCGGGCTGACCCTGTCCTGGCTGCTCATGAACCTGCGCTCACGGGGCGCGGCGTCCGTCGAGGTGTGCACCCTCCTACGCAAGCCGACGGCGGCGAAGGTCGCGGTCGACGTCAGGTACGTCGGGTTCGACATCGAGAACGAGTTCGTCGTCGGGTACGGCCTCGACTACGCCGAGCGGTTCCGCAACCTGCGCGTCGTGGGGACGCTGGCGCCGCACGTCTACACCGCCTGAGAGGGCCGTCGCGCGGGGCCCGGCACCCTGTGAGGTTTGCGTGCCGTCAGCACGGACGGAACACTGGGTGGGGGCCACCCGTTGCACTGCACGACGCCGACCCCCGCGCGTCCGCCTGCGGACGCGGCCGGTCGGACGTCGGTGACCCCGGTACGTCGCGGTGTACCGTCGGTGACCATACGTGCGAGCAGGAGGGACGGGGCGTTCCGCCCCCGGTGAATGGACGTCAAGAGAATTCTGCGCGGGCCCGTGGTGTGGGTCATCGCGGCGATCATCGTCGTGCTCATCGGCGCTCAGATCCTGACCCCGGCGAAGTACACACCGGTCGACACTTCCGTCGCACTCCAGCTGATCCAGGACAAGCAGGTCAAGTCGGCCCGGCTCGTCAACGGCGACCAGCGGATCGAGCTGACCCTGACGAAGCCCTACAAGGGCGACGACGCAGTCTCGGCCTACTTCGTCGACGCGCGCGGCCCGCAGGTCGTCCAGCTGCTCAACGACAACAAGCCCGCCGAGGGCTTCACCGACGAGGTGCCGAAACCGTCGTGGGTCTCGGGCCTGCTGCTCACCGTGCTGCCCCTGATCCTCATCCTCGGTCTCTTCTGGTTCCTCATGGGCCAGATGCAGGGCGGCGGCTCGCGCGTCATGAACTTCGGCAAGTCCAAGGCGAAGCTCGTCAGCAAGGACATGCCGAAGGTGACCTTCGCCGACGTCGCGGGGGCCGACGAGGCGGTCGAGGAGCTGCACGAGATCAAGGAGTTCCTCGCCGAGCCGGCCAAGTTCCAGGCGGTCGGCGCGAAGATCCCCAAGGGCGTCCTCCTCTACGGCCAGCCGGGTACCGGCAAGACCCTGCTCGCCCGGGCCGTCGCCGGTGAGGCCGGTGTGCCGTTCTACTCGATCTCCGGCTCGGACTTCGTCGAGATGTTCGTGGGCGTCGGCGCGAGCCGGGTCCGGGACCTGTTCGACCAGGCCAAGGCGAACGCGCCGGCCATCGTCTTCGTCGACGAGATCGACGCCGTCGGACGGCACCGCGGCGCCGGGCTCGGCGGCGGCCACGACGAGCGCGAGCAGACGCTGAACCAGCTTCTCGTCGAGATGGACGGCTTCGACGTCAAGACGAACGTCATCCTCATCGCCGCGACGAACCGGCCCGACATCCTCGACCCCGCCCTGCTGCGGCCGGGCCGCTTCGACCGGCAGATCGCCGTCGACGCCCCCGACATGCAGGGCCGCAACCGGATCCTCCAGGTGCACGCCAAGGGCAAGCCGATGGCGCCGAGCGTCGACCTGCTGGCCGTCGCCCGCCGCACGCCCGGCTTCACCGGCGCCGACCTCGCGAACGTGCTCAACGAGGCAGCACTGCTCACCGCTCGCGCGGGTGCCCGGGTCATCGACGACCAGGCGCTCGACGAGGCGATCGACCGCGTCGTGGCGGGACCGCAGAAGCGCACCCGGATCATGAACGAGAAGGAGAAGCAGATCACCGCCTACCACGAGGGCGGCCACGCCCTCGTCGCGTCGGCGCTGCGGCACACCGACCCGGTGACCAAGGTGACCATCCTGCCCCGCGGCCGGGCCCTCGGCTACACGATGGTCATGCCGCTGGACGACAAGTACTCCACGACCCGCAACGAGATGCTCGACCAGCTCGCGTACGCCCTCGGTGGCCGGGTCGCGGAGGAGCTCGTGTTCCACGACCCGACGACGGGCGCGAGCAACGACATCGAGAAGGCGACGGCGATCGCACGCCTGATGGTGACCCAGTACGGCATGTCCGAGCGGGTCGGCGCCATCAAGCTCGGCCAGCCGCAGGGCGAGGTGTTCCTCGGCCGTGACTACGGCCACCAGCGCGACTACTCCGAGGAGGTCGCGAGCGTCGTCGACGAGGAGGTCCGTCGCCTCATCGAGAACGCCCACGACGAGGCGTGGGAGGCGCTCGTCGAGAACCGGCACGTCCTCGACGAGCTCGTCGAGGCGCTCTTCGAGAAGGAGACGCTGAACGCCGCCGAGCTGGCGGTGATCTTCGCCGGCGTGACCAAGCGGCCCGCCCGCCCGGTCTGGCTGTCGAGCGACCGCCGGATGGTCTCGGAGGTCCCGCCGGTGTCGTCGCCCGCCGCGCGCTCCGCGGCGAACGGCAACGGCCAGCCACAGACGCAGAGCACGGCGCCCGCCGGTGCGTCGGGCAGCGTCTCGCGAGAGGCGGGGCAGTAGCCCTTGGTCGACCCGGTGACGCTGCCTTCCCAGGTGTCGGGCGGCGCGCAGCACCGCACCCCGTACGACGCGCCGCGGGTGGAGCGCGCCGTCCGCGAGATCCTTGCCGCGATCGGCGAGGACCCTGACCGGGACGGCCTGCGCGAGACCCCCGCGCGGGTGGCCCGCGCGTACGCCGAGATGTTCGCCGGGCTGTGGCAGACGCCGCAGGAGGTGCTCGCGACGACGTTCGACCTCGGCCACGACGAGATGGTCCTCGTCAAGGACATCGAGGTCTTCTCGTGCTGCGAGCACCACCTCGTACCGTTCCACGGGGTCGCGCACGTCGGCTACGTGCCCTCGCACGACGGCCGGATCACCGGGTTGTCCAAGCTCGCCCGTCTCGTCGACGTCTACGCGCGCCGGCCCCAGGTGCAGGAGCGGCTCACGACCCAGGTCGCCGACGCCATCGTCGAGATCCTGGAACCGCGCGGTGTCATCGTCGTCATCGAGTGCGAGCACCTGTGCATGTCGATGCGCGGTGTCCGCAAGCCCGGCTCCCGAACGGTGACGTCGGCCGTGCGCGGCCAGCTCCGCGACGTCGCGACCCGCGCCGAGGCGATGTCCCTCATCCTCGGGCGCTAGCGCGCCGATCCGGGGGCGCCGGGCCCGCCCGCCGTGCCGGGGCCGCTGTCGTGCGCCTGCTCACTCGTGCACACTCCACGGATGGGCGGTGCGACGAACCTGGCGACACTGCGGGCGTACCGTCGGGCCAACCTGCACGCGGACGCGCTCGCCGGCCTCGTCGTCGCCGCGCTCGCCGTGCCGCAGGCCCTCGGCTACTCGGTCGTCGCGCACGTCCCGGTCGAGGTCGGTCTCTACACCCTGCCGCCGGCGCTCATCGCATACGCGGTCTTCGGCTCCTCGCCGCTGCTCGTCGTCGGGCCGGTCTCGACCGTCAGCGTGCTGTCGGGCAGCCTCGTCGGGACGCTCGCCGACGGGGACGTCCAGCGCGCCACCGAGCTGACCTCGGCGCTCGCGCTCGTGGCCGGGGTCGTCCTCGTCGTCGGCGGACTCCTGCGCGTGGGCTGGGTCGCGGAGTTCCTCAGCGAGCCGATCCTCTCCGGCTTCGTCACCGGGCTCGTCGTGCTCATCGTCGTCGGCGAGGTGCCGGGCCTGCTCGGGCTACCGACGCCGCAGGGCAACATCCTCGGCCGGGTCGGCGCCCTGGTCCAGGGCCTGTCGGACGCCGACGCGACGACGGCGCTCGTCGGCGTGCTGGCGCTCGCCGTCCTGTTCGGCGGCAACCGGCTCGCACCCCGGCTGCCCTGGAGCCTCGTGGCCCTCGTCGGCGGCGTCGTGGCCGCCCGAACCGCCGGCCTGGCCGAGCACGGCGTGCGGCTCATCGGTGCCGTCCCGTCCGGCCTGCACCTGCCGTCGATGCCGCTGCCTGCCGCTGCCGACGTCCCGGCGCTGGTCACCGGCGGGTTCGCGATCGGGGCCGTCGGGCTCGCCGAGGGCCTCGCCGCGGCCCGCCTCTTCGCTGCCCGCACCGGTACGTACGTCGACGCGGACACCGAGCTGCTCGCCCACGGTGCGGCCGACGTCGCGGCGGGTCTCGTGGGCGGGATGGGTGTCGCCGGCAGCCTGTCGAAGACCGCGGCCGCCCAGCGGGCCGGCGCACGCACCCAGATGACCGGCCTCGTCGCCGCGGCGGTCGTGGTCGGCGTGCTCCTCGTCCTCGCCCCGCTCGTGTCGACGCTCCCCAGGGTCGTGCTGTCCGCCATCGTCGTCCACGCGGTCTGGGGTCTCGCCCGGGTCCGCGCGTTCGCCCGGTACCGGCGCGTCCGCCGCAACGACATCGTCGCCGCGCTCGTTGCGCTGGTCGGCGTGCTCGCCCTCGGGCCACTGGCCGGTCTCGGCGTCGCGATCGGGCAGTCGATCCTCGGCCTCGTGTACCGCTCGATCCAGGTGACGATCGACGAGATGGGCAAGGTCCCGGACGAGAAGGCCGCCTGGGGGGCGGTCTCGGACCACCCGGAGCGGCGCACCGTCGACGGCGTGGTCGTGCTGCGGCTGTCCGGCCCGGTCTTCTGGGCCAACGCGGCGACGGTGACCGACGAGATCGCCCGCTACGTGTCCGAGCGGCCCGGCACCCGGATCCTCGTGCTCGACCTCGAGGCGACGAATCAGCTGGACACGACGACGGCCGACCGGCTCACCACGCTGCTCACCCGGCTGCGGGCCTCGGGCGTCGACCTCTACCTCGTGCGGGTCTTCCCCGACGTGCGGGCGGTCATGACGCGGTCCGGGTTCATGGCGGCGTTCGACCCGACGGGCCGGATGTGGCACTCGATCTCGGCCGGCGTCCGGGCCGCCCGGCTCGCGCTCGAGGCGGTCCGCAAGGACGGCGGGGTCGCGGTGCCGGTCGTCGAGGGGCCCTACCCGGCGGCCGACGGCACGGGCGGCGGGATCGAGGTCGCGGCCGTGCCCGCGGCGCGGCCGGTGCCGGGCGTCGAGGCTGGTACCGGTAGGGGTACCGAGCCGGCCTCCGTCGTCGAGACCGATGCGGCGGTCGACGCGGACATCGGGGCCGACGCCGACAGCGACGACGAACGGATCGCCACGCGGCACGAGCACGAGCCGCGCCCCGCTCGCAGGGCCCGCAACCCCCGGCCGTGACGTGTTCGAACCTGTTGTGCCGCACCGGGTGTCGCCGGCTCCGCCGACGTCGGCGCGAACGGCCGCTCCCGCGTTGTGCCGCGCCCACGGATACGCCACAATGACGCCACCGCCCTGACGGACGCCGTCCGCACCGAGCGCGTGCGCAGGCCCGCCCGCACGACCCTCGTACGTCCCTCGCACGACCTCAGACGCCATGTGCCGCCCGGCCGCTGCCGGGGCCGGCGCCGTCGTCGACCGCCACCGCCGTGCCCCGTCCCGCTCGTCCTCCCGCTCGTCCTCCCGCTCGTCGTCCAGCACGCTGTGCAGCACCGCGTGCACCCGCCCACCTCGCCGGTAGTCAGGGGTCGTCCCGGTCATGGTCCTTCCGCACGCACGCACCGCTCCACCGGCAGCCGACGCCCCGGTCGAGGTCATCGCCTACTTCGGCGACGACCCGCTGCGCGCCTACCAGCTCCGCCAGTGGCTGCCGGTCCTCGAGGAGCTCGACCGGACCCACCGCGTGCTCGTCGTGCTGCGCGACCCGGCGACGGTCGACGTCGTCGCCGCCCGCACCCGGCTGCCCCGGGCCCTGGTGCCGTCCTTCGGCGAGCTCACCGAGCTGTACCGG
>DAIOGQ010000131.1:0-10332 GCA_036745175.1 Kineosporiaceae bacterium
GCGATGAACATCGTCAGCAGGTCGTTCGAGGCCGGGAAGAGCATCATGCCGCCGACGCTGAACAGCAGGAGCGGGAAGACCTCGGACTGGACGAGCCCTGCGCGGCGGGCGAGCGCCTCGGCGGGCGAGCCGGGCACGGCGGACGCCTGTGGCGTGAACGGACCGCCCGCCTCGACGCTCCGCTCGGCCATCGTGAGGACGGCGAGCAGCGCGAGGACGGCGATCGTCCCCTGGAGGAAGAGCGCCGGCCCGTCGATGACGACCGCCCCGACGATCCCGCCCTCGGCGGCCCCGACCGCGCCCGCCGTCTGGAGCACCTCTCCGGTCGCGGCGAACAGCGCCACCGCGACCGCGGACGCCGTGAGCGCGGCGACGGCGATGCCGACCTGGACGACGAAGCGCCGCTCACGGGGACCGAACGCCTCGACGACCACGCCGAGCGTCGCCGCGGCGAAGACGATGAGCATCGGCGACACGGCCGCGTAGTCGACCTTCGGCGCCGGGATCGCATCGGCCGCCACGAGGACGTCGGTCAGGAACGGCGCTGCGGACACCAGCGGGGTCACGGGGTCGTCCCTTCGGCCGCGGGCTCCACGCCGGCGACGGTCGGTGCTGGGTCGGTCATCCCGATCTGCTCCATCGTGCGTTCGACGGCCGGGTTGAGGACGTCGAGGACGGGCCTGGGGAAGAAGCCGAGGACGAGGATGACGGCCACCAGCGGCGCGAGGACCCAGGCCTCGCGGGCGTCCATGTCACGCCAGCCGGACGCGAACTCGCGCTTGGGGCCGGTGAACATCCGTTGGTAGGCCAGCAGGATGTAGAGCGCGGCGAGGATGATGCCCGCCGTCGCGACGACCGCGGCCGCAGGGTAGCGGGTGAACGTGCCGACGAGCACGAGGAACTCGCTGACGAAGCTCGACAGGCCCGGTAGCGCCAGGCTCGACAGGCCGGCGAGGAGGAAGACGCCCGCGAGCAGCGGCGTGCTGCGCTGCAGCCCCCCGTAGTCCTCGATCTTGGCCGACCCGCGGCGGGCTATCAGCATTCCCGCCACGAGGAAGAGCGCGGCCGTCGAGAAGCCGTGGTTGACCATGTACAGCGCCGAGCCCGACTGGCCGTACGTCGTCATCGCGAAGACCCCGAGGACGATGAAGCCGAAGTGCGAGACCGACGTGTAGGCGATGAGCCGTTTGAGGTCGCTCTGCCCGATCGCGAGCAGCGCGCCGTAGATCACCGAGACGACGGCGAGGACGAGGACGACGGGCACGGCCCACTTGCTCGCCTCGGGGAACAGCGGCAGGCACAGCGTGAGCATCCCGAAGGTGCCGACCTTGTCGAGGACGCCGACGAGCAGCACGGCGACGCCCGCCGGTGCCTCGGCGGCGGCGTCCGGCAGCCACGTGTGGACCGGCCACATCGGTGCCTTGATGGCGAACGCGAGGAAGAACCCGAGGAAGATGAGCCGCTCGGTCGTCGCGCTGGAGAACTCCAGACCCACGAGGTTGCTCGTGAGGAAGCCGTCCGCCCCGCCCGGGCCCGCGACGTACAGCGCGATGACGGCGACGAGCATGACGAGGCCGCCGAAGAGCGAGTAGAGGAAGAACTTCACCGCTGCGTAGCGACGCTGCGGCCCGCCGAAGAACCCGATGAGGAAGTACACCGGGACGAGCATGGCCTCGAAGAAGACGTAGAACAGGAAGACGTCGCGGGCGGCGAAGACGCCGATCATGAACGTCTCGAGGACGAGGATCAGGGCGAAGAACGTGCGAGCGCTCGGGCCGTCGATCTCGTTCCAGCCGGCGAGGACGCACACCGGCACGAGGACCGCCGCGAGCGCCACCATCGTCAGCGCGATGCCGTCGACGCCGAGGGCGTAGCTCACGCCGAGGTCCGGGATCCACCGGTAGGTCTCGGCGAACTGGTACTCGCCGGCGCGCCCGACGTCGAACCGCAGCGCCATGACGAGCACGAGCGCGAACGTCACGACGGACGTCGCGAGCGCGACGGTACGGGCGCGCGCGGCGGCGCTCTCGGGCAGCGCCCAGACGGCGACGGCGCCGACGAGGGGGAGCAGACCGGTGATGGTCAGCCAGGGCATCCGAACTCCTGCTCTCAGATCCGGACGGCGACGACGCCGAGGGCGACGACGATGACGCCGGCCAGCATGGACGTTGCGTAGGAGCGCACGAGGCCGGACTGCCAGCGCCGCAGGCGGCCGGCGATCCCGCCGACGGAGGCCGCGACCCCGCCGACGACCCCGTCGACGCCCCTGTTGTCGACGAACACGAGGCTGCGGGTCAGGTACTGGCCCGGTCGCATGAGGAGCGCCTCGTTGACGTCGTCCTGGAAGAGGTCACGGCGCGCGGCGCGGGTCAGGAGCGAACCACGCGGAGCCTCGGTGGCGACGTCGCGCTGCCAGTACTGGCGCCACGCGAGCAGCACGCCGAGCGCCACGAGGACGAGCGTCAGGACGATGAGCATCCCGGCCGGGATCACCGGCGAGTGCTCCTCCTCGCCGCCACCGGTCACCGGCGCCAGCCAGCTCACGAAGCGGCCACCGGTGCCGAGCACGAGACCGAGCCCGGCGGAGCCGAACGCGAGGACGATCATCGGCACCGTCATGAGCAGGGGCGACTCGTGCGGGTGCGCGTCCTGCGGCCAGCGCTTCCTGCCGTGGAAGGTCATGAAGAACAACCGCGACATGTAGAAGGCGGTGACGCCGGCGCCGAGCAGGGCCGCCAGGCCGAAGACCCACGGCCGCCAGCCCTCGCCGGTCGCGAACGCGGTCTCGATGATCTTGTCCTTGCTGAAGAAGCCCGCGAACGGGGGGACGCCGAGGATGGCCAGCCAGCCGATCCCGAACGTCGCCCAGGTGACGGTCATCGCCCCCGACAGCCGGCCGAACCGGCGCATGTCGACGGCGTCGTCCATGCCGTGCATGACCGAGCCGGCGCCGAGGAACATCCCGGCCTTGAAGAAGCCGTGGGTCAGCAGATGGAAGATCGCGAAGACGTAGCCGATCGGGCCGAGCCCGGCGGCGAGCATCATGTAGCCGATCTGGGACATCGTCGAGGCGGCGAGCGCCTTCTTGATGTCGTCCTTGGCGCAGCCGACGACGGCGCCGAAGACGAGCGTGACCGCTCCGACGATGACGACGACGAGCTGCGCGGTGGGCGCTCCCTCGAAGACCGGGCCGGACCGGACGACCAGGTAAACGCCGGCGGTGACCATCGTCGCGGCGTGGATGAGCGCCGAGACCGGCGTCGGGCCGGCCATCGCGTCGCCGAGCCAGGACTGCAGCGGGAACTGCGCCGACTTGCCGCAGGCGCCGAGCAGCAGCATGAGGCCGATCGCGGTGAGCAGCCCCTCGGACGCCTTGCCGGCGTTGGGGAGCACCGTGTCGAAGGCCACCGACCCGAAGCCGGCGAACATCAGCATGATCGCGACCGACAGGCCGAAGTCGCCGACGCGGTTGGCGACGAACGCTTTCTTCGCGGCCGCGGCGTACGCCGGGTTGTGGTTCCAGAACCCGATGAGCAGGTAGGACGCCAGGCCCACGCCCTCCCAGCCGACGTAGAGCAGCAGGAAGTTGTCGGCCAGGACGAGCAGGAGCATCGAGGCGACGAAGAGGTTGAGGTAGGCGAAGAAGCGCCGGCGGTCCGGGTCGTGCTCCATGTAGGCCACGGAGTAGACGAGGATCAGCGAGCCGACGAACGTCACGAGGAGCACGAACGCGACCGACAGCGGGTCGAGGAGCATCCCCGCCTGGACGTTGAACCCGGTCTCCGGCGACCCCGCGGGCACCCAGGAGAACAGGTGCAGACCGCGGGCCCGTGCCTCGGGCTCGAGCCCGCGCAGGTCGAGGAAGAGCAGCGCACCCCAGACGAACGACGCCCACGAGAGCGCGACCGCGAACCAGTGGCCCCACGCGTCGGTACGACGTCCGCCGAGCAGCAGCACGCCCGCACCGAGCAGCGGCAGCGCGACGAGCAGCCATGCCCCGGTCTGGATGGTCCCCGACGCGGCCTCCATGGTCGCCCGGGTGCCTTCCGCGGCTAGCAGCGATGTCACCGGTCCGCCTCTCAGTACTTCAGCAGGTTCGCGTCGTCGACCGAGGCCGTGCGACGGGTGCGGAAGATCGACATGATGATCGCGAGCCCGACGACGACCTCGGCGGCCGCGACGAGCATCACGAACAGGGCGATGACCTGGCCGTCGATGTCACCGTTCATCCGGGCGAACGTGACGAACGCCAGGTTCGTCGCGTTGAGCATGAGCTCGACGCCCATGAAGACGATGATCGCGTTGCGCCGCACGAGCACGGTCGCCGCGCCGATCGCGAAGAGCACCGACGACAGGTAGAGCCACCACTCGAGGTTCACCGGGAAGCCTCCGTGTCCGCGGCGCCGTCCGGATCGCCCTCGTCGTGGTCGAGCGGGTGCTCGAGCTCGGTGACGATGCTGGAGATCTCGTCGAGATGGACCTGCGTGCCGAGCATCTGGCCGCGGATGGCGAGCACCCGCGACACCGACAGCTCCGACGCCGTGCCGTCCGGCAGCAGGGCCGGGGTGTCGACGGCGTTGTGCCGCGCGAAGACCCCGGGCGCGGGCAGCGGGGCCTTGACGACACCCTCGCGGATCCGCTTCTCGGACAGCTGGCGCTGGGTCGGCCGCGGCACGAGCCGCTCCCGGTGGGCGAGCATCATCGCGCCGAGCGCCGCCGTGACGAGCAGGGCGCCGGTGACCTCGAACGCCCAGACGTACTGGCCGAAGATCTTGGCGGCGATCACCGTGATGTTGCCCTCGGCGTTCACGTCGACGAGGCCCGCGGCCGGGGTGAACGTGACCGCGCGGAAGCCGGCGACGAGCAGCACCGCGGACCCCAGGCCCAGCACGACCGCTGCGACCCGCTGGCCTTTGATGGTCTCGACGAGCGAGTCGGAGGAGTCGATGCCGATGAGCATGACGACGAACAGGAAGATCATCATGACGGCGCCGGTGTAGACGAAGATCTGCACGCTGCCGAGGAAGGGCGCCTGCTGGGCGAAGTACACGATGCCCAGCCCGACCATGACCAGCGCCATCGACAGCGCGGCATGGACGGCCTTCTTGGCGAAGACCAGCCCCAGTGCGCTGACCACCATGACCGGCGCCATCACCCAGAACAGCGCCGACTCCCCGCCGCTCATGTCACCGGCCGCGCGCAGCACCGGGGCGGCCGCCCCGACGAGGGCGGAGGACTGCGTCACTGGTGCACCCCTGTCCGGTCGGCCGGCTCTCCGGCGGCGTCCGTGTCGTCGATCTGATGCTGGTGCGCGTCGACCCAGGCCTGCTGCTCCGGCACCGCCTCGAGCACGGCGCCACGGTAGTAGTCCTTCTCGTCCGTGCCGGGGACCATCGGGTGCGGTGCGGCCAGCATGCCGGGCAGCATCGGACCGAGCAGGTCCGTCTTCTCGTAGATGAGGCCGGCGCGGCTCGGGCCGGCGAGCTCGTACTCGTTCGTCATCGTCAGCGCCCGGGTCGGGCACGCCTCGATGCACAGGCCGCAGAAGATGCAGCGCAGGTAGTTGATCTGGTAGACGCGACCGTACCGCTCACCCGGGGAGAACCGCTCCTCCTCGGTGTTGTCCGCGCCCTCGACGTAGATGGCGTCCGCCGGGCAGGCCCACGCGCACAGCTCGCAGCCGATGCACTTCTCCAGGCCGTCCGGGTGCCGGTTGAGCTGGTGCCGGCCGTGGAAGCGTGGCTGCGGCGGCACCTTCTCCTCGGGGTACTGCTCGGTGACGGGCCGCTTGAACATCTCCATGAAGGTGACGCCGAAGCCCGCCACCTTGTCGCGGATCCGGATCGAGGGCTCCGGCTGCTCCCACTGGTCGCCCTCGACCCCGCCGTACGGATCGACGGACCCGCCACGTCCGGGCTCGTGGGACGCCACCTCGCGGTCAGCCACCGTGCACCTCCTGCGACGCCGCGCCGGCGTCGTCGTGGTCGGGCCGGGCAGAGCCGGGGATCGCCACGGCGACCGGCACCCGGCCGTTGGTCCGGACGAGCCGCTGGCCCGGCAGCGGCGGGACCGGGAAGCCTCCGCTGAACGGGTCGAGGTCCTCGGGGACGTCGCGGTCGGTCCGCTCCTGCGGCTCGGAGAGGACGCCGAACACCCAGAGCATCGCGCCGACGACGACCACGACGATGCCGAAGCCGACGAGGCGCTCGGTCTGGGTCGCGCCCTCGGCGCCGATGAGGCCCCGCACGATCGAGGCGACGACGATCCACACGAGGGCGAAGGGGATGAGCCGCTTCCAGCCGAAGCTCATGAACTGGTCGTACCGCAGGCGGGGCAGGGTGCCGCGCAGCCAGATGAAGACGAACAGGAACGCCCAGAGCTTGAGGACGAACCAGAGCATCGGCCACCAGCCGGCATTCGCGCCGTCCCAGACGGACAGCGGCCACGGCGCCCGCCAGCCGCCGAGGAACACCGTCGTCGCGACCGCCGAGACGGTGACCATGTTGACGTACTCGGCCAGGAAGAAGAGCGCGAACTTCAGCGAGGAGTACTCGGTGTGGAAGCCGCCGACGAGCTCGCCCTCGGCCTCGGGCAGGTCGAACGGCGCGCGGTTCGTCTCGCCGACCATCGAGATGCAGTAGATGGCGAACGCCGGGAAGATGACGACCGCGTACCAGGACGGCGCGTACAGCGGGATCCCGAAGAGCTCGAACGCCTGGCCCGAACGTGCCTGCGCGTCGACGATCGCGGACGTCGACATCGAGCCGGCGTAGAGGAAGACGCTGATGAGCGACAGGCCCATCGCGATCTCGTAGCTGATGACCTGCGCCGACGAGCGCAGCCCCCCGAGCAGCGGGTACGTCGAGCCGGACGACCAGCCGGCCAGCACGAGGCCGTAGACGCCGACCGCGGCGACCGCGAGGACGAAGAGGATCGCGACCGGCAGGTCGGTGAGCTGCAGCGGCGTGACGACGTCGGTGAACGGGATCTTCGCTTCGGGGCCGAACGGGATGACCGCGAAGGCGATGAAGCACGTCGTCGCGGAGATGATCGGCGCGAGGACGAAGACGACCGCGTCGACCGCCTTCGGCATGATGTCCTCCTTCAGCGCCAGCTTCACGCCGTCCGCGAGGGACTGCAGCAGGCCGAAGGGGCCGACCCGGTTGGGACCGGGCCGGGACTGCATGCGGGCGACGACGCGGCGCTCGGCCCAGATCATGACCAGGGTCGTCACGACGAGGAACACGAAGATGAACAGCGCCTTGCCGAGGACGACCCAGCCGTTGTCGTTGCTGAAGTCCGCGGTGGGCGCCTCGCCGAGGGCCGCGGCCGTGAACCGGCTCATGCGTCCGCTCCTGTCCGGGAGATGGCGACGACCTCGCCGGCGTCGACCCCGAGCGCGGTGCGGACCGCGCTGCCGGGCGAGCTGACGGGGAGCCAGACGACGCGGTCCGGCATGGACGTGACGACGGCGGGCAGGGTGACCGCGCCCCGCCGGGTCGAGACGGTGACGGCCTCGCCGTCGGCGATCCCGGCCTCGGCCGCGGTCGCCGCCGACAGCCGTGCGACCGGGCGGTGCGCGGTGCCGGCGAGGTAGGGCTCGCCGTCCTGGAGCCGGCCGTTGTCGAGGAGCAGGTGCCAGGTCGCGAGCACCGCCTCGCCCAGGCCCGGCTGGGGAGGCTCGACGGCGGACACGGTCGGGGCCGGCGCCCGCTCGCCCTCCCAGGCGTCGAGCTCGGCGATCTCGGAACGGACCCGCTCGACGGTGCGCAGGCCGAGGGCGACGTCCATCGCGTCGGCGAGGGCGTCGAGGACCCGGAAGTCCGACATCGAGTTCGTGGCGAGGGCCACGCCGAAGTGCCGCCAGCGGCCCTCCCAGTCGAGGAACGTGCCGGCCTTCTCCTGCACCGGTGCGACCGGGAGGACGACGTCGGCGTACCCGGTGACCGCGCTCGCACGCAGCTCGAGGCTGACGACGAACCGGGTGGTCGCCAGCGCCTGCAGCGCGAGTGCCGGGTCGGGCAGGTCGGCAGGGTCGACGCCGCCGACGACGAGGGCGTCCAGCTCGCCCGCGGCCCCCGCGGCGAGGATGCCGTTCGCGTCTCGACCGGGGCGGACCGGCAGGTTCGGGACGTCCCAGACGGCGGCGACGTCGACGCGTGCGGCGGCGTCCGTCACGGGACGGCCGCCCGGCAGCAGCCCGGGCAGGGCGCCGGCCTCGACCGCCCCGCGCTCACCGGCGCGGCGCGGCACCCAGGCGAGCCGGGCACCGGTCGCGGCCGCGAGCCGGACGGCGGCGCTGAGCGCGCCGGGTACCGTGGCGAGCCGCTCGCCGACGAGCACCAGCGCGCCGGGACGACGGACGTCGGCGGCGGCCGCAGCCACCTCGGCGGCATCGTCGGCGATCGCGTCGAGCACCTCGGCCTCGGTGCTCGGCGCGGCCGGCACGAGGTGGGCGTCGAGCTTGGCCAGGCCCCGGCTTCGCCACGGCGCGACCGCATGGACGAGCTGGCCCTTCGCGACGGCCTTGCGCAGCCGCAGGAAGACGATCGGTGACTCCTCCTCCGGCTCGAACCCGACGAGCAGCACGCTCGGGGCAGCCTCGAGGTCGGCGTACGTGACGCCGAGGCCGGTGCCCGCCACCGCGTGGGCGAGGAAGATGCCCTCCTCGGCCGAGTGCGGGCGGGCCCGGAAGTCGACGTCGTTCGTCGCCAGCGCGATGCGGGCGAACTTGGCGTAGGCGTAGGCGTCCTCGACGGTGACCCGGCCACCGGTCAGCACGGCCGCGCCGCGACCGGCACGCGCCGCGGCGAGCCCGGCGGCCGCGGCGTCGAGCGCTTCGGACCACGACGCCGTCCGGAGCTCACCGGACTCGGCGTCGCGCACGAGCGGGCCGGTCAGCCGGTCGGGAGCGGTCGCGTAGGCGAAGGCCCAGCGGCCCTTGTCGCAGTTCCACTCCTCGTTGACAGCGGGGTCGTCCCCGGCGAGGCGGCGCAGCACCGAGCCGTGACGGTGGTCGACCCGGACGGCACAACCGCTCGCACAGTGCTCGCACACGCCCGGGGTCGACACGAGGTCGAACGGCCGGGAGCGGAAGCGGTAGGCCGCTCCGGTCAGCGCGCCGACCGGGCAGATCTGGACCGTGTTGCCGGAGAAGTAGCTCGCGAACGGCTGGCCCGACTCGTCGAGCATCGCGCCGCCCCGCGTCGGGACGCCGGTTCGAAAGCCCAGGACTGCCGGGGAGAACGTCCCGATCTGCTGCTGCGCACCACGCATCTGCAGGTCGATGAACGGGTCGCCGGCGATCTCGGAGGAGAACCGGGTGCAGCGCTGGCACAGGATGCAGCGCTCGCGGTCGAGGAGCACCTGGGTGGAGATCCGGATCGGTTTGGGGAACGTCCGCTTCGTCTCGGTGAAGCGGCTGCTGGCCTGGCCGTTGGCCATCGCCTGGTTCTGCAGCGGGCACTCGCCGCCCTTGTCGCAGATCGGGCAGTCCAGAGGGTGGTTGATCAGGAGCAGCTCCATGACGCCGCGCTGCGCCTTCTCGGCGACCGGGCTCGTGGCCTGCGTCCGCACCACCATGCCCGGGCTCACCTCGAGCGTGCACGACGCCTGCGGCTTGGGCATCGGCCGCAGCGAGCCGTCGGGGCCCGGCGTCGCGACCTCGACGAGGCACTGCCGGCAGGCACCCGCGGGGGCGAGCAGCGGGTGGTCGCAGAAGCGCGGGATCGCGATCCCGATCTCCTCCGCCGCCCGGATGACGAGCGTGCCCTTGGGGACGCTCACCTCGACGTCGTCGACCGTGACGGTGACGAGGTCTGGCCGGGCGGGCGACGTGTCGGGACCGGTGGCCCCGGACGGCGGGTTGGCCGTGACGGTCATCGGGCTGAGGTCCCTTCGGCGGAACGGACGATCTCGCACGCCGGACTCGGGGCGGGCATCAGACAGCAGCCCCTTCGAAGAGCGTCGAGCGCACCGGGTCGAACGGGCAGCCGCCGTGCCGGAGGTGCTCGACGTACTCGTCCCGGAAGTACTGGATGGACGACATGATCGGGCTCGTCGCGCCGTCCCCGAGCGCGCAGAACGAGCGGCCCAGGATGTTGTCACAGATGTCGAGCAGCTTGTCGAGGTCCGCCTCGGTGCCGTCGCCCTGCTCGAGCCGGCGCAGCACCTGGACGAGCCAGTAGGTGCCCTCCCGGCAGGGCGTGCACTTGCCGCACGACTCGTGCTTGTAGAACTCGGTCCAGCGCAGGACGGCGCGCACGACGCACGTCGTCTCGTCGAAGATCTGCAGAGCCCGGGTGCCGAGCATCGAGCCGGCCGCGCCGACCG
>DAIOGQ010000132.1:0-10302 GCA_036745175.1 Kineosporiaceae bacterium
GGCTGGCCCGGCGCGGGCGTCACGAGCACGCGGTCGTGGGTGATCTCCTCGATCCGCCACGACGACGACCCGAGGGTGAAGACGTCGCCGACGCGCGACTCGTAGACCATCTCCTCGTCGAGCTCGCCGACCCGGCGCCCCGCGCCCCGCCTGGTCTCGTCGGCGCCGGCGAGGAAGACGCCGAACAGCCCACGGTCGGGGATCGTCCCGCCGGAGGTCACCGCGAGTCGCTGCGCACCCGGCCGGGCCGTGAGGGTGCCGGTGAGCCGGTCCCAGACGATGCGCGGTCGCAGCTCGGCGAACTCGTCGCTCGGGTAGCGCCCGGACAGCATGTCGAGGACCGCCTCGAGGACCCCGCGAGTCAGCGTCGCGAACGGCGCCGCGCGCCGGACGAGCGCCTCGAGGTCGTCGACCGACCACGGCTCCATCGCGAGCATCGCGACGACCTGCTGGGCCAGGACGTCGAGCGGGGTGGACGGCACCCGGAGCGACTCGATCCGGCCGTCGCGCATCCGCTCGACGACGACGGCGGTCTGCACGAGGTCGCTGCGGAACTTGGGGAAGAGCACGCCGCGCGACACCGCACCGACCTGGTGCCCGGCCCGACCGACGCGCTGCAGGCCGCTCGACACGCTCGGCGGCGACTCGACCTGGACGACGAGGTCGACCGCGCCCATGTCGATGCCGAGCTCGAGGCTCGACGTCGCGACGACGGCAGGCAGCCGGCCCGCCTTGAGCTCACCCTCGATGAGCGCGCGCTGCTCCTTGCTCACCGACCCGTGGTGGGCACGCGCGAGGACCGCCGGGGCGCCGCTCGCGGCACCCGCCTGGGCCATCAGCTCCGCGGGCGCCAGCGACCCCGGCTCGGGGACCTGCTCGCCCGTCGTCCGTTCGTGCCACACCTCGTTGAGCCGCGCGGTGAGCCGCTCGGCGAGCCGGCGCGAGTTGGCGAAGACGAGCGTCGAGCGGTGCTCGGCGATCAGGTCGACGACCCGCTCCTCGACGTGCGGCCAGATCGAGGGCCGGCGCAGCGCCCCCGCGGCGGCACCGGTCAGGTCGGGCTCGGCCCAGCCGCCCACCGGGCCGCCCGCGTCGGTGCCGGGCGTACCACCCGTCGGCACCCCGGTCGCGGCCGCGTCGAGGTCGGCCAGGTCGGGGACCGGGACGACGACCCGCAGGTCGAACTCCTTGTGCGACGGGGGCTGGACGATCTGCACGGGCGTCTGCCCCGAGCCGCCGATCCAGCGCGCGACCTCCTCGACCGGACGGACCGTCGCCGACAGCCCGACCCGCTGGGCGGGGGAGTCGAGCAGCGCGTCGAGCCGCTCGAGGCTCAGCGCGAGGTGGGCCCCGCGCTTGGACCCGGCGAGCGCGTGCACCTCGTCGACGATGACGGTCTCGATCCCGGCGAGCGAGGCCCGGGCGGCCGAGGTGAGCAGCAGGAACAGCGACTCGGGCGTCGTGATGAGGATGTCGGGCGGCGTCTTGGCGAAGGCTCGGCGCTCGTCGGCCGGGGTGTCGCCCGACCGCACCCCGACCCGCAGGTCCGGCACCGGCAGGTCGAGCCGGGTCGCCGCCTGCCGGATCCCTGCGAGCGGGCTGCGCAGGTTGCGCTCGACGTCGACGGCCAGCGCCTTGAGCGGCGAGACGTAGAGCACCCGGCAGCGCCGGCCGGTCTCGGCCGGCGGCGGGGTCGCCGCGAGCCGGTCGAGCGCCCAGAGGAAGGCGGCGAGCGTCTTGCCCGACCCGGTCGGTGCGACGACGAGGGCGTGCGCGCCGCGCGAGACGGCGTCCCAGGCGCCGACCTGGGCCGGCGTCGGCGCGGCGAACGCGGCCTCGAACCAGGCCCGGGTGGCCGGCGAGAACCGCCCGAGGACGGTCTGCGCCGTCGGGCTGTCGTCAGGGGGTCGTCGGGCCACACGGCCATCCTGCCTCGCGGCACCGACAACCTGCCCTGGTCACGACGACGTGACGACGAGCTGCGGCGGGTTCGCCCCCTCGCGGCTGGAGTAGATCGCGGAGTCGGTCGACGTCGTCGACAGCCCCAGCTCGACGGTCCCGTTGCCGGTCACGGCCGGCGTGACGTCGATCTCGACCCACGCGCCGGTCGAGGTCGCCCCGGCGGTGGCGAGCGCCGGCCCGGTGAGCGCCGGCTGGCTCGCCCACGTCACGCCGGTCTCGGTCCAGGCGCCCGTCGTCCGGAAGACCGAGCCGCCGACCGCGCTGGGGTCGGTGACGAACAGCCGCAGCTTCGCCGACGTCACCGTCGGGGCGAGCCCGCTCACCGTGAACCGCAGGTAGCTGCGGTAGTCGCCGAGGGAGGCCGCCGTGCCCTGGCGCAGCCGGACCGTCGTGCCCGTCCCGTAGTTCGTCGTCGCGCTCGTCGACTTCGTCTGCCCGTCGGCGACCGGGGTGAAGCTCAGTGCACCCCCCGGCGGGGGCGGCGGCGGAGGCGGCGGTGGCCCGCCACCGGCTCCCGGCATGGCCGCCGCGTCGAGCAGGACGTCGTCGAGCGAGAACGTCCCGTTGCCGGTCGTCACCCCGAGCCGGACGGCGGTCGCCGCCGTCGTCCACGCCCCGGTCGCCGTCCGCGCGAACGGCGCGCCGAACGCCGCGCCCGCCGGTGCGACGAACGCCTCGAGCACGGCGTTGCCGCCCGTTCCGCGGCGCTGGTGCACCCCGACCCGGTACGTCGTGCCGGCGGTGAGCGGCGCGGACTCGACCCCGATCGTCGTCGAGCCGCTGCGCAGCCGCAGCCGGCCGGACGCCCGGAGCTGGAGCGCCCCGACCGTCGTCGACCCGCTGAGCACCTGGACGACGCGGGTGTCCGTCGTCGGCAGCGTCCCGACCTTGAGCAGGGCCGCCGCGTACACGTCGTCCTGGCTGCCGAAGGACTCCTCGAGGTAGCCGGCCGCTCCGGAGAACCGCGCGGACGCCGTGCCGGCGACGGGGGTCGCGGTGTCGAGGGTGACCGCACCGCTCACCCGGTCGGCGCCGGTCGTCGCGTGCGTCAGGCTGCCGTTCTCGAAGGTGATGTTCTTCAGCCGGTTCGACGCCGACGTCGCGTCGAGGAGGAGGTCGACGACCGCGTACGTGCCGGTCGAGACGACGGCCTGCCCGCTCGCCGTCCCGAAGCCCGCGGCCGTCGCGGTGACCGTGTAGGTCCCCGCGGGCACGTCGAACCGGTACCGGCCGAGCGCGTCCGTCGTCGTGGTGGCGCCGTTGGACAGCGTGACCGTGGCCCCGACGAGATCGGTGTTGGTGGCCCGGTCGGCGACGCCGCCGGTGATGAAGGTCGCGCTGCGGGTCAGCGGGACGTCGAGGGGCAGCGTCCCGTTGGCGGGCACCGTCACGGTGAGCGTGCGGGTCTCGTAGCCGATCGCCGACACCGTGACCTCGAGCGGTCCGGACGGCGCCCCGGTGATGGTGTAGGTCCCGTCGGCGCCGGCCGCGACCGAACCGCCCGGGTAGGTGACGACGGCGTCCGGGACGGCGGCCCCGGTGCCGCTGTCGGTCACCCGGCCGGTGACGTTGCCGGGCGGGACGAGCGTGAAGCTCGCCGTGACGTCGCCGCCCGGCGGCACGAGGACGGTCCGGACGGCGGACGCGAACCCGGCGGCCTCGACGGTGAGCCCGACCTCGCCGGGAGCCAGCCCCGCGAGCGTGTAGGTCCCGGTGGCGTTCGTCGTGACGCTCTGCGCGCCGACGAAGACCCGGGCGCCGGAGATCGCGGCGCCGGCCGCGTTCGTCACCCGACCGACCGCCCGGCCGGGCTGCAGGGACGCCGACGAGCCGAGCCGGACGACCCGGCCCACCGACGGGACGCCCGCCGCGTTCTTGACGACGAGCATGTAGCTGCCGGGCGGCGCGACGTTGCCGTTGGCCGGCGCCGTCGCGGACAGCCCGCCCGTCGTCGGGGTGAACGTCAGTGGCACGTAGCGCTGGTTCTGGTCCCACGCGTGGGTGTTCGCCCCGAGCCGGACCAGCGCGACGGAGGTGACGCCCGCCGGGTCCGGGGTACCGATCGTCATCGTCGTCCCGTAGCCGGCCGTGGGCGGCGCCGAGGTCACCGTCGGACGCGGGCCCTTGTGGAGGTAGGGCGGCTCGAAGACCTGCGCCCGCAGCCGGCCGGTCGCCTCGCCGCCGCCGACGACGACCCGGCCGTCGAGCATGAGCACGGCGGCGGAGTGGTACATCCGCGGCTCGGCCATCGACGCCAGCGTCGTCCAGGTCCGGGTCGTCGGGTTCCACAGCTCGGCGGGCAGGACCGCGCGGCCGGCGTCGTCCCCGGCGGCGGTGCCGCCGATCGCGAGGACCTGCCCGTCGGCGAGGACCGTCATGTTCATCCTGCGCCGGGCGAAGGCCATCGGCGCCGTCTCGGTCCACGCCGGCGACGCCGCCGTCATGTCGACGACGCCGGTCCGGGCGATCGCCGGGTCCCCGCCGCCGGCGCGCATGATCTTTCCGGGCTCGTACATGACGGACGATTCGGAGTACCCGTTCGTGCTCCACCCGTTCGTCGGGCCGGCAGTCCACGACCCGGTCCCCGCGAGGTCGAGCAGCGCTGTCGCCGAGCCCGGTGCGGCCTCGAAGACCTTCCCGTTCGGCAGCACGTACATCTGTGGGTAGAGGCCCTGGGTGCGGACGGCTCCGGTGAGCTCGGTCCACCGGTTCGTCGCGGGGTCGTAGACCTCTGGCGTGCTGATCCGCCGGCCCTGCGCGTCGTCGCCGGACGACGAGAGGACGCGCCCGTCGGCCAGCGTCGTCACGCTGGCGTACCAGCGCTCGTAGGTCATCGGTGCGCCCTCGGTCCACGTCTGGGTGTTCGCGTCGAAGAGCGCGGTCACCTTCGTGCCGATGTGGGTGCCGCCGTTCTGGCCGCCGAGGACGACGACGCGGCCGTCGGCGAGCTGGGCGTTGCCTGCGCAGTGCAGGTCGCCGAAGAGCGCCGGCGCGTCGGAGAAGCCGCCGGTCGCCGGGTCCCAGACCCGAGCGTTCGCGCCGGTCGACCAGACGAGCACCTTGCCGGTCGGCAGCGCGGCCATGTGCTTGCCCTGCAGGCCCCAGTCGAGGACCGGGCCCCAGAGCCCCTCGTCCGCGGGTGCGGCCTGCGAGGCGGTCGTCACCGCCAGCGTCGCCGGGACGGCGAGCACGGCGGCGAGGATGGTCGGGACGACCCTGCGGGGCACGCTCCGTCGCCCGACGGCCCTGGCGCCGCCGTCGCCCGCCCGCCCTGGCCGGTCCTGTCGTCCACGCCTGCGCACACGTCCGTGCACCCCGAGTGTCCTCACGTCCATGTGTTCGTGCCGCCCCTGTCGTGTCCCTGCCGCGCGTCCGGCGCCGGCCTCGTGCGCGGACCGCCGCCCGTCCGCCGCATGCGTCGTCGAAACGTAGCGACAGACCACCGCAGCGTGAGGGCGACTCGGCCGACATCGTCCGTTCGCCCGGGGTGCACCACTGCGCCCCCCGTCGGCCGCATGCGATGCTCGCCGGGTGCGGATGAGCGACTTCTGGACCTTCGTGGACGACGAGTTCGGCGCCGCCCAGGGCCGGACGCTGGTCCGCGACCACGTCCTCGGGGCGCTCGGGCACCGGACGGCGCAGCAGGCGCTCGACGCCGGCGACGACCCGCGGGTGGTGTGGTTCGCCCTGTGCGACGACCTCGACGTGCCGGCGGAGCGACGCTGGGGCCGGCAGGAGATGGACCGCACGGGGGTCGGTGACGGCCGCCGCAGGTCGGGGGCCCGCGGCCGGACCCGGTGACGGCCGGTCCGGCCGGACGTCCCGCCCGAACGGTCGGTGTGCTCGCCGCCGCGCAGGTTCTCGGCGGCGTCGGCGTCGCGAGCGGGATCGCGGTCAACGGCCTGCTCGCGCAGGACATCTCGGGCTCGACGTCGATGTCCGGGCTCGCCCAGACGATGGGCGTGCTCGGCGCCGCGCTCCTCGCGGTGCCGCTGTCGCGGCTCGCCGCGCGGCGCGGACGGCGCCCGGCGCTCGCTACCGGGTACGCCGTCGGCGCGGCCGGAGCCGTCCTCAGCCTCACGGCCGCCCGGGTCGGCTCGTTCGGGCTCCTCCTCGCCGGTGCCGCGCTCTTCGGCGGCGGCTCTGCCGCCGGGCTGCAGGCCCGGTACGCGGCGATCGACGGTGTCGGCGAGGCGCATCGCGGGCGCTCGCTCTCGCTCGTCGTCTGGGCCGCGACCGTGGGGTCGGTCGTCGGGCCCAACCTGTCGGGCCCGGGCGGGCGGTTGGGTGCGACGCTCGGTGTGCCGGACCTCGCGGGCCCGTTCCTGTTCTCCCTCGCGGGGTACGGGCTCGCGGCGCTCGGGCTCTGGGCCTTCCTGCGCCCCGACCCGCTGCCTGCCGCCGCGCGGCCCGAGCCGGCGGGTGCCGACGGCACCGGCGGACCGCCCCCGACCCGGACCGCGCTCCTGGCCGTCCGGCGCAGCCCGGGTGCGGTCCTCGGCCTCAGCGCACTGGGGATCGCGCACGCGGTGATGGTGGCCGTCATGGTCATGACCCCGCTGCACCTGCACGCGGGCGGCGCGACGCTCGAGGTCGTCGGGATCGTCATCAGCGTCCACATCGCCGGGATGTACGCGCTGAGCCCGGTCATGGGCCTGGTCGCCGACCGGTTCGGGCGCCGGGCGGGGATCGGCCTCGGGGTCGTCGTCCTCGCGGTGGCGTGCCTGGTCGCCGCGACGAGCCCACCGATGGCGCACACCCGGCTCGGGGTCGCCCTCACGCTGCTCGGCCTCGGCTGGTCGGCCTGCGTCGTCGCCGGGTCGACGTTGCTGTCGGAGTCTGTGCCTGCGCACGTCCGCACCTCGGTGCAGGGCCTGTCGGACCTCGTCATGGGGCTCGTCGCGGCGAGCGCGGGCGTCTTCGCCGGGCCGGTCGTCGAGCGGCTCGGCTTCGGTGCGCTGGGCTTCGTCGCGGCCGCGCTGCTCGTGCCGGTCGTCGTCCTGCTCGCGCGACCGGCACTGCGTTACGAGGCTGTCGGCGGCTCCGGTTAGGGTCGACGGCGTGAGGCACGAGGTGCGGCGTCCGGGCGCCGCTGCGGAGGCGTCTGCCGACGGCGAGGTCCTCATCAGCGCGCGCGGCCTCACGAAGCGGTTCGGCGACTTCACGGCCGTCGACGACATCGACGTCGAGGTCCACCGCGGTGAGGCCTTCGGCTTCCTCGGACCCAACGGGGCGGGCAAGTCCTCGACGATGCGGATGATCGGCTGCGTGTCCCCGCCGTCCGGTGGCGAGCTGCGCATCCTCGGGCTCGACCCGCGGGCGGACGGTCCGAGGATCCGGGCCCGGCTCGGCGTCGTCCCGCAGCGCGACACGCTCGACGAGGAGCTGAGCGTGCACGAGAACCTCGTCGTCTACGCGCGGTACTTCGGCATCTCGCGCAAGGCGGCGCACGCCAAGGCCACCGAGCTCGTCGAGTTCGCCCAGCTGAGCGAGCGGGCGACGAGCCGGGTCGAGCCGCTGTCCGGGGGGATGAAGCGTCGGCTGACGATCGCGCGCGCGCTCGCCAACGACCCCGAGATCCTCCTGCTCGACGAGCCGACGACCGGGCTCGACCCGCAGGCCAGGCACGCGTTGTGGGACCGGCTCTTCCGGCTCAAGCGGCAAGGCGTGACGCTCGTGCTGACGACGCACTACATGGACGAGGCGGAGCAGCTGTGCGACCGGCTCGTCGTCATGGACACCGGGCGCATCGTCGCCGAGGGCAGCCCTCGCTCGCTCATCGAGCAGCACAGCAGCCGGGAGGTCCTCGAGCTGCGGTTCCCTGCCGACGACAACGCCGCGGCTGCCGGGCAAGTGACCGCTGCCGCCGGCGCGCTCGCCGAGCGGGTCGAGGTGCTGCCCGACCGGGTGCTCGTGTACGGCCCGGACGGCGAGGCCGTCGCGCACGCCGTTCACGCCGCGGGGCTGCGCCCGGTCACCGTGCTCGTGCGCCGCTCGACGCTGGAGGACGTGTTCCTCCGGCTCACCGGCCGCTCGCTGGTCGACTGAGCGTGGGGGGCCGAGCGCGGTGAGGGCGACCCGGGACGGGCCGGTCGACGGGGCGGCGACCGGCACCGCCGTGCCGACCGCCGACGAGGCCCGCCTGCGGCGGACGCCCCGAGCGGGGTCGCTCGCCGGTCGTGCACTGGAGTACTGGCTCCGCAGCTACCGGCGCACGTGGCGCAGCAGTGTCTTCTCGAGCGTGCTCTCCCCGCTGCTGTACCTCGGCTCGCTCGGGTTCGGCCTCGGGACCCTGGTGGACGACGGGTCCGGCGGCGGCGTCGGCGTCCCGTACGCGCTCTTCGTCGCGCCGGGCGTGCTCGCCGCGAACGCGATGCAGACCGGGGTGTCGGAGTCGACGTGGCCCGTGATGGGCGCGGTGAAGTGGCAGCGGCAGTACCACGCGATGCTCGCCGGACCGCTCGACGTCGTCGACGTGTTCCTCGGGCACCTCGCGTTCGTCGTGCTCCGGCTCGTGATGGTCAGCGTCGTCTTCGGCGTCATCGGCGCGCTGCTCGGCGCGTTCACGTCCTGGTGGACGCTCGCAGCGGTGGCGGTCGCGGTCCTGTGCGGAGCGGCCTACGCGACGCCGGTCATGGCGTTCGCGGCCTCGCAGGAGAACGACGCGAACTTCGTCTACGTGTTCCGGTTCGGGCTCATCCCGACCTTCCTGTTCGCCGGCACCTTCTTCCCCGTCGACCAGCTCCCCGAGCTCGTCCGGCCGATCGCCTACGTGATGCCGCTGTGGCACGCGACGCAGTCCTGCCGCGACCTCGCGCTGGGCAGCCCCGACCTGCTCGCCGTCGCCGGGCACTGCGGATACCTCCTGCTGTGGGCCGTGGTCGGGGTCGCCGCCGCGGCCCGGACCTTCCGGCGCAGGCTCGTCGAATGAGCGGCACCCGCGCGACGGAGGCCGCCGCGTCGGCGCCCGCCGGTCCCGGTTCCGGGTCGGGGGGCCGGCACCGGCTGCTCGCGGCCCTCGCCCGCGCCGTCCCGATGCCCGCCGGCGCCGGGATGGCGCGGATGCTCGTCGAGCGCAACCTGCGGGTCTACCGACGCGGCTGGCTGCTGCTGATCAGCGGCTTCTTCGAGCCGGTCTTCTACCTGTTCTCGCTCGGCGTCGGCCTCGGCGCGCTCGTCGGTGAGGTCGACGCCGGCGGGGGGCGCAGCGTGCCCTACGCGGTCTTCGTCGCCCCGGCGATGCTCGCGACCTCCGCGATGAACGGCGCCGTCTTCGACTCCACGCTCAACGTCTTCTTCAAGCTCAAGTACGCCAGGCTCTACGACAGCGTACTGTCGACGCCGCTCGGCCCGCGCGACGTCGCCGTCGGCGAGATCGCCTGGGCACAGACCCGCGGCGCGATCTACGCGGCGATGTTCATGCTCGTCATGGCGGCGGCCGGCCTCCTGAGGTCGTGGTGGGCGCTGCTCGCCCTGCCCGCGGCGCTGCTCGTCGGGCTCGCGTTCGCCGCCGTCGGGATGGCGGCGACGACCTGGATGCGGTCGTGGCAGGACTTCGACCTGCTCCAGCTGGTAGTCCTGCCGATGTTCCTGTTCTCGGCGACGTTCTTCCCGCTGTCGACGTACCCGCCGTCGCTCCAGCCGGTGGTCCGGGCGCTGCCGCTCTACCACGCGGTCGAGCTCATCCGCGGGCTCTGCCTCGGGGCGATCGACGTCGGCATGCTCGGTCACGTCGGCTACCTGCTCGTCATGGGCCTCGTCGGGCTCGCGGTCGCCGCCCGGCGGCTGGAGCGGCTCCTCCTGTCGTGACCAACGGACCCCGGCGTCAGGAGGCGGTGCTGGGCAGGAGCGCGGCGAGCGACTCCCAGCGCGAGATCTCGCAGCCGTTCGTCCGGTTGAACGACGCCGAGACCCGCTCGCCGCGCCACGTGCCGGTCACCGTCGCGGTCTGCGGGCCGCCGTAGACCATCGTGCAGACCTGGTCCTTCGGCACCGGCGGCAGCGCCGTCGCGCCGTGGGCGGCCAGGGCCGCGCAGGCGGCCTCGGCGTCCGGGTGGTCACCACCGGGCGGGTCGCACGTGAGCCGCCACGTCGTCGAGGTCCCCGACCCGTCGCCGGCGACGACCGTCAGGTCGGTCGGCCCGCGCGCCGGCGTCGTCGCCGGCGCGCTCGACGGCGACTCCGTGGTCACGCCACCTCCTGGGTCGACGCTCGCGCCGTCCTGCCCCCCGCACGCCGCGAGGAGCGCCGCGGCGCAGGCCGCCAGGAGCGCGGTGGCGCGGGCCGTCGTGGAGCGGGTCGTGGAGCGGGTCGTGGAGCGGGTCGTGGAGCGGGTCGTGG
>DAIOGQ010000133.1:0-10268 GCA_036745175.1 Kineosporiaceae bacterium
GGAGAACGTGACACGCGCCGTGGCAACCTCGACGCGCCGGGACCGCGCGGAGGCTCGCCGAGCGGGTCGACGTGCTCACGGTGGACGACGCCAAGGGGCTCGAGTTCGACGCCGTCGTCGTCGTCGACCCGGCCGCCGTCGTCGCGCAGTCGGCGCGCGGCGTCAACGACCTCTACGTCGCGCTGACCCGCCCGACGCAACGGCTCACCGTGCTCCACCACGGCGACCTGCCCATCGGTCTCGAAGGCTTCGGCGAGCCCGACGGTCACGACTCCGCGCCGGGCCCCGACGGCGCAGCCCGAGCAGCCGGAGCAGCGGAAGCGGGCGACGACGACGAGTTCACCGACACCCTGTTCTGACCGACGACCTGACACCGGTCGTCACAAGAGCGCTCCCACGCCCGACACGCCGCCGTGGTGCACGGTTGTTCCGTAGTTGCGGACGGCGCAGGGCCTCAGAGCCCCCAGTGATGGTGCGGCAGGTGCATGGCGCGGCTGACCGCCCGCAGGTGGTCGGTGTGGAGCAGGACCCGGACGGCCTCCCCGCCGGCGGCACGGAAGTGCCCCCACAGGTAGCCGAAGCTGGGCGAGCCCTCGAGCACCACCTCGGCGAGAGTGGCGCCGGGCGGGGCGTCGACGCCGAGGTCGGACGACGTCAGCACCGCCCCGGGCGCGCCGAGGCGGTCGTTGAGCTGGGCCACCTGCATCAGCTCCGTCGTACGAGTCGTGCGCGGGACGGCATGACTGGTCACCGGACAGGTATCGGCATGCACGCAGGATCACGTCAGGCGATCGGCCCCGGTCCACCCGGTCGGGCGCGCCGGATCACCCGGACGCCGCGGCCTGCGGGTCAGCCGAGCTGGTCGACGATGCCTCGGAACACCGCCGGAAGCCGCTGCGCCGCGGGGACGATCGCCCGGCGCAGCGTCGGGCGGTGCGCCGCCCAGACGAGGCCGCCGGTGAGGATCCGGTACCGCCGCGTCGTCCGGCGCCAGGCTGCCTCGTAGTCGTCCGGACGACCCGCCACGAGACAGCGGACGAGCTCGCGCCCGCAGGCCAGCCCGACGGAGATCCCCTCCCCGGTGAGGGCGTCGACGTAGCCCGCGGCGTCGCCGACGAGCAGCACCCGCCCCTGGACCCGCCGGGACGCCGTCCGGCGCAGCGGCCCGGCGCCCCGGACGTCGGTCGCGGGTTCGGCGTCCCGGAGCCGTTCGGCGAGGGCGGGGAAGCGGGCGAGCCACGCGTCGTACGGCTCGCCGCCGCGGCAGAGCACCGCGACGCCGACGAGGTCGTCGGCGACCGGGGTCACGTAGGCCTCCGCGGCGTCCGCCCAGTGCACCTCGACGAGGTCGGTCCACGACGCGGTCCGGTAGTGCCGGCGCAGCCCGTACCGGACGGCGCCGCGCACCGGTCCGTCGAGCCCGAGCGCCCGGCGGACCGGCGAGTGGAGCCCGTCGGCGGCCACGAGCCAGGCCGCCCGGACGCCGGCCGCCTCGACCCATCCGTCGCCGAGCACGGGTGCCGCCGCGGACGCCGCCACCCGCTTGACCCCGAGCGCGTCGACCCGGGCGCCCAGCGCTGCGGACAACGTCGTCCGACGGACGCCGAGCCCGGGGCCTGCGGAGAACACGGCCGTCGCCGTCGCACCGCTGGTCAGGTAGCGGATGCCGCGGAACGGCCTGCCCGCCGGCTCGACGCCCAGCCGCAGCAGCGACGCCCGGGCCGCCGGCATGAGCCCTTCGCCGCACGCCTTGTCGACCGGCCCCTCGCGCCGCTCGACGACGGCGACGCTCATCCCCGCCTGGGCCGCCTCGATCGCCGTCCCGAGCCCCACGGGCCCGCCACCGACGACGAGAAGGTCGACATCCACGCCCCCATCGTGGCCGTCGCGCCGGGCCCTGTCGCGGCGGGTCAGGGCCCGGCCGTCGCCAGCGCGGCGTTCTCGACCCGCAGCCGGACCCGCAGCAGCAGGGCGTTGAGCACGGTGAACGCGAGCGCGGTGACCCACGCGGTGTGAACGAGCGGCAGCGCGACTCCCTCGGCGACGACCGCGACGTAGTTCGGGTGCCGCAGCCACCGGTACGGGCCGCGGGACACCAGCGGCAGCCCGGGGACGACGACGACGCGGGTGTTCCACTGGTTGCCGAGGCTGCGGATGCACCACCACCGCAGCGCGTGCGCGACGACGAGGACGGCGAGCATCGGCCAGCCGAGCCACGGCAGGAAGGGCCGCTCCGCGAGCGGTACCTCGACGAGGCAGCCGACGAGGAAGGCCGTGTGCAGCAGCACCATGACGGGGTAGTGGCCCGCACCGTGCTCGACCCCGCCGTGCGCGCGCGCCCAGCCGAGGTGCCGCTGCGCGACGGCGAGCTCGGCGAGCCGTACCGCCACGACGAGAAGCACGAGGACGACGTACGCGATGCTCACCCGCGGCACGCTACCGACCTGGTCCGACGGCCGCGCGCCGTCCCTGCTCCCGGCCACAGCGCCAGCACAAGCCGTCCCCGGCTGCACGAAGGCCGCTCTCGGGCGGGTTCTGGTTGCGCTGTGGCGGACGCTCCCGCCCGATCACCACTCGAGGAGCACGAGCTCCGCGCAGAACCCCGGGCCCATCGCGAGCAGCACGCCGCTCGTGCCCGGCGTCGGCAGGTCGGCGGCCAGGGTGTCGGCGAGCACGTGGAGCACCGACGACGACGACAGGTTGCCGATCGCCGCGAGGCTGCGCCGGGTCACGTCGAGCGCGGACGGGTCGACCTCGAGCGTGCGGACCATCGCGTCGATGACCTTGGGGCCACCCGGGTGCACGACCCAGGTGTCGACCTCGGGCACGGTCAGCCCGTGGTCGGCGAGGAAGCCGTCGACGTCGTCACGCAGGTACTTCTCCACGACGTCCGCGACGGTCGCGGCGAGGACGATGCGGAAGCCGCTGCCGCCGATGTCCCAGCCCATGACGTGCTCGGTGTCGGGGTAGAAGCGGCTGCGGGTGTCGACGACGCGCGGCGCACGGGCGGCCGGTCCGGACGGCGCGTCCAGGCCCATCCGCGCGGCGCGCTCCTCGCCGACCATGACGACCGCGGCGGCGCCGTCGCCGAACAGCCCCGTCGCCACGAGGTTCGCGGTCGAGTCGTCGTCGCGCTGGAACGTCAGGGAGCACAGCTCGACCGACAGCAGCACCGCCACCGCGTCCGGGTGGCCGCGCAGGTAGTCGTGCAGCCGGGCGATCCCGGCCGCGCCGGCGACGCAGCCGAGCCCGAAGATCGGCACCCGCTTGACGTCGGACCGCAGCCCGAGCCGCCCCACGAGCCGGGCGTCGATGCTGGGCGCCGCGATCCCGGTGACCGACGTCGAGACGAGGAGGTCGACGTCGGCCGCGTCGAGCCCGGCGGCGTCGAGCGCGTCCCGGACGGCTCGCTCCCCGAGCGACGTCCCGACGTCGATGAAGGCGTCGTTCGCCGCCCCGAAGCCGTCGAGCTCCAGGTAGTCCGACAGCGGCAGCGCGAGATGACGGGTCTGCACGCCCGCCGAACGGTGCAGCCGGCGCAGCAGCGCCAGCCGATCCGACGCGACCCCGGGACCGAACACGACGTCGGCGAGCACGTCCGTGACGTCCGCCTGGGTGTGGACGTTGCCGGGCAGCGCTCCGCGGACCGCGGCGATCGTCGACATCCACCGACGGTACCCGTGCCTACGACGGGTCCGCCCGCCGAGCGTGGTCGCACCAGCGGTGGGTCGCGGTGCCCGCCGGCGCAGACCCGATCGGCGACGAGGCGTGCTGACACGTCGCGGGCCCGCTCGACGCGGGGCCGGGAGCGCCGGTCAGTGGGCGACGTCGATGACCAGGCGCGCCGGGTCGGACAGCTTGAGCACCCGGAAGCCGGTCTTCGCACCGAGACCGACGCCGAAGCTCAGCACCGCCTCGAAGTCGCCCGCGTCGGCGATCTCCTTGACGTTCGGCAGGTTCGGCGACACCCGCTGGGGGCCGGCGTACGTCTCGAGCGGCGTCGTGTCGGACGTCTGGAACGCGTTGTTCCGCGTGGCGCCCTGGACGACGACGGCGAGGACCGCGCTCCCCGCGAGGTCGACCGGGTCACCGGTCGGGTCCTCGGTGAGCTCGTCCACGTACTGCACCGTGTAGCCGCCGAAGGGGCGGTTGAACTCGAGGACGACCCGGTCGTACGAGCCGCGGTCCGCCGTCCGGATCACCCTGAGCACCGCGGCCGGAGCGGTCGGGCCGGCCGGGTCGGTGATGCCCTTGGTCGAGGTCGGCGCAGGCTCCCCGGCGGGCTCGGCCGTCGTGGCCCCGCCGGCGGTCGGTGTCGGGTCGGACGTCGAGGGGGTCCCGCTCTGCGTGCCGGAGGTCGTCGTCACGCCCGTCACCGTATCCGAGCCCGAGCCGCAGGCGGCCAGCACCGCCAGCACCGCGGCGAGCAGCGCCGCCACGACGAGCCGGCTCCGGCTCGCGACCCCGCGGCGCGGCCCGGCGTGCCGGCGCAGCCCGGCGGAGCGGGCGGTACGGCGAACAGCTCCGGTCGTGGTCATGGCAGGCCTCCTGGCTCGTGCCGGTCCGGACCGCCCCTGGCGGTGGGATGCAACGGTGACGTCTGCGACGTCCTGCCGGTTGTCCGGCGAGGCACGGTACCGCCCGATCTCATCCGGACGGGGGATGATGAACGGCCTGCCGGGTCCTTGGCAGGATGTGCCGCAGAGCCCCTGTGACCCGCCGGTTTCAATGAAGGACATGCCAGCACGCGAACCCGGGATCCGGATCGGTGTCGACACCGGCGGGACGTTCACCGACGTCGTCGGGTTCGACGAGCGCAGCGGGCGCCGCGTGACGACGAAGACACCGTCCACGCCGTCCGACCCCGCCGTCGGTTTCATGACCGGTCTGCACAAGGTCCTCGCGCTGATGGACGCCGAGGGCGCCGACGTCGCGGCGGTCTCGCACGGCACGACGGTCGCGACGAACCACCTCCTCGAGGGCCGGGTCGAGCGGCTCGGCTTCGTGACGACCGCCGGGTACGAGTCCGTCCTCGAGATCGCCCGGCAGTCCGTGCCGGACGGCTACGGCAACAGCTACTTCTGGGTCAAGCCACCGCGGATCGTGCCGGCCGACCTCGTGCGCGGCGTCGGCGGCCGGCTCGACGTCAGCGGGTCCGAGGTACGGCCCTTCCACCGCGACGAGGCGGTCGCCGTCGCGCGGTGGTTCCGGGCACAGGGCGTGACGACGATCGGCGTCTGCTTCCTGCACTCGTACGCGAACCCCGCGCACGAGCAGGCGATGCGAGAGGTCCTCGCCGCCGAGCACCCAGACGCTGTCGTCTCGGTGAGCAGCGACGTGCTCCGCGAGTACCGCGAGTACGAGCGGAGCATGACGACGCTCGTCGACGCCGCCGTCAAGCCGCGCGTGGCCCGCTACGTCGCGGGGATCGCCGAGCGGCTGCAGTCGTTGCGCGGCAACGGCGCGAGCCCGGACGGCGCGGTGCCGTTCGCCATCATGAAGTCCAACGGGGGCGTCCTGTCCGCCCGCGAGATCGTCCACCAGCCGATCTCGACGGTGCTCTCCGGACCGGCCGCCGGCGCGCTGGGCGCCGCGCTCATCGCCCGGACGGCGGGCTACGACAAGGTCCTCACCCTGGACGGCGGCGGCACGTCGACGGACGTCTCCGTCGTCCTCGACGGCGAGCCGACGATCACCACCGAGGGCAGCGTCGGCGCGTACCCCAGCCGGATCCCGATGATCGACATCGTCACGGTCGGCGCGGGCGGCGGGTCGGTCGCCTGGCTGTCGGCGGAGGGGACGCTCAAGGTCGGCCCGCGCAGCGCCGGCGCCGACCCCGGCCCGCTGTGCTACCGCAAGGGTGGCACCGAGCCGACGATCACCGACGCGCATGTCGTCCTCGGACGGATCCCGGCGCACCTGCTGGGCGGGGAGATCCCGCTCGACGTCGAGGCCGCCCGCGACGGCATCGCGGCGCTCGCCTCGACGCTCGGCCTGGGGGTCGACGAGTGCGCCCGCGGGATCCTCGAGATCTCCGCGTGGAACCAGGCGAACGCGCTGCGCCAGGTGAGCGTCAAGCGCGGCCTCGACGTCCGCGACTTCATGCTCGTCACGTTCGGCGGCTCGGGGTCGCTGCTCGCCTGCCGGCTCGTCGACATCCTCGGGCTCGCGGGGGTGGTCGTCCCGCCGGACCCCGGCAACGTGTCGGCGTTCGGCCTGCTCACCGTCGACGTCCGGACCGACCACGTGCGGACGGCGGTCCAGCGGGACGAGTCGCTCGACGTCGCGGGCGTCGCCGAGGTGTACGCCGAGCTGGAGACCCAGGCCGGCGCCGCCCTCGCGGCGGAGGGGTTCTCACCGGCCGACCGGCAGCTCGTCCGGTCCGCCGACCTGCGGTACGCCGGGCAGGCCTACGAGGTGCGGGTGACGGCACCGACCGGCCCGGTGGGCGCCTCCTTCCGTGCCGACGTGGTCGCGGCCTTCCACGCCGCCCACGAACGGCTTTACGGCTACTCCTTCGCGGGTCGCCCGGACCAGAGCGTGGAGTGGGTAAACCTGCGCGTCACCGGGGTCGGGCCGATCGAGCGGCCGCGGCTCGCACGGCGGGCGGCCACCGGCTCCCCGGACGCCGACCGCGCCCGCACCGGGGCGCGCCGCGTCGTCTTCGACACCGCGCACGACGACACGCCCGTCCACGCGCGGTCCGGCCTGCTCCCGGGCGACACCGTGACCGGCCCCGCGGTCATCGAGGAGTACGGGTCGACCCTGCCCGTCCACCCCGGGTTCGCGGCGACCGTCGACGAATACGGCAACCTCGTCGTGCGACGCAGCAGTCCGGAGGAACTCGTTGCGGCACAGCAGGTTCCCGCTGCGGAAGCCGACCCGGTCCTCGTCGAGATCGTCGAGGGCACGCTCGCCAGCGTCGAGAAGGAGGTCGAGACGGCGATCGGCCGGACGTCGCGCAGCCCGATGATCCGTGACGCGCACGACTTCCGGGCGGGGATCCACGACGCCCGGCTGCGCAAGCTCACCGGCCGCTCGTACAGCGCGCTCGTCCACCCGGTCGCCCGGGACTTCCCGCTCGCGACGATGCGCCCCGGCGACGTCTTCTTCCACAACGACGTCTACGAGTCCGAGGGCGGGATCGGCCATCTGCCCGACCTGTGCGTCACCGTCCCGGTCTTCCACGACGACGGCTCGACGGGCCCGGACGGTGCCGCGTCCGGACCGCGCGTGGTCGCGTTCGTGCAGGCGTTCGGCCACCACGACGACATCGGCGGCGCCTGCCCGGGCTCGATGCCCAGCGGCGCGACGTCGGTCTTCGAGGAAGGGCTCATGGTGCCCCCGATCCGGTTGTGGGACGCCGGCGTCCCCAACCAGGCGGCGTTGCGCATCATGACCCGCAACTCGCGGATGCCCGACTCGCTCGCCGCAGACCTCGACGCCGAGTGCTCGGCCTGCCTGATGGGCGCGCGCCGGCTCGGCGAGCTCTTCGACCGTTACGGCCGGGCCGTCGTCGAGGCGTGCTTCGAGGAGATCCTCGCCAAGACGACCCGCACCTACCAGCGCGAGATCCTCGCGAAGATCCCCGACGGCACCTTCGTCTGGGAGGACTACGCCGAGCACGACGGCGTCGACCCGCCGCGCCTGCACACGCAGCGGATCACCCTGACGAAGGTCGCCACCGGTGGCCCCGGCTCCGGCGACGGCGGCCCCCGGCTCGTCGTCGACTTCACCGGCACGGCACCGCAGGCGAAGGGGCCGATCAACCACTGCGGCGACTACGCGGACGGCAACTTCCTCGTGAAGTGGCTCGCCCCGATCCTGCGCAACCTCGCCGACACCCCCGAGCGGATGGCCGAGCTCGACGTCAACGAGGGCGTCGTCCCGCTCGTCGAGATGCGGTTCCCGCCCAAGGGCACGCTGCTCACCCCGGTCTTCCCCGCGCCGACGAACGCCCGCACGTTCGTCATCCTGCGACTGCTCGGCGTCCTGGCCGGGGTGCTCGCCAAGGCGACCGGCGGCCGGATGCCGGCCGACCAGGAGACGATCCGGTACACCGGCGTCCACGGCCACGACGCGGACGGGCGGCCGTACCTCATGCGCGAGGTGCTGGGCGGCGGCTCGGGCGGGCGGTACTACGCGGACGGCGAGGACACGATCCACGTCGTCCCGGACTCCCGGAACATCCCGACCGAGTTCAGCGAGTCCCGGTTCCCGCTGCGCGTCGAGCGGCTCGGGCTCGCCGTCGACTCCGGCGGCCCCGGCCGGTACCGCGGCGGCCTCGGCTACGACAAGCACGTCCGGATGCTGCGCGACGCGTCGTTCATGTCGATCGCCGACCGATCGATCCTGTCGTGCTGGGGGGTCGCCGGCGGGCGGGCCGGACGCCCGTTCCAGGTGACGATCGATCCCGGCGGCCCGCACGAGCGCGAGGTGGACGCCCTGACGGACGCCGAGCCCGTCCGGGCCGGCGAGGTGATCAGGATCCGGACGACGGGCGGCGGCGGCTGGGGCGACCCGCTGGACCGGCCGCTCGACGAGGTCGCGCGCGACGTCCGGTGGGGCAAGGTCTCGGTCGACGGCGCCCGCGCCGACTACGGCGTCGACGTCACGGCCGCCCTCGACGGGTCCGTGACCGTCGACGCCGTGGCGTCCGCGGCGCTGCGGGCGCGGCTGCGGGCGGCCCGTTCCGACCGGGCGGCCCGTTCCGACCGCGCGGAGCAGCCCTTCTTCGACCGCGGTCCGGGGTACGCGCGCCTCGCGCCGGACGGCGCTGCGGCGTCCCCGTACGACTACCTGTAGGTCTCGCCACCCCGCGGGCCGCGTTCCTGCTCGGGCTCCCGGGCGGCCTCAGGCCCGCCGCGTCCGGCCGTCGGCGAGACGTGCCGCGTGCTCGAGGGCGAGCAGCTCGTCGGCGCGCGCGTGCGTGGCGGCCAGCCGGGCGTACTCGTCGGAGCCCTGGAGCAGCTCGAGCTGGGTACGGGCCAGGCCCGCAGCGGCGAGCGCGGCGCTCGGTCGCACGCCGCAGGCCTCGTGACCCGGCACGGTCCACGCGTTCTCGGCGGACCGCGGGGTCGGCACGCCGACGACCCCGGCGACGGCGTGGGCGTGGCCGCCGGCCGCGCCGCCGTCGACGAGCCGCAGGTGCGACAGCGTGTCGTCGCGGCGCCAGGACTCGTCGGCCCGTGGGACGGCGCCGTCCGGGAGCCCGGCCGGCGGCCGGCGGTACACCACGACGGACAGCCCGTCGTCCGCGGTGTCGGACGTCGCCGCCGTGAGCGCCACGAGGACGCCGTACTCCGCGGCGAGCGCGGCCGCGGTCCCGGTCGGCAGGGGCAGGCCGGCGGGCAGGGCACGCGGGGCGCCCTCGACCGGGACGAGGTCGTCCGCGGCGAGGTCCCACGTCGAGCCGCGAACGTCGAGTCCCTGCCCGGCGACCCACTCGCGGCGCATCCGGTCGGTGGCGGCGAGCTCGCGGTGGACGACCTCGAGCGCCTGCCCGATCGTGACGACCTCGGTGGGGTCCTCCCCCATCCGCAGGCCCGCGAGGAACTGCTCGGCCCGCGCCGAGAGGTCCGCGGCGAGCGCGGCGGTCCGGGGGTGCTCCCGGTCGAAGGAGCGGCGCAGGCAGCCCGGGACGGCCCATGGCGGACCGTCCAGGACCGGGACCTCGGCGGTCGAGGCGACGGGCCACGACCGGGCGGGCGAGCTGAGGCTCACGACGACCTCGGGCACGAGATGGCCTCCCCTGTCGTCGGCGACGACGGCCAGCCGCAGCGCGGTCTCCACGGTGAGGGCGGCCGCCGACAGGACGTGGCGCTGCGGGAAGGTCAGGGGCGTCGTCATCTCTCGTCTCCAGGCGAAGGTCGCGCGTACGGCCGCGTCGGCCGTGCCCGCTCGGGTGCGGGCGCATCGTCGACCCGACCGTCTTCGACACGCGCCGCCAGGTTCCTGAGCACGCGCCGTCAACCGGTCGCGAGGTGAGGTCGGCCGGGCGGGTGACAGCGAGCCCGGCGTCCGTTCGGCCGAACGTGTGATCCGTCCCGCTGCGCTGTCAGGCCGCCGGGGACCGGGTCGATGAATCCCGGCGAGGGGTAAGCCACCGATCCCACCCGGGGTCACGACGACCCCGCTGCCTACCTCACGGAGGAGACACCGCAATGAAGCTCGCCACCTTCACGACGCGTCGCACGGCCATCGGGGCCGTCGCCGCCGTCGGTCTCGCCACCCTGGCCACGGGCTTCACCGTGGCCCCGGCCTTCGCC
>DAIOGQ010000134.1:0-10172 GCA_036745175.1 Kineosporiaceae bacterium
TCGTGGCTGCGCCGCAAGCTCGGCGAGACGGCCGCGGAGCCGCGGTACCTGCACACGGTGCGCGGCGTCGGGGTCCGTCTCGTCGACCCCGCGGACGCCTGACGCGCCCGCGCGCTCCCGACCTGTTCGGCGGCACGGCCTCCGCTCTGCATCGACCCGGCTCTGCATCGATCCGGCGTCCGCGCCGGCGTCTGCGCCGGTGCGCCGCCGAGGGCGAGGGCCAAGGTCCTCGTGGTCGCGACACCACGGGCTGGCAGATTGGTGGAGCGTCTTCACCCGAGGAGCCATGAACTCGACACAGCGCGACGTCAGGACGCCGACGGTCTCGCCGACCTGGCTGGCCGACCGGTTCCGGGCCGCGCTCGACCGCCCGCATGCCCTGCGTCGGAGCCTGCTGCTTCTGGTGGCTCTCGGGGCGGCGTACGCCGGTGCCATCGGCCTGCTGGCCCTCGGAGGGGGAACGCCGGGCTCGGCTCCCTGGCTGGCGATCAGCCGCGAGGACTACTTCGCCGCGGAGACCGCGTTCACGGCACCGGTCATCGTGCTCGCGGCCGTCCTGGCGGCTGCCGTCACGTATCTCGTGGCCCGCGCGTTCGGCGCCACCGGGACGTTCGACGACACCATGGTGGCGATCGCCTACGCCACCTGCGTCGCCACGCTCTTCTCGCTCGTCCCGGACCTGTTCATGGGCGCGGTGACGACGGCGGGACTCGTGGACGGCGCGGAGCTCGCGGCCGACCTCGTCCGTCCGTCGGCGGCACGGATCTTCCTGTGGACGTACCTGAGCCTGTACTCGGCGGCCTTCCTGGTGCTGTACCCCGCGGCCGTCCGGAGTGCTCACCGGGTTCCGTGGTGGACGGCGGTCGCAACGGGGTGGGTCGGCTTCGCCGTGTACCAGGGCGTCCTGGCGGTCTTCATCCGATGAACCGCGCGGACCGGGTCGTCACGGTCGCCACGGTCGCGGCGGGCGAACCACAGCGGCCCGGCACCACAGCCGAGGTGCGTCGTGGATCCGACGCCGCCGTCGCGCGAACCACGGCGCTCGCCGTCCTCGTCCTCGTCGCCACGGTCTACGGGCTCACCGTCCACGACGCCTACCGGGACGTCACCGCGTTGACCCGCGCCACCTGGCGCGCGCAGGACGTCGTGTGCCTGGCCTGCGCGCCGCTGCTGCTGTGGTCCGCCCACCGAGCACGGCACGGCCACCTCCGGGCGCACCTGGCCGGCGTCGGGCTGTCGACGTGGCTGGCCTACTGCTACGCCCACCTGTGCTTCGGTGCACCGTTCAACGCCGTGTTCCCGGTCTACGTCGCGATCCTGCTGCTGGCCGGGTTCGGCATGCTCGACGGACAGCTCCGGCTGGACGTCGCCGCCGCCCGCCCGGCCTTCGAGCGGACGCCGCGCAGGGCGACCGCCTGGTTCCTGCTGGTGGCCGGCTGCGGCGTCGCCGGGCTGTGGCTGAGCGACATCGTCCCGGGCCTGGTCGGCGGCCTGCCCGCCGGCGTCCACCTCGCCGAGCTGCCCAACCCCACCTGGGTCCTCGACCTCGCGTGGATCGTGCCCCTCGCGATCGGCGCAGCGCGGCTGCTGCTGCGCGACCACCCCGGCGGCCCGCCGGTCGCGGCGGGACTGCTCGTCATGCTGCTCGTCCTGTCGGTGTCGATGCTGACGATCACGCCGTTCGCCCTGGCCGACGGCCTGGGCCGGGACTCCGCGGTCCGCCCGCAGCTCGTCGTCTTCAGCGCGGTGTTCGCGGTACTGGGCACGGTCGAGACGGTGCTGCTCGTCCTGGCGGCCGTCCGTTGTGCCCCGCCCGACCGCCCGTGGCTGCGACCGGGCTGGTGGCCGGGGACGTGACCGCGGCGGCAGCGCGGCCGATCCGGGTCCCGCCTGCCCGGCGCGGGGAACTCCTTACGAATCCCTGACGTGACGGCCCGGTGCCTTCCGGTCGAGCCGGTCGTGCCGTTGGCTACGAGGTGGTGGGTCCGCGGGCGCCCGGCGCCGTGCGCGGATCGGAGGAGGACGAGGTGGCTGTCGACGTCGCGGGCGGGTCACTGGCCGCCGCCACGTTGGCCGCGTCGGGACGAGCCGCGCCGCCGGTGCCGGTTCTGGTGTTCGGCGCCGCTGCGCGCCATGCCCGGACCGCGAACGTCACCGAGGTGGACCCGTCGCGGGCGCCGCGTGTCCAGCTCGACCGTCGGTTCGGGTTCGGCCTCGTGGCTACCGGCACCTGGCAGCGCGTCCCCTCCGGCGAGCACCGGCTGCTGGTCCACAACCTCGTCACACATCTCGTCCCGGGCGCACACGTCTGGATCGACGTCGGCGATGCCTGGCGCCGCGAGGCGACGGAACATGCTCTCGCCTGCGGTCTGGAACCGGTGGATGCCGCGGGGGAACTGTTGTTCCGTCGCACAGGTCGGGTCACCATCCACGATCTGGTCGCCGCGGCGCGGGCCCGACTGGTGAGGACGACGCCGCACGAGCTGGCGGTGCTGTTGGCCGGCGACCACGGCTGCGTCGTCCTGGACACGCGCACGTCGACGGACCGCGAACGGCTCGGCACGGTCCCTGGTGCGATCCATGTGCCACGAACCACTCTCGAGTGGCGGGTCGACCCGTCCTCGGGCTACTCCCACCCCGACATCAGGTCCTTCGAGCAGTGCCTCGTCGTCATGTGCACCGACGGCTACAGCTCGAGCCTGGCCGCGGACTCGTTGCAGCGTCTCGGGTTCGTCAGGGCGACCGACCTGGTCGGGGGCTTCACGGCCTGGCGCGATGCCGGGCTCCCGGTCGAACGACCCGGCGCCGGACCCGCCGTGGACGCCGCGACGGGACGCGACGTCAGACATCCGTAACGCCCTCGCGCCGGCGGGGTTCCTACGGTGGCCGCGGCCGACGACGGCCACTGGCGAAAGGAAGTACGACATGACGAACCGAGCCCATCGGCTCCGCGGGGTGCTCGCGCTCATCAGCGCACCCCTGGTCGTCGCGGCGCTCGCGGCACCTGCCGCGGCGACCGGCAGCGGCGACGGCGGTGAGCGGCGCCTGCTGCTGCGGGCCGCCGTCGAGGACACCGCCGCGGACACCGCGACGCTCCGGCTCCAGAAGGGTGTCGACGCCGACGGTGAGACGTTCTCCTACGTCGTCACCGAGTCCTCCGACGGTAAGGACGCCGAGCGGCGGGGCGTCAACCGGGCACGCAAGCTGGCCAACGCGGCCGGGACGGGCGCGGTCCAGCAGGGGTGGGTCGACCGGCGGGGAGTCCTCCACGTGGAGGACACCGTCGACTTCTCCCCGACGCGCTCCGTCGTCCCCGGCCCGACGGGGTTCCCGCCGGCCCAGGCGCTGCCTGGCGCGGTGGGACAGGCCCGGTACAGCCCGCTGGTCGAGCTGCCCGGCGGCATCGTCATCAACGCCCCGCACGTCCTCAACGCCTCCGGCGCCCACGACAAGCTCGTCGCGGCGCCGGTGAACGGCCGGGCCACCTTCCGGGAGACGGAGGGCTTCTACGAGGGCAAGGAGATCTACTACGTCTCCTTCGAGTCCTCCGCGCCGGACGTCGCCGCCCTGGAGGCCGCCACGTACGCGCCGCGGCTCGACGCGGCGCCCGGTCTGGGTGACGCCGGGGGCAGGTCGGCCCGGTCGGGGATCGCGCCGTTCGCCAACGGCCAGACCGGCGCGGACAACCCCGAGCGCCAGGGGCTCAACTCCGCTCTCCTCGGCGACGGCGACCCGCTGAACGTCGTCGCCTCTCGTCCCGGCAAGGGCTCGGACTACAGCCCGCTGTGGGACGTGCACCTGGGTGTCTGGTCCGACGCCGCCGTCGCCGCGGGAACGAACACCCGGCAGGTGGACTTCGACGAGATCGCCGAGCTCGGCGAGGACGGCGTCCTCACGGGCCCGGGCGGCGCCCCGTGGGGCGCGATCGGCGCCATCGTCAACTGCCCGGTCGTGAGCATCGAGGCGTAGGTCCGCCGACGGACGACGCGCGACGGCGGCCGCACCTGGCCGTCGTCGCGCGTCGTCATGCCCGTCCTCCTCGGTGGAGTCGCGCCATGGTCGGTGAGCCCGTCGTGCGGGGCGCGAACGGCAGCCAGACCATGAGCCGGGTCCCGCGGCCGGGCTCGGACGAGATCGTCAGCTCACCGTGCTGAGCCCGGACCCGGTCGGCGAGCAGCATCAGGCCGATGTGGCCGGCGGACCGCTGCTTCATCAGGTCACGCGAGGTCATGCCCTGGCCGTCGTCCTCGACGAGGAGGGTCGCGACGCCGTCGCGCTCGGTCAGCGAGATGGTCGCCCGGGTCGCAGCGGCGTGCCGTGCGACGTTCCGAACGCCCTCCTGAGCGGCCCGGTACAGCAGCGACCGGAGCTCGTGATCGATGGTCAGCGGCCCGATGTCGACGTCCACCTTCACGCCGCGGGCCTTCAGTCCGACGGCCAGCTCGGGGAGGGCCCGTTCCAGGTCCAGCGCCGGCGCCTCGCCCGGGTGCAGCTGCACGAGCAGCGCTCGCAGGTGCGCGATGCTCGAGCGCGACACCTCGGCACCGTTCCGCAGCGCGGCGGCCAGCTCCTCCGGCGTGCGCAGATGCACCTGACGGGCGGTCGCGGCCAGGTCGAAGGCGATCCCGGCAAGGTCCTGCACCACGCTGTCGTGAAGGTCGGCAGCGATCCGACTGCGCTCGTCCTGCCGGGTGCGCTCGGCGCGCCCCATGAGCTCGACCCGCTCGGTGGCCTGCCTTCGCGACGTCCGCCCGTACCACAGGGCCAGCGGGACCTGCGCCAGGGCCAGCGCACCGAGGGCGATCAGGAGGACCGGCAGGAAGGCGCGCCAGATCGCGTCGGACGCCGCCGAGAGCCCCGCCGTCGGCTGGTAGGTCTCGGCCACGAGCCGCGTGCCGTCGGCCGCGGTGAACGGCACGTAGACCTCGAGCAGGTGCCCGTGGTCCCGCTCGAAGCTGTTCTCCTCGTCGAGCAGGTCCGACACCTCTGCCTGGACCTGTCCGGTCGTCGCGACGCCCACCACCTTCGCGGACGGCGTCAGGACCCGGCCGATCAGCCGGTGCTCGTCGGAGTAGACGACCCGGCCCTGCGGGGTCCAGAGCTTGACCCGGACCGCGACGTCACCGATCACGCCGTCGACGAGCACGGCATCGAGCCGGTCGATGGCCGCCGGATCGCCGTTCACCAGCGCCCGGTCGATCCGTGGGGCGATGACGGACTCGGTGATCGCGCGGCTCAGCCGGGTCGCCTCGCGCAGCGCCTCGTCGCGAGCGACCCGGTGCAGGGCGAGCAGGCCTGCCGTCGTGACCACCAGGAGCAGGGCCGACGCGGAGATCGCGAACTGGATCGCGGCCAGGTCACGGCCGGAGGGGCGTTGTCCGGCGATGGCCGGCAGCTTCACCGTGGGACCCGCACCCAGAACGTGACGCCGGCACCCGGGCGGTTGACGACGCCGGCGGATCCGCCGTGCGCCTCCGCGACGGTTCGCACCAGCGCCAGGCCGAGGCCGACACCGTCGAGGCGCGCATGTGCCCGGTAGAACGGCTCGAAGATCGCCTCCTCGTGCCCGGCCGGGACGCCACCGCCTTCGTCGACGACCTCGAAGAGGATCGCCCGGTCCTCCTCGACCGCGCGGAACGCGACCGGCCGCGTGCCCGACGCGTGGTCGGCCGTGTTCTGGAGCAGCCGCAGCAGGGCCTCCACGATCCGGTCGCGGTCGAGCGCGGCCAGCGACGTCGGTGGCGGTCCTGCGACGTGCAACCGGTCCCCGAGGAACGGCTCGGCCTTCGTCGTGATGTCGGAGACCACCTCTGCGACCCTGACCGGTCTGCGGTCGACGTACCCCGGCAGCTGCGACCGGCCGATGTCGTCCATGTCGTCGAGGATCCGGCTCACCAGCTCCAGATCGGTCCTCGGCTCCCGACGGGTCGTCGACCCGTTGCCGGGTGCGCCCGCCATGCCGCGGTCGTCGAGCGCCTGCGAGATCGCGCCGATCGGACGGCGGAGCCGGCCGGCGACGTCGGCCATCAGCTGTCGCTGACGATGCAGCGCCAGCTCGAGCTGGTCCAGCATGTGGTTCAGGGCCGTGGCCAGCTCCGGCAGACGGCCGCTCGGCTCGCCGACGGGGAGCCGGGCGTCGAACGTGCGCTCGCGGGCGATCGCCTCGGCCCCCCGCATCATCTGCTCCATCTGGTTCGCCTCGATCGTGCTCCGCACCCAGTCGCGGTAGGCGAGGGACAGCAGCACGCACGGGACGCCGATCAAGGCCACGCCGAACGGGCTCACGTGCCAGAGCACGGCCGCCAGCAGACCGACGGACACGTTGCCCACCCAGTGGATCAGGTTGACCCGCCACGGTCCGAGAAGGACGCCGCGGAACGGTTCCCGCTGGACCAGCGCGATCACCAGGGCCACCAGGCCGAAGTTGACGACCGAGGCCGCCGCCATGGCCGCGGCCGCGAGCGCCCACGTCCGGGGGTCCGACGGATCGGGTCGCTCGCCGCCGAGTCCGTAGACCGCTTCGGCCAGGGTCAGCGCGAGGGCGACCTGGGCGACGTTGAAGGCGACCTTCCGCAGCGGCCAGCGCACCACGATCTGCCAGGTCGCCGTCCCGAGCACCGCGCCGAGCGTCGGCACGCCGGGTGCGGCCAGGAGCAGAGCCGCGGTCCAGACGCCGTCCGAGAGCATGAAGTGCTCCGCCTCGTCGCCGTGCGGGAGCTCGAACGTGAAGCGGTCGGCGACGATCACCGCGATCGCGACGAACGCCAGAGCCAGGACGTCGCGGCCCGTCAGGGCGTCCACGACGGCCAGCCGGACGGCGATCGCTGCGGCTCCCCCGGCGGACACCACGGCGATCAGGCCCCGCGCGGCCGGCGGGGTCGGGGACGGTGGGCGCACCTACTGCCACATCCCGGTGCCCCAGTACTTCCCGCCCCAGTACTTCCCGCCCCAGTACTTCCCGCCCCAGCCCGCGTCGAGCCAGCCGCCGGCGCCGAAGTAGTCCGGTTCCCACGTGAGCTGCGAGAGCCGCGGTCCTGTCCAGGCCGGGGCCGGCCCGGCGCCGGCGATCTCCGCGGTCACCGCCGCCCACGGGCTCGCCGCCCACGAGGTCGGCGTCCAGGCCTGCGTGACCTCGGTCGCCGACCAGGGCCGTCCCAGGGCGTCCACCTCGCCGGCGAGCAGCGCGGGCACACCGTCGCCGTCGACGTCGGCGTAGACCGGGTGCGTGCCGCGTGCCCGGTCGAGCGGGCCGGTCCCGCCGGACGGTGTCACGCCCGGGTCGGAGACCGGCAGGGCTGCCCCGGACGTCGCCAGGGCGACCGCCGCGGCCGCGTCCACCATGCCGGCGCCACCGCCGTCGGGGCCGGCCAGGGTGCCGTCGGTGGTCGCCAGCAGGACGCCCTTGACCTGGTCCGGTGTCAGAGCCGGGTTGGCGCCGATCATCCGGGCGACGACTCCCGCGACGATCGCCGACGCCTGCGACGTCCCGGCGCCGCGGAAGTAGTCGGCGCCGATCCTCGCCGCCGGACGGAACGCGTCGATCGTGCTGCCCGGCGCGCGCAGACCCACCAGCGCGACGCCCGGGGCGACCAGGTCGGGCTTGGCCGCACCGTCGGCGGTCGGGCCCCGGCTCGAGAAGGGCGCGACGACGTCGTCCGTCGTCAGTGCCGTGCCCGCCGAGTCGGCGGCACCGACGGTGATCACGAAGGGGTCGTCCCCGGGCTTGGTGATCGTGGAGCCGGCGCCGGCGTTACCCGCGGAGGTGACGACGACGATCCCGGCTCTCCACGCCTGCTCGACGGCGGCATCGAGCGGGTCGCGTCCGGTCGGTGCCAGGGCGTCGGTCCCGAACGAGAGGTTGACGACGCGGATGCCGTACCGGGCCCGGTTGGCGACGACCCAGTGCAGACCGGCGATCACGGTGGAGACGTCGGTGGCGCCGTCCCACCCGGCCACCTTGACCGAGACGATGTCGGCGTCCTCGGCAGCGCCAGTGAAGCGCTCCAACGACTGGGTCCCGTCGCCGGCGACGAGACCGATCAGATGGGTGCCGTGCCCGAAACGGTCGATCCCGTCGTGCTCGGCGGTGAGATCGACGCGGGCGAGGAGCCGGTCGCCCAGATCCGGGCTCGGCGTGACGCCGGTGTCGAGGACCGCGACGGTGACACCTCTGCCGCGGGCCCGGCCGGGGACCTGGTCGAGGCCGATCGCCTGCTGCCAGATCGCGGTGGACGGCAGAGCGTCGTAGCACGCCGGGTCGGTGGCCAGGCACCCGGAGGGACCGGTCACCGCGTCGCGTTCGAGGCGTTCCACCGCGACGACCGAGGGCGAGGCCCGCACGGTCACCAGTGTCCCCGGCGGCAGACGTGCCTCGAACCCGCCGCGTTCGGGCTGCTGCTTCTTGACGACTCCGCCGAGGCTGGCGACGAGCTGCTCGGCCGTGGTCGACGCCGGCGTCCGCTCGATCACCAGGACGTGGGCGTCGGAGCCGACGATGTCGGCGGGGGCCGAGGCGAGCACCGACCGGCTCGCCGGGGCCTGGGCTCCGGCATCGGTCGCCGGACCCGTGACGAGCAGGCCTGCGCACGCGACGACAGCGGCACCGGAGCGAGCCCGCCGTCGGACACGGGTACGGCCAGCGAGGTTCGCCGACATCGTGGCCCCCTCGGTGCCGTGGACGAGGCGCAGTTGCGTCCGCACCTTCGCACACGGGGGGTCGAGTCCGCCCCTGGACATCAGTCGTAGGACCTTGGCGCCGGGGACGGCGTCTACCGGGCCTTCCGGGGAACCGCGACAATGGCGGGACCATGACCCCTGTGAGCACCGTGGTCCGCGTGCTGCTGTGCGACGACCACGTCGTCGTCCGGGAAGGCCTGTCGAGGTTGCTCGAGGGCTACGAGGGTGTCGAGGTCGTCGGAACGGCGGCCGACGGCGTCGACGCGGTCAGCGCCGCACGCGCCCTGGACCCGGACGTGATCCTGATGGATCTGCTGATGCCGAGACTCGACGGCGTCGAGGCGACGCGTCAGATCGTCACGGCCAACCCTGCAGCCCGGGTGCTCGTCCTGACGAGCTTCGCCGACGGCGACCGGGTCCGCGCCGCGATCGATGCCGGCGCGGCCGGTTACTGCCTCAAGGACGCCCATCCCGACCAGCTGGTCCGGGCCATCGGCTCCGTCGCCCGGGGCGAGTCGCCGATCGACCCCCGCGCGGCCCGGTCCTTCATCGAGCTCGACCGTCTGGACAGTCCCGGCGCCTCGTTGAAACCCCGCGAACGCGAGGTGCTGGAGCTGCTCGGCACCGGGCTGACCAACAAGGCGATCGCCGTCCGGCTCGGGATCAGCGAGGCCACGGTCAAGACGTACCTGACCCAGATCTATCGACGGATCGGGGCGGCCGACCGGGCCGAGGCCGCACAGTTCGTCAGCCGTCACGGGTTCCGCGCCTGACGCGACGGTACGTCACGTGGGCTGCGTCGCACGCCGCAGCAGCCCCGCGGCCGCCGGTCGTCAGAACTTCCACGATGACGACCGGCGACCCCGGGGGGCCCGCCGGACACCCGGCGCGTCGGCGGCCTGCGCGGCAGTCCGGTTACTGCACCTGGAGCTGGACCAGCTGCGGCCCCTTCGCCTCGAGCTCGGCCTCGAAGACCCCGGCGACGCTGGCCGTGAACGTCAGGGTCACTGTGCCGCCCTTCTCGACGTCGACGCTCTTGTCGTAGCCGTGCAGATGCCCGCCCACATCCGATCAGGGTGTTGCGACGACCCTGTGAACCCGCCCTGAGTACCACTGAGAACAACTGCGATCACGGTCGGCCAGGTAGGCTGGTCCCTCCACCAACACGCTTGTGAACGCACTTCGAGGCCCAACGTCAAGTCCCGTCACTCACCCCAAGTGAACGAGCCCCTGGGCACCCTCCCCAGTTCGCCAGGCCGGCGTGGAGCGTGTTCAGCGCCGGTGTGGACGCCGTGGCCGAGCGGGCCAGTGACTGGAAGTCCGTCGATACCATCTCCATCTCGTCGAACGCGGCCAGCGTGTGCCGGGTTGCGATCGTATCGAAGTGCTTGGTGCGTGCCCACGCACGCAGGAACGCCACCAGGATCGGCAGGGGAATCCGCTCGAAGGCCCTCAGCTTCCCGGGCGTGACCGGGATGCCCAGGGCTCGCAGCACC
>DAIOGQ010000135.1:0-10161 GCA_036745175.1 Kineosporiaceae bacterium
GAGGAACACGACGTCGGGGTCGTGCCGGGCGACCTGCTCGGCGGCGTGCTCGGGCGTGAGCGCGAACGCACCGGACGACGCGCCGCGCAGGCCGTCGACCCAGCCGGTGCCGGTGCCGGTGCTGATGATCGGGTGCATCGAGTACGACGGCGCGAAGCCCAGTGCCGTCCGGCCGGGACCGCCGAAGGCCTGGAGGACGTGCTGGAGCACCTCGTTGCTGCCGTTGCCTGCCCACACCTGGTCCGCGGCGAGGTCGTGACCGAGGTAGGCGGCGAGGTCCTCGCGCAGGCCGGTGAACTCGCGGTCGGGGTAGCGGTTGAGGTGCAGGGCCTCGTGCCGGACCGCGTCGACGACCGCGGCAACGACCTCGCCGGGAACGTCGTAGCTGTTCTCGTTGGTGTTCAGCCGGACCGCGACGTCGAGCTGCGGGGCGCCGTACGGGGTCCTGCCGCGCAGGTCCTCGCGCAGCGGAAGGCGGGCAAGGGTGTCCGCGGGGGAAGTGAGGGGCACCGGTCGAGTCTACGCGGGGCCGGGGAGGCGGTGAGGACGTCGGCGCTCAGTCGAGCCCGTCCGGGAAGCGCGCCTCGACGGCCTGGCCGTGCGCCGGAAGGTCCTCGGCGTTCGCGAGGGTCACGACATGTCCCGCGACGTCGCGCAACGCCGTCTCGTCGTAGGAGACGACGTGGACACCGCGCAGGAACGTCTGCACCGACAGGCCGCTGGAGTGGCAGGCGCAGCCGCCCGTCGGCAGCACGTGGTTGGAGCCGGCGCAGTAGTCGCCCAGGCTCACCGGCGCCCAGGCGCCGACGAAGATGGCGCCTGCGTTGCGGACCCGGGCGGCGACGAGGCCCGCGTCTCGGGTGTGCACCTCGAGGTGCTCGGCGGCGTAGGCGTCGACGACCTCGAGCCCGGCGTCGACATCGTCGACGAGGACGACGGCCGACTGGGGACCGGCGAGCGCGGTGGCGATCCGCTCGCTGTGCTTGGTCCGCGGGACCTGCTGCTCGAGCTCGGCGTCGACGGCGGCTGCCAGTGCCTCGCAGTCGGTGACGAGGACGGCGGCCGCCATCGGGTCGTGCTCGGCCTGGCTGATGAGGTCGGCGGCGACGTGCCGGGCGTCCGCGGTGTCGTCGGCGAGGATCGCGATCTCCGTCGGGCCGGCCTCGGCGTCGATGCCGATGAGTCCCTTGAGCAGCCGCTTGGCCGCGGTGACGTAGATGTTGCCCGGTCCGGTCACGAGGTCGACCGGCTCGCAGAGCGGCGAGCCGTCGTCGTCCGTGAGCCCGTAGGCGAACATCGCCACGGCCTGCGCGCCACCGACGGCGTAGACCTCCTCGACGCCGAGCAGAGCGCACGCGGCGAGGATCGTCGGGTTCGGCAGGCCCTCGAAGCCGGCCGGGTTGTCACGCTGCGGCGGGCTCGCGACCGCGAACGACTCGACGCCGGCCTCCTGCGCGGGGACGACGTTCATGACGACGCTGCTCGGGTACACCGCCCGGCCGCCCGGCACGTACAGTCCGACCCGGCCGACGGGCACCCAGCGCTCGGTGACGATGCCGCCCGGGACGACCTGGGTGGCGACGTCGTCGCGCTTCTGCTCGCTGTGGACCCGGCGGGCCCGCACGATCGACTCCTCGAGGGCGGCCCGGACGTCCGGGTCGAGCGCCGCGAGCGCCGCGTCGAGCGCCGCGGCAGGCACCCGGACGGAGACGGGCCGGACGCCGTCGTACGTCTCGCTCAGGTCGAGGACCGCCTCGAGCCCACGCTCGCGGACGGCCTCGACGATCGGCCGCACCGTGGCGAGCGCATGCTCGACGTCCATCGCCGCCCGCGGGACGACGCCTCGCAGGGAGCGGGCGCGCAAGGTCCGGCCGCGCAGGTCGAGTCGGCGCATCACGCCGTCGAGTCTAGGCGGGGTCGCGACGTCGAGGATGAGGTGCCGGACGGTCGCGGCCGCTCCACGCTCGTGACGGGAGGGAGGATGTTCTGGTGACTCTGCACTGCACCATCAGGTGGAGCAGTGCAGAGTGCTGGGAGAGCGACCCGGCGCGGGGCATTCTTGACGTCGCGACCCCGCCCGACCCCGCCCGGAGCCCGCACATGACCGTCGAGATCGACCCGGCGAGCGCCGTCCCGCCGTACGAGCAGGTCCGGGCCGGGATCGCCGGCCGGATCGACGACGGGTCGCTGCCGGTCGGGACCCGGCTGCCACCCGTGCGCACGCTCGCCGGTGACCTCGGCCTGGCACCGAACACCGTCGCGCGGGCGTACCGCGAGCTCGAGGAGGCGGGACTCGTCGAGACCGCAGGCCGGCGCGGGACGCTCGTCGCGGCGTCCGGGGACGTCCTGCGCGCGCGTGCAGCCGCGGCGGCAGCTGCATACGCCGAGGCGGTGCACGCGCTGGGGGTCGACGGCGCGGAGGCGGTCGCGCTCGTCCGGGCCGCGGTCGAGGCCCGCGCCAGGCGCTGACCGGGGCTCGCGCCGACGGGAGGGATCGGCACTAGTTTGGCGCCCGTGGCGACGCGGCTGCCGCTCTTCCCTCTCGGCACGGTGCTCGTGCCGGGCCTCGTGCTGCCGCTGCACGTCTTCGAGCCGCGCTACCGCTTGCTCGTCGAGGCGCTCGTCAGCCTGCCCGAGGGTGCGAACCGGCAGTTCGGGGTCGTCGCGATCCGTTCCGGGCACGAGGTCGGTGCGGACGGCGTGACGGCGCTGCACGCCGTCGGCTGCATCGCCGAGCTGCGCGAGGTGACGCCGTACTCCGACGGCCGCTTCGACATCGTCACCGTCGGCGAGAGCCGGTTCCGGGTGCTGGGGATCGACGAGGAGGCCGGGACGCCCTACCTCACCGGGCTCGTCGAGCTCATTGACGAGCCCGACGGCGAGGGCGACCTCGAGGCGCTCACCGACCGGGTCATCGAGCAGTTCGCCGAGTACCGGGCTGCGCTGGAGGTCGACGTGACCGAGCTGCCCGACGACCCGCGCGTCGTGTCATACCTCGTCGCGGCCGCTGTCATCCTCGACCTGCCCGAGCGGCAGAAGCTCCTCGAGGAGCCGACGACGTCCGACCGGCTCGCGGCCGAGATCGCTCTCCTGAAGCGCGAACGCGGCTTCATCGGCGCGTTCCGCACCCTGCCGGCGGTCGACCTGACGAAGGGCGGCGGGAGCCCGAACTGAGAGCAACCACATGAAGGCAAGCACATGAGCAAGAAGGCCAAGGACGCCGTGGGCACGCCCGCCACGGTCCTGCTGGCGCGGGCGAAGGTCGCCCACCGGATCCGCGCCTACGAGCACGACCCGAGGGCGCGCGAGCGTGGCCTGTCCTACGGTCAGGAAGCTGCGTCCGCGCTGGGGGTCGAGGCCGACCGCGTCTTCAAGACTCTCGTCGCCGACGTCGACGGCGCCCTGACGGTCGCTGTCGTCCCGGTCGACGCGCAGCTCGACCTCAAGGCGCTCGCCGCAGCGGTCGGCGGCAAGAAGGCGACGATGGCGGACCCGGCCGCAGCCGAGCGGGCGACGGGATACGTCGTCGGCGGGATCAGCCCGCTCGGCCAGCGCAGACGGCTCGGCACCGTCGTGGACGCCTCGGCGCTGGGCTTCGAGACAGTTCTGGTCAGCGCCGGAAGCCGCGGGGTCGACGTCGAGCTTGCCCCGCAGGACCTGGTCCGGCTGACGGACGCCCGGACGGCGCCGATCGCCCGGTAGCCGTCCGTGCGCAGGTCGCCCCCGGGCGCGGCCCTCAGCCCGGGACGCCCCAGGTGAACCGGTGCGTGTGGATGCCGTAGTACTGCCACACCCGCGTCGACACGACGCCGTCGACGGCGCGGAAGCGGTCGTTGACGACCTCGAGCAGCTCGTCGGGCGTGCGGCAGACGACCTCGACGAGCAGGTCGTGCTCGCCCGAGGTGAGGACGAGGTACACGACGTTGGGGACGGCGGCGAGGGCGTCCGCGACCACCCGGACGTCACCGCGGGTCTGGACTCCGACCATCGCCATCACGCCGAACCCGGTGGCGATCGGGTCGGTCACGCCGACGACCTGGAGCACGCCCTCGTCGACGAGGCGCTGGACGCGCAGCCGGACCGCCGGCGCCGACAGCCCGACCCCGGGCGCCATCGCGGCGTACGACGCGCGGCCGTCGGCCTGCAGGATCCGCAGCAGCGTCCGGTCGACGTCGTCGAGCTCGGCCGCCCGTCGCGCCGTCCGGACGACGCTCACCCGACGGGCCCGTCCCCGACGAGCTCGTCGACGCAGGCGGCGAAGACGTCGGTGTGCCGGTCGACGTCGGCGACGGTGGTGTCCGGGCACATCAGGGCCATGTTGTGGAACGGCGTGATGAGGATGCCCCGGTTCACCATGAACAGGTGCACGTACTCGTCGAGGTCGTCGTCGGCACCGTTCGCGGACTCCGTACCGGTTCGCGGCGCGGGGGCGGCGAAGCGGTACTCGCTGCGCGCGCCGAGCTGCTGGACCGACCAGGCGACACCGGTGCGGTCGATCGTCGTCCGGACGCCGGCGGTGAACCGGGTCGCGAGGTCGACCATGTGGCCGAAGGCGGCGTCGGTGAGGACGTTCTCGAGCGTCGCGCGCATCGCTGCGACGGACAGGGCGTTGCCAGCGAGCGTCCCACCCACGCCCCCGACGTCGACGAGGTCGGCGTCCGGGTGCGCGCCGACCCTGTCCGCGAGCTCGTCGGTGATGCCGTACGCGCCCGAGGGGATGCCGCCGCCGATGCTCTTGCCGATGACGAGGACGTCGGGCCGCAGGCCCCAGGCCGCGGTCGCGCCGCCGGGACCGGCCGAGAACGTGTGCGTCTCGTCGATCATGAGCAGCGTGCCGGCGGCCGTGCACAGTTCGCGGACCCGGTCGAGGTAGCCCGGCTCCGGCAGGACGATCCCGATGTTCGTCAGGGCGGGCTCCATGAGGACGGCGGCGACGTCGCCGTGGGCGAGCGCGCGCTCGAGCGCCTCGGCGTCGTTGAACTCGACGACCCGCGTCGTGAGGTCGAGCGGGACGGGCTCACCGACGTTGCCGGGGCGGGACACCGCGCGCCCGTCGGCGCCGGGGACGGCGAAGATCTCGTCGACGCTGCCGTGGTAGCAGTACGAGAACACGAGGATCTTCGGGCGTCCGGTGGCCAGCCGCGCGAGCCGGATCGCCCAGCGGTTGGCGTCCGTCGCCGTCAGGGTGAACGACCACAGCGGCAGCCCGAACCGTCGTGACAGCTCGGCCCCGACCCACTCGGCGTCCGCGGTCGGCAGCATCGTCGTGACGCCGCCGAGCTCCTCGAGCTGCCGTCGGACGGCGGCGACCGTCGCGGCGGGACTGTGGCCGGCCATGGCTCCGGTGTCGCCGAGCGCGAAGTCGACGTACGTGTGCCCGTCGACGTCGCGGATCCGGTTGCCGCGTGCGGTGTCCAGGTACAGCGGGAAACCGCCGCTCCACTTCGCCATCCACGTCATCGGCACACGCCCGAACAGGTGGTCGGCGGCGTCGAACAGGGCCCGGGAGCGCGGGCGGGCTGCGGCGTATGCGGCGCGCTCCCGGTCGAGCAGCGCGACGAGCCGGTCCCTCGACGGGACCGCGGCGACGATGGGGTCGGACGACGTGTCGTGAGCCATCCGTGCACTGTAGTCGAGCGGATCGAACGCAACTAGGGCGTTCTGCTTCCGATTCACAATCCCTTGGCTACTCGCGGCCGAGGAAGTGCACGACGAGCAGCCTCAGGCTCGTCACGATGCCGAAGACGATCGGCCACACGAGGACGATGCCGTCGGCCAACAGTGGCGCCGCGCCGAGCAGGAGCCCGGTCGCGAGCGCGACGAACGCGCCGCCGACCGACCCGACCAACGACACCCCGGCCCGCAGCACCGGGCGCCGTCCGGGCAGGACCGCGAGCAGGAGACCGGAGACGAGGCCGAACGCCGTGCCGAGCAGGGCGAGCACACCGTCGGAGGCCGCGGCCTGCTCCTGCGTGTCGGTCGCGTCGACGACGACGCTTCCCACGAGCGCCCAGAGCGCGCCGAGAGCGAGCCCGCCGGCGAGGCAGGCCACGAGGAGCCAGCCCTCCGGGAAGGCCACCGCGACGCGGCCGCGGGTGGCCGGCGCGGCCTGCGGAACGCTCACGTCGGGAGTGTAGGTCTCAGCGCGTCGTCACCTTGACGCGGAGCGTCGCGTCGCCGTTCTCGGCGACGGCGACACTCACCCCCACCGCCTCGAGCGGCGCGACGACGGCCCGGTCCTGCTCGCTCATCGACGTCCCGTAGGTGGCCAGAAGTGCCTGGACGTCGCCGTACGCGACGAAGGCCGCGTCCCCGGCGTCCGGGACCGCCTCGACGAACGCGGGCGAGGATCCCAGGTCGCCGGGGGTCGCGAGCGCGGACGCCTGCGCCGGGCTGACGGACGCCGAGTACCCGCCGTCGAAGACCTGGGTCGACAGCGGCAGGCCGTTCTCCTGCGCGGCGCCGGCCAGCTTCTCGACGAGCGGACGGACCCTCGGGCCGCGGCTCTCGACGCGGACGCCGACGGCCGGGAGACCGTCGTCGGGGGCAGCGAGGGCGACGGCGAACCAGGTGCCGAACAGGGTGACGAGGTCGTCCGGCAGCCTCAGGCCGAGCTGGGCGGCCCCGGACGCCAGGAAGGCGCCGGCGTCCTCGCCCGTCCCCGCGGAGATCCTCGCGAGGGTCGTGTCCCAGCTCTTCGAGACCGCAGGGCCGAGTCCGGCGAAGCCGGTCGCGGCGAGCGTCCCGGCCGGCAGCGTCTCGACCCCGGTGCCCGCGCCGCTCACCTGCTCCGTGGCGTCGACACCGACGGCCGTGCCGGTGAACTCCAGGTCGGGACCGCTGAAGCGCAGCGCGAACGCACCGTGGCCGCGGACGTCGCGGCCGACCGTCGACAGCCGCGGGGCCAGGTCGCCGCCGATCCCCGACCCGGCGGCGGTGACCGCCGGCAGCAGCGCCGACAGACCTGCGCCGTCGTACCAGAACGCCGCGACGCCGTCCTCGCCGAGCCGGTCGAAGTCCTGCCGGAACGTCGACGTGCCGGACAGTGGCGCGACCTGCGCGGCACCCAGCGCCGCCCGCGCGACGTCGCTGGTCCGCGCGAGGTAGACCCAGCCGTCGCCGACCGCGACACCGAGGCCCTCCACCCCGGACAGGTCAGCGCCCGCGGCGGCCCCGTCGGTCACCTCGACCACGGCCACGACCTGGGGCTTCCTGGCATCAGTGGCGTCCGGGAGGACCGCGACGGCCGCCCGGTCGCCGAGCCACTCCCGGGCCCGGCTCCACGCTGGGAGGTTCGGGGAGCCCTGCGTGAGCCGCTCCCACAGCCATTCGCGCGGGTCGCCGTCCTCACGCAGGTCCTTGCCACCCGGGAACCGGCGGGCGAAGCGGACGGCGTCGACCTTCTGAGCCACCGCCGGGTCGAGGTCGACCTTCGCCAGGCTGACGGTGGAGGCCGGCAGATGGGCCTCGGGCTGGTCCCCGCCGCCGCCGACCGCGCCCCAGACGAGATAACCGCCGACGCTGACGCTGCTCACCGCGACGACGCTCGCGACGACGGCGGCGACCGCTCCGCGGCGACCGCGGCGCGGCGGCTGCCGCGGAACAAGGGTGCTCCCGATCGTCTCGGTGCTCCCGGTGTGCGCAGGCGGCGGATAGCCGCCGGCGCCGTACCCGGGCGGCGGGTGGCCCCCGGCGCCGTACCCGGGCGGCGGGGTCGTGCCGTGCCGAACGGTGTCGTCCCAGCCGGTGCCGGACATGCCGTCCTCTCGTCCTGACGCACCGGTCCAGCACCGGAGCGCGCGCCATCGTAGAACCACGGGATCACCGGACGGGGTCGTTGGGGGCGGATCGTCCGGCGCGTCGCCCGGGCCGGCAGTCAGACGAGACAGCTCGGGCCGAGCAGGGCCTTGAGGTCGCCGAAGAGCGCTGGGGAGGGCGTCACGCGCAGCCGGTCGTCCAGCCTCATGAGCTTGACCCGGCCGGGCTGGGTCAGCTTGAGGTGCACCTCGGTCGGACCGGGGTGGGTCGCCAGGACGTCCTTGAGCCGTTCCACCACCGGTGGCGTGCAGCGGGTCACGGGCAGCGACACGACGACCGGACCGCGGCCGGGTTCGTCGAGGTCGGGCAGCGACAGCTCCTGCGCGAAGATCGACGGGACGTCGTCGCGGCGACTGACCCGGCCGCGGACGACGACGACGAGGTCCTCCGCCAGGACGTGCGAGACCGTCTGGTACGACTGCGGGAAGAAGAGCACCTCGATCGCGCCGTCGAGGTCTTCGACCGTCGCGATGGCCCAGGGGTTGCCGTTCTTCGTCAGCTTGCGCTGCAGGGCGCTGATCATCCCGGCGATGGTCACGCTCGCGCCGTCCGGCCGGCCCTCGTCGCCTGTGAGGACGGCGATCGAGCAGTCCGCCGCCCGGGACAGGATGTGCTCGACGCCGAAGAGCGGGTGGTCGGAGACGTAGAGCCCGAGCATCTCCCGTTCGAGCGCCAGCTTCTCCTTCTTGTCGAACTCCGGGAGGTCCGGGACCTCGGAGCCCAGCTGCGGCGGCGCCCCTCCCGGCCCGGCTCCGAGGTCGGCGAAGAGGTCGAACTGGCCGATCGCCTCCTGCCGCTTGACGCCGACCTGGTTGTCGACCTTCTCCTCGTAGCACGACAGGAGGGCACGCCGGGTACGGCCGAGGTCGTCGAACGCGCCCGCCTTGATGAGCGACTCGATGGTCCGCTTGTTGCAGACGACGGCCGGCACCTTGCGCAGGAAGTCGTCGAAGGACGTGAAGCGGCCCTGCTCCCGGCGGGCGACGACGATCGCGTCGACGACGTTGGCACCGACGTTACGGATCGCGGTGAGGCCGAACCGGATGTCGTCACCGACCGGGGTGAAGTTGGCGGCCGACTCGTTGACGTCCGGCGGCAGGACCCGGATCGACATCCGCCGGCACTCGTTGAGGTAGAGCGCCGACTTGTCCTTGTCGTCGCGCACGCTCGTGAGGACGGCCGCCATGTACTCGGCCGGGTGGTTCGCCTTGAGGTAGGCGGTCCAGTAGGAGACGAGACCGTAGGCGGCGCTGTGGGCCTTGTTGAAGGCGTAGTCCGAGAACGGGACGAGGATGTCCCACAACGTCTTGATCGCCACGTCGGAGTAGCCGTTGGCCGTCATGCCGGCGCTGAACCCGACGAACTCGGCGTCCAGCACCTCACGCTTCTTCTTGCCCATCGCGCGGCGGAGCAGGTCCGCCTTCCCGAGCGTGTACCCGGCCACCCGCTGGGCGATGGCCATCACCTGCTCCTGGTACACGATCAGGCCGTACGTCGTGCCGAGGATCTCCTCGAGCGGCTCGGCCAGCTCGGGGTGGATCGGCGTGATCGGCTGCTGGCCGTTCTTGCGCAGCGCGTAGTTCGTGTGCGATCCGGCCCCCATCGGCCCCGGCCGGTAGAGCGCACCGACGGCGGAGATGTCCTCGAAGTTGTCCGGCTGCATGAGCCGCAGCAGCGAGCGCATCGGGACGCCGTCGAACTGGAACACGCCGAGGGTGTCGCCGCGGCCGAGCAGCGCGTACGTCGCCGGGTCGTCCAGCGCCAGGGTCTCGACCTCGACCGGCGGCTTGCCGTTGAGGCTGAGGTTCTGCAGGGCGTCGTCGAGGATCGTCAGGTTGCGCAGGCCGAGGAAGTCCATCTTGACCAGACCGAGGTCCTCGCAGGACGGGTAGTCGAACTGCGTGATGATCTGGCCGTCCTGCTCCCGGCGCATGATCGGGATGACATCGACGAGCGGCTCGCTCGACATGATGACGCCCGCGGCGTGGACGCCCCACTGGCGCTTGAGGTTCTCCAGCCCCCGGGCGGTGTCCACGACCCGCTGCACCTCGGGGTCGGACGCGTGCAGCTGGCGGAACTCCTCCGCCTCTGCGTGCCGCTTGTGCTCCGGGTCGAAGATGCCCGCGAGCGGGATGTCCTTGCCCATCACCGCCTGCGGCATCGCCTTGGTGAGCTTCTCCCCCATGGAGAACGGGTACCCGAGCACGCGGGACGCGTCCTTGAGCGCCTGCTTGGCCTTGATCGTCCCGTACGTGACGATCTGGGCGACCCGGTCGTCGCCGTACTTGTCGGTGACGTAGCGGATCACCTCGCCCCGCCGGCGCTCGTCGAAGTCGACGTCGA
>DAIOGQ010000136.1:0-10150 GCA_036745175.1 Kineosporiaceae bacterium
GACGTCGATCTCCCCGGACTCCAGCGACTTGGCGTAGATCTCGCGGTTGTCGGCCGTCTTGTAGTCGACGGAGAAGCCCGCCGCAGCGAGCCCCGGCCTCCGTCCACGCCGCGCTGCGGCGCGACCTGCCCACCGGGTCCGGTGCGGTGTCCGAGGTCGGCGTGCCGGCCGACGTGGACGGAACCGCCTCTGCACCGCGGCGTCGCGTCGTATCGTGACCCGCGCCAGGGCCGACCACCGTCATCGGTGGTCCCGGGCGCGGGTGGACGGCCGGGGGAGGCCGACCCGCGCCAGAGCGCCCGACAGGAGGGGGAGCCGGCTCAGGCATGCAGACCACGCAGACCCGCCGCGACCGGCGTGCGGCCGCGGCACCGCTGGCCGGCAGCGGTTCGCTCGGGCGCAGCGGCACCGCGGCACTGGTCGCGGCCCTCGTCGCGCTCGTGGTCGGCGGGTCCTGGTGGTCCGCCGGCCGGATGGAGTCCGACCTGCAGCGGCGCGGCTGCACCGCGCTCGCCGAGGCGGGGCTGGCCGGGTCCGGCGTCGTCTACTCCGGGCGGGACGCCGTCGTCGGCGACGTCGCCGACGTGCGCCGCGCCGCGGCAGTGATCACCACGCTCGCGGACGTCCGGGGGACGCGAGCCGTCCGGGTCGCGGACGGCGCCGGCCGGCCGGCCGCCGGCGGCTGCCCCGGGGCCGCCGCCGCGGCGGCCCCTGCAGCCGGGGACGTCGGCCCTGCGCCCGACGGGGCCGCGGTCGAGCCGGTGCTGTCGGTGCGTTTCGGCACCGACTCCGCGAGCCTGGACAGCACCGGGCGGGCGATGCTCGACGCCCTGCTCGTCTACCTCGAGGCGCATCCCGCGCAGCGGATCTCGGTCGACGGGCACGCCGACAACACCGGCCTCGACGGCCGTAACCTGCCGCTGTCCCGGGAGCGGGCGAACGCGGTGACCGCGTACCTGGTCGAGCACGGCGTCGTGCCGAGCATCGTCACGGTGACCGGCCACGGCTCGATCGACCCCGTCGTGCCGAACACGACCAGCTCCAACCGGGCACTGAACCGCCGCGTCGACGTGACGATCGAGGAGAAGCAGTGATGGGCGACATGCTCGACGGGTTCGGCTACGTCGTCGGCCAGGTGGGCCTGCTGCTCGTCGCGGCCGCGGTCCTCGGCATGCTCCTGGGCCGGTTCGTCTGGGCCGGGCGGCGGGTCCGCCGGCTCACCGAGGAGGTGGCCGGCCTGCAACGGTCCCTCGCCGACCGGGCGCGACCGGCGGCGGGCGGGCCGCCGTCACCGCCGCCGCAGGACGGCCTGGGCCTGTTCGGGAACGCTCCGCCGCAGGCCTTCGCCCCGGCCCAGGCCTACGACCCGCCGCACGCGTACGCCGCGCCGCCGGCCTACGCCCCGCCGGACAGGTACCCACCGGACAGGTACCCACCGTCCCCGGCGCACGCCGCTGCGGAGCATGTCGACCTCGAGCAGCGGCTCGCGTGGCCGCACGACCCGCAGGCCCGCCCGCGCTGACCCGCGCGGGCCGGGCCGCGCGTCACCTCAGCCGCGGGTTGCTGCCCTCGACGACGAGCGGGCGCATCATGTCGTGCTCCTCGTGCTCGAGGATGTGGCAGTGCCAGACGAACTCGTTGCCGCCCGTGCGCGGGCTGGCCGGGACGGCGAACGGTACGGGCGGCAGGTCGAACCGCATGGCGACCGTCGTGACCTCCATCGGGTTCATCCGGACGGTGTCCTTCCATCCGAGCTCGAGCGGCTCGGGGCCGCGCTGCGGCCCCAGGCCCATCGGCATGCCCATCCCGTCGGGCCCGACCATGTACTCGGCGAACGGCTGCCGCGACAGGACCTGGACGTTGACGAGGTGGAAGTGCATCGGGTGCACGTCCATCGACAGGTTGGCGATCCGCCAGACCTCGACCGTGCCTGCCCTCGGCGTCTCGGTCGCGGCAGCGGCGTACATCATGGCCGCCGTGAGCGGGGTCCCCATCGCGTCGTCCGGCACCGTGTAGCCGGCCGGTGCCGCGGCGAACATGTCCGTCCCGAGCATCTGGATGAGCCGGCCGTGCTCGTCGAAGAGCTCGTTGAGAGTGAGGTTGCGGACCTTCACGCCCGCCGGGACGGGCAGCGGCGCCGTCGTGTTCGTCGCCCACGAGCCGACGAGCGCGCGGTCGACCCCCGACAGCGGCGACGCCGCGAGGCGGGTCGACGGCGTGATGCGGAGCAACGGGTCGGCCCTGCCCGTGCGCGCGGGTGCGACATCGATCCGCAGGAGCCGCTGGTTGAGCAGGACCCCGGACGCGTCGACGGGACCATCCCACTCGGGACCGCCGCCCGGGAAGGGAGCGGGCGCGTCGTTGTACAGGACGAGCGAGCGTCCGGCGTACGCCGAGAGGTCGACGACGACGTCGTACCGCTCCGCCGGCGCCGTGAGCAGGCTCCCGCCGGGAGCGGCCGGGTCCACCTCGCGGCCGACGACCTCGTCGGTGTCGGGGTCGACGACGACGGTGACGTCGAGGCGGCGGCCGGACGGCACGACGACCGGCCGGGCGAGGAACCCGCCCTCGGTGCCGATGACGAGGAAGTCCGGACCGGGCTGGGCGAAGTCCGGCAGCCCCGAGCCCGGCGCGGTCTCGACGTAGAGCTGGAGGTTGAGGAACCTCGCCTGGGTCGCGTTGAGGACCCGCAACCGGTACCGCCGCGGCTCGAGCGCGACCTTGGGGTGGACGACCCCGTTGACGAGCATGGTGTCGCCGAACATCTCGGGGATCGCCGACACCGACGGCAGCTGCATCGGGTCCGTCCCGTCGGCCACACCGAACACCGTGGTGTCGTAGCGGTACGGGTACCAGAGGCTGCCCGGGGCCTTGGCGCTTCCTGGGAACGACGAGTCGTCGACCGGCGCGAAGATCTTCTCCTGGATGACGAGCGGGATCTCGTTGCCGCCGTTCTCGACGAACTTCGGCAGGCCGAGCAGGGTCAGCGCACGCTCGAAGTTGTCGCGCACGAGCACGGCAGAGGCCAGCCCCGCGTAGGCGTTGAGCCGCGTCGTCCCGATCGCGTGGTCGTGGTACCAGAGGAACCGCGCGCTCTGCCGCATCGGGTACCAGTGCTCGGCACTGCCGATCGGCAGCTTCGGGTCGATCCGCCGGTAGATGTTCAGCGCGCCGGACTCCGCGCTCGGGCCGTAGAACGGACCGGGGTCGTCCACGCCTGCCTTCGGCCGGAACCAGGTGAAGGGTCCACCGTCGCTGACCCACGGCACGAGGCCGCCGTGCAGATGGACGCAGGCCCGGTTCTCGGCGTCGTCGGCACCCATGAGCGTCCGGTCGACGGGCAGGATGTGCTGCGGCGGAAGGGCGTTGCGGAACGTGATCTGCACCGGCACGTTCTTCTCGGCGACGAGGATCCCGCCGAGGTGACGCTGCGGGACGGGGCCACCGAGGTTCGTCGTCGCGTGGTAGCCCCACAGGGTCGTCTCTGGCAGGCGGGGGTGCAGGACGTCGGTGAACTCGTTCATGGCGATCGTGTAGTGCCGCGCCACGAGCCGGCCGCCGAGGTAGGACCGCCTGCCGTCCGGGACCGCGACCGGGATGCCGTCCGGGTCCAACGGGAACACCCCGCGCAGCGGCCGGACGAACTTCTCCAGCGGCGGGCTCGCGACGTACGACGCGGGCAGCGACGCGGCCTGCTGGACGGCCGCGCCGGGTGCCGACGCGCGCGCAGCGGCGGCCGCGAGGGCAGCGCCCGTGGTGCGGGCGAGCGGCGCGGTGGACGACGCGTGGGCGAGCAGCCAGTCGGGGACGACGGCCACGACGCCCGTCCCCGCGAGGAAGGACCGGCGGGACAACCCCTTGTCCAGCAGCCGGTTCGATGCTTTCACGTGTGCAGACCCTGCCCCGGTGACGGTCATGACGAAGCCCCTTCGGCGGCGGCGGGTCCCCTGACCCGCCGTTCAGGGATAGGTTCGGCGCACCGCCGTCTCGAGGACCCGGGACCTTCTTCAGAGCGAGCCGATGTCATCCGGATGTCATCGACCGTGGCCGCGATCCCGGACGAACGTCCCGGTCCGGCGGCGGGCCCCGTCAGCCCTCGCCGGCGTCGCCGCCCGGGCGCGCGTCGTCGTCCGGGGGCACCCGGCACCACCGCTGGACGAGGAAGCCGGCGAGGCTGACCGCCACCGCCGCGAGCGTCGCCGCGACGGCGAGGGCGAACCGCGTCCGCCGGACGCCGACAAGGTCGGGAAGGATGACCAGGCCCTGCGCCGCGTACCAGCCGGCGAGCAGCGCGCCGGCGTAGGCGGCGGCCTTCGCGAGCACCACCGTCCGAGCGGCGACGAGGGGGTCGAGCGGCCGGTCGCGCCGTCCGCCGACCCAGCGCCGCACCGGCAGCCCGGCCGCGACCACGGCGACGGCGAGGGCCGCGGTGCCCGCGACCGCGGTCCACGGCAGCGGCAGGTACGTCCCGCCGCTGCGGGTCCACAGCCCGAGCCCGGCCCAGACGAGCGCTGCGACGGCGACCGCCAGCACGGCCGCTGTCGACACCCGGGCCGGGGTCACGTCGGGACCTCGAGCCGCAGGTCCGGCCGCGCACGCACCCCGCCGTCGTCACCGAGCCGGCCGAGCAGGTCGGCGACGGCGACCGGCCCGCCCCCGGTCGGCAGGACGGCGTCGCCGTCGACGGCGAGCCACGGCACGAGGACGAACGCGCGCTCCGCGGCCCTCGGGTGCGGCAGGACGAGTACCGACGTCGCGGCGAGAGTCCCCTCGTAGTCGACGACGTCGACGTCGAGGGTGCGCGGGCCCCAGCGCACGGAGCGGCTGCGGCCGTGCTCGGCCTCGACCTGCTGGCAGGCGGCCAGCAGGTCGAGGGCCGACAGGGTCGTCTCGACGACGAGGACCGCGTTGAGGTAGTCCGGCTGCCCCGGACCGCCGACCGGGTCGGTCTCGACGACCGGCGAGGCGGCGAGCACCCGGACGCCCTCGAAGGCGTCGAGGTCAAGCACCGCGGCCTGCAGGGTCGCGGCCCGGTCACCGAGGTTGGTGCCCAGGGCCAGGACGGCGCGCACCGGCCGCGCCGGAGCCTCGTCGAGGCCGGCGGCGTTGCCGCAGGTCACTGCGAGGGCCCGTCCTGCGGCCACTCGGCGGGCGGCGCGACCGCCTCGGCGTACTGCTCGCCCGGCATGCCGTCCTGGAGGTCGACCCGGCTGCGCCGCACGACGATCATGACGTCCGCGAAGGACTCGGGGATCGGCGCCTGCGGCTTGTGGAGCACCACGTCGGCGGTGGCGACGCGGGGGTCCCCGAGGCACATCAGGGCGAGCCGGCCGGCGAGCGTCTCGACCAGGTTGACAGGCCGGCCACGGACGGCGTCGGCAAGGTCGACGGCGAGCGAGCCGTAGTCGACCGTGTCGTCGAGGTCGTCGCTGAGCGCGGCGGCGCGGGTGTCGATGTGGAGGATGACGTCGACGGTGAAGTCCTGACCGTCGCGCCGCTCGTGCTCGAAGACGCCGTGGTGCCCCGTTGTGGTCAGTCCGACGATCCGGATCTGGTCCAGGGGGCGCCCGTACGCGTCGAGCACCGGTGGAAGCATCATCCCCACTCCTGTCGTCCTGTCACCGTACCGACGCCGCCCGGGTCCGCCCGGCGGGCCTGCTCGACGGCCGCGACCACCTTGACCGCGTCGACCGAGGACCGCACCTCGTGAACGCGGACCGCCCACACCCCGGCCAGGGCGGCCAGGGCGCTCGTGGCCGCCGTCGCGGCGTCCCGGTCCTCGACCGGCGCCGGGGCACCGTCGGGGCCGGCGACGAGGGCGCCGAGGAACCGCTTGCGGGACGCACCGACGAGCAGCGGGCGGCCGAGGGCGCGGAGCCGGTCGAGCCGCCCGAGCAGGGACCAGTTGTGGTGCAGCTTCTTCGCGAAGCCCAGCCCCGGGTCGAGGACGACCTGCCGCGGGTCGACGCCGGCGGCGACGAGGGCGTCGAGCCGTGCGGAGAGCTCGGCGGCGACGTCCTCGACGACGTCGGCGTAGGAGGTCAGCTGCTCCATCCGGCTGCTCGGCCCGCGCCAGTGCATCGCGACGAACGGCACCCCGGCGTCGGCGACGAGCGCGGCCATCTGCGGGTCGGCCAGGCCGCCGCTCACGTCGTTGACGATGTGCGCGCCGGCGGCGAGCGCCGCGTCGGCGACCTCGGCGCGCATCGTGTCGATGCTCACGACCGCCCCCGCGCTGCGCAGCCCCGAGACGACGGGCAGGACGCGGCGGAGCTCCTCCGCGATCGGGATCCGGTCGGCACCGGGCCGGGTCGACTCACCGCCGACGTCGAGGAGGTCGGCGCCGTGGGCGAGCAACCTCAGGCCGTGCTCGACGGCGTCGTCCGGTTCGAACCACAGTCCGCCGTCGCTGAAGGAGTCCGGGGTCACGTTGACGACGCCCATGACGAGGCACCTGCCGGGATCGGCGAGGTGCCCCGGCAGTCCGAGGACGTCGCTCACGCAGGTCACCCTAGTCGGCGATCCCCCCGGCCCGGTCCACCGTCCGCTCGGCGGTGCCGGGTGGACGTCCCGGAGGCAGCTGGGGTCGCTCGGACCATGATTTTTCTCGGTGTCGCCGTCCGGCGTCGGGTGATCACGGTGGGCGGTGATCCACACGTTGTACACAGGCTGGTGGGTCTGCGTGCACACGATGTCCACCGTCCGGGACCAGTTCTTCACACGTTCCCCACAGGCTCGTCCACAGGCTGTCGACGGCCGCCAAAGCCGTTGGGGCTCAACAGGTTTCGCCGGCCGAGAATCTTCGCCGAACCCCTTGCGCGGCCCCCGGGGACGGGAGTAGAAATCTCCCACGCCACCGGGAACGGTGGTCGAGCCCGGAGGAGACTCCGGGGGATCCGATCCTCGTGGGAGACCGCGGGGGCCGGGGCGGAGCAGGTGAGCGCGACCGATCGCGGGGCGACCCGGGTGAGGACGTAGCAACCGGCTCCGGGACCACGTGAACCGGCGGTGCGGGACCGAAGGAAACAGGCGCAGCGGTACCGGCTCGGGCGCGCCCGAGGCCGACGGCCCGCCGGGGAGACCCGGAGGGTGTCGGTCGAGGGGCGAACGGGTCGAGTGGCTCCGGCCACGCCGGGGCGTCTGCGGATCGAGGTCTCGCGGTCGAAGGAGCGCATGCGGAGCCTCGGCACCGGGTGCGCGACATGAGGCCGACGGCAGGCGACGCCACCGAGGACGGTGGTCCGGCGATCCCCCTCGAGGGTAGACGGGCCGCAGGAGACGGCGGCGGGACCGGCCCGAAGGACCGCACGGGCGGCCACCGGCAACGGTGTCCGCACGGGCGGACCCGGCAGGCCACGACCACCGGCAAGGCCCCTCGCACGCATACTGCGAGGGGCCTTGCTGCATTTCTAACCGCTTTCGCCCGCGCGGGACGACCGACACGCCGCACGGACGCTCCGCCGTCGAGCCGCCCTGCAACCGTTCCGACCCTGTGTCGGCCCGGTCCGCCCGGTCCGCCCGGTCGGCCTACGCCGACAGGGCGGCGCGCCGGCCGGCCCGGTCGGACGCCGCCCGCAGCTCGCGGACGACGGTGGGCACGTCGTTGACGCACAGGGCGTCGACGCCGGCCGCCACGAGCCGTCGGGCGAACGCCACGCCGGGGCACCACGCCATGAGCTCGAGTCCGCTGGTGTGCGCGACGTCGACGACCCGGCGCAGCGGCCGCTGGAGGTGCTTGGGCTCGCGCCGGTTCGGCTTGAGCGACCCGCCGTGGAGGGCGAGCACCTGGACGCCGAGGTGCGCCGCCGAGGCGACGGCGTGCCCGACGGGGAACTCGACCCAGGTGATGAGCCCGCGCGGCACCAGCGGTGCCTGCTCGTGGCAGATCTCCAGGGCCGCCGCGTCGAACGACGTCACGAGGACGGGCCGCCGGGACGCCTCGCGGCGCACGAGCGGGCCGAGCAGGCCCATCGTCGTCCGGGCGCGGTCGCGGGGGGCGTCCTCGAGCGAGGTCTTCACGTCGAAGTCCACGCCGATGCCCGCGGGCAGCGCCTCGAGGAGGCCTTCGAGGGTCACGACCCCGCTCGCCCGCGCCTGCGCGCCCGAGAGGTCGGCCCAGAAGGTGCCGTCGTCCCGGGCCGGGTTGTGCGCGACGACGAGCACGTCGTCGCTGGTCCGCCGGACGTCGACCTCGAGCCAGTCGATCCCGAACTCGACGGCCGCCAGGAAGGACTCGAGGGTGTTCTCACCGAACCCCGCGACGACGCCGCGACCGCAGCCGCGGTGGCCGAGCAGAACCGTTGCGGACCCGAAGACACCGTTGGCACCCATACAGCGCCGTCGCACCGGTCGCGCCGACCGGGCGACGCCCGGTGCTACGCGGCGGACGTGACGGACCTGCTCACCTCCTGGTTGACACGCTCCGGGTCTGCGGTGACGTCCACCCGCACGGCGACGTGCGCGGAGATGTCCACCGGCCGAACCTTGAGTCCTGCTGCGATCGCGGTCTCGATCCCGCGCTCGACGCAGTCGTGGTCCGCACAGCGCTCGAGGTGCTCGACGAGCGCCGCCTTGTCCTGGGACGCGATGTAGTTGATCCCGACGGCCTCACCGAGGCCTCCCGTGACGCTCTTCGACAACACGGTAACAAAACCGTAGTCGTCGACCCGGTAGGTGACGGCCTCGTCGCCCGCCGCGGTGTCGTCGACGCAGACGAACGTCTGCTCGCGGGCCACGAACGGGGCGACCCCCTCCAGCCGGCGCGCGTCGGGCACGACGGCGCCGTCGAGCCACAGGACCCCGCCCGGCCCGGACGCCCGGAGAGCCTTGAGCAGGCTCTTCGACGTGCCCGTCCGTTCATGGCGTTCGTTGAGGACGAAGCTCACGGCGTGCTCCGGCGCGACGGCAGCCATCACGAGGTCGGGGCGGAGCCCGACGACCACGCCGGCGCGCAGGCCCTCGCCGAAGACCTCGGCGAGGGTGTCGAGCGCGTGCGTGAGGATGCTCCGACCGTCGCGGAGCGGCGTGAGCAGCTCCGGGAAGGGCATCCCCGGCCGGGTGTCGTGGCCCGCCGCGAGCACGACGGCCTGCACGGACGCCGTGCGGGCTGTCCGGGTGGCCCGCTCGGGTGGCGAGCCCGCGACGACGTCGTCGAACGTCCGCTCGCCGAAGGAGCCCGGGGCGCCGAGCGCGGCCGCGGCGACGGCCTCGGGGGCGACCGCCCGCTCGAGCACCTGCCGGTCGCGGATCTCGATCGCCTCGCCGATCCTGGCCACGAAGCACGCGGTGCTCTCGCCGACGGCACGGTCCCCGAAGTAGTGCCGGCGCATCCCGGCCCGCGCCGCGGCATGGACGTCGTCCGCGAGCCGCGCGCCGAGGGTGCCCGCGAGCCCGTCGAGCCCGGACGGGACGACGACGTCGGCGCAGCGGCTGACCGGTGCCGCCTCACGGAGCCGGTCGGGGTCGGCGTACCGGTCGGCGAGGAGCAGCGGCTTGTCGGCGTGCAGGTACAGGAAGTCGAGCCCGACCGACGAGACGTCGGTGACCATGAGGTCGCAGGAGCCGAGGACGGCGAGGATGTCGGCCTCCGGCGGGTATACGTGCCCGGCGTCCGGGTCGACGGCATCCGCCGCGCCGAGCAGGTCGAGTATCTCGCGGTGCGCCGCGACCACCGGCGGCGTGGTGCTCGTGACGACCCGGGGATGCGGCTTGTAGACGACGCGGACGTCGGGCAGCCGGAGCGCCTCGGCGACGATCCGCGGTCCCATGACGTCGACCGACGTGTAGTTGTTGGACGGCTCCTCGCCCTCCCAGGTCGGGGCGTACAGCACGGTGCGGCGCGGGCTCGCGGGCAGCGCGGGCGCCTGCCGCAGGTCGAGCTGGGGCCGGCCGACCGGGACGAGCCGGTCGAGGTCGAACCCGATGAGTGCGGCACGGTGCCGGGCGACGGCGGCGTCCCCGGCGACGAAGACCCGGTCGTAGGCCTTGACCTGGTTGCTGACCATGCTCAGCTTGTCGCTCTCGCCGTGGTTCAGGTGGACGTGGACCATCGAGCGGGCGACGAGCGACTGGAAGTTGCGGGCGGAGTTGTTCACGTAGACGACGACCTTGGCCTCGAGGTGCCGGTACAGGTCGGTGAGCTCGCCGAAGG
>DAIOGQ010000137.1:0-10111 GCA_036745175.1 Kineosporiaceae bacterium
GCGGGCCCACGCGGCGCCCACGGCGTAGCCGCGAGCACCTCGGCGGGTCACCGCCGCCGGCTCCGGCCCGGGCCCGGCCCGTACGCCGGCCCGTACGCCGGCCCGCGGGGGGGAGGGGGCCTTTCCCGGTGCTTTGCTCTGCCCTCACATCTGAGGGCAGGAGCAACCGCAGCCGTGCGGCGGTGGGCGCCACCGGTGTCGTGCAGAGGCGATGCGCCCTGCCCTCAGATGTGCGGGCAGAGCAAAGGAGCCGGAGCGCACCCGGTGGAGCAGCCGAAGTGAACCCCGTGGAGCAGCCGGAGCGCACCAGGTGGGGCCCCGGCCCGGTCCCGCCGGGGTCACGGCTCCGGCCACCGACGACGCCGGCGTGCAGCCCGCGGCAGCGCCCCGGGGCTGGTCAGCGGCGGGTTCGCGGAGCATCCTGGAACCGACTGGGGGGAGGTCGCGTGGCCAGGTTCCAGGTGTTCGCCGTGTGGGCCGTCGAGAACGGCAAGGTGGCGCGTGGGGGCGAGGTGCTCCGTCGCGCCGGTGTGCGCGGCCTGCGGTTCAGCTTCTACGACGGCGCCCGGCTCACTGTTCTCGCGGACGTCCGGGCGGCCTCGCCGGACGACGCGGTCGCTCTCGTCGTGGGTCGTGCCACGATCGGCTGGCAGACGCTCGCCGGGACCCCGCTGGGCAGCCCCGAGTACTGGCAGGCCCTCCCCGCATCGGGGCTCGCCGGCGTCCCGGCCGGTCTGGCCCCGCGGCGTCGGGACGCGCGCGACGTCGTCCTGCGCGGCGGCGTCGCCGACTGGAGGGCGCCCTGGCGAGGCACAGAGCCGCCGTGGCTCCCGCCGGCCGGTCTCGACAGCGACGACGACCCGTGGGACGAGGACCCGCCGGACGACGGCGGGCTCGCCGGCGTCCGCGAGCCGCGGCGTCCGCGCCCCGGCCCGGGGCACCTCACGACGGAGGCGTCCCTGCCCTCGGCCGCGCGCGCCGGTTGACCCGACCCGCCGGTCGACCCGGTCGAGGCGGACCGATGCTGTCCGGGGTGGATGGTTGGCTCGGCGCATGACCGTCGAGGTGCTGCCCGCGACCGGCGAGGCCTGGGACGACGTGACCGCCGTCTTCGCGACGACCGGAGACAGCGGGCACTGCTGGTGCCAGTGGTTCCATCTCGGCACGCGGGCCTGGCAGCAGACGCCCGTGGAGCAGCGACGGGCCGCGTTGGAGCGCCAGGTCCGCGGTGGCGTCCGGGCGCCGGGGGTGATCGCGTCCGTCGACGGGGAGCCGGCGGGCTGGTGCGCGGTCGCGCCGCGGGCCTCGTACGTCCGGCTGCGGGCCTCCCGCAAGCTCGCCGCGGCCGGCGTCGCACTCGACGCCGCCGACGCCCGGGCGCTGCAGGCCGCCAGCGTGCCGGGCCCCGTCGGCGGGGTCTGGGCCGTCACCTGCTTCGTCGTCCACCACCGGTTCCGCCGGACGGGGGTCACGACCGCTCTCCTCAACGGTGCGGTGGCGCTGGCCCGGGACGGCGGCGCGGACGTCGTCGAGGGCTACCCCGTCGACGTGGCCCGGCGAGGCAAGATCGGTCACCCGGAGCTCTTCGTGGGAACGCTGACGACCTTCCTCGCCGCGGGGTTCACCGAGGTCGGCCGGTCCGCCGACGCGCGGCCCGTCGTCCGGCTCCCCGTTCGTCGGCCGAGGCATGCGTGAGATCGTGCCGCCGTGTCGTCCGCTACGACTCCCGCGGTCACTGCGGGCAGATCGCCGCCTGACTCACCGGCCAGGGCCGCTGCGTGCGGGTGAAGCCGGGCTGTCGGCCCTCCCGGGAGCGGGCCGCCCTGAGCAGCCGGCCGACGAGCGTGCGCACCGCGGCCGACCCGCGGGCGGGCAGGTCCGGCCGCTCGCAGACGAGCATCGCGAGCAGCACGAGCGCGCCGCCGAGCGCCACCCGGGGGCCGAGCGTCTCGCCCCCCAGCGCGACGGCGAACCCGGCCGCCCACAGCGGCTCCAGCGTCATGACGACGGCGGCCCGCTCCGGCGCGATGTGCGCCTGGGCCCAGGTCTGGACGACGAGCGCCGCGGCCCCTGCCACGACGGCGAGGTAGCCGACGACGAGCAGGTCCGCCCCGGTGCGCGGCAGCGCGATCCCGCCCGGTGCGGCGGCGGCCGCGCAGACCACGGTGACGACCGCCAGCTGCACGACGGCGACGCCGTACGCGTCGCGCGCCGTCGCCCAGGCGCCGAGGCCGAGGATGTGCAGCGCGAAGAACGCCGCCGACAGCAGGGTCAGCAGCTCGCCGGCGCCGATCGCGAGGCCGCGCAGCGAGAGGACGCCGAGGCCCAGCGTCGAGATCACGACGGCGGCCCAGACGACGGGCGTCACGCGGCGGCGCAGGACCAGGGCGCCGAGCACCGGGGTCAGGACGACGTACGCACTCGTGACGAAGCCCGACACCGCGGCGGACGTGTGCTGCAGACCAAGCGTCTGGAGAACCTGCGCGACGCCGTAGCCCAGGCCCAGCACCGCGCCCTGGAGCACCGTGCGCGAGGACAGCCCGCGCAGCGCGGTGGGACGCAGGGCGACGAGCGCCAAGGTCGCCACGGCGAACCGGACGGCCAGCAGGTCCGGCACCGGCACCCGGGTCACGACGTCCTTGAGCAGCGGGAACGTCGAGCCCCACGTCAGCGTCACCGCGAGCAGGGCGACGACGGCGAGCGTCGACGACGACATCGGCGGACGACGGGGGCGCGGCAGGAGCGAGCGGACGGTGGGACGGGGCCGGACGGCGGACGTGGTGACCATGCGTCCATGCGACCAGATCTCGTCTGGCAGCATGAAACCGTGGTCGAGCAGCCGATGAGGAACCGCAGCATGGACGCCACCGACGGGCGAATCCTCCGTCTGCTCCTCCAGAACGCCCGCGCGTCCTACCGCGACCTCGGGGCCGCCGTCGGGCTGTCGGCGAACGCAGTGGCCCAGCGGATGCGCCGGCTCGACGCGGTCGGGGTCGTGCGCGGCTACACGGTGCTGCTCGACCCGGCCGTCGAGGGCACCCCGTGGACCGCCGTCGTCCACGTCACCACGACGATCGACGCCGACGCGCCGGCGATGGAGGCGGGCTTCCGCACGATTCCCGCGGTGGTCGAGGTCCTCGACCTCGCCGGCACCATCGACTACGAGATCCGGGTCCGGGCCCGCACCCAGGCAGAGCTGCACGAGGCGGTCCAGGCGATCAGGCTCACCCCCGGCGTCACGTCGATCGAGACGCGGATGGTCATGCGGCAGGTGCTCAGGCGCTGAGCGCCGCGGCGCCATCGCACGAGGTCGACGAGGTCCGCGGCCGAGTCGAGGATGTGCGAGGGCCGGCAGGGGAAGCGGTCGACATCGGCCCGGGCGGTCGAGCCGGTGAGCACGAGGTAGGTCTCCAGTCCCGCCTCCATGCCGGCGACGACGTCGGTGTCCATCCGGTCGCCGATCATCGCGGTCGTCTCCGAGTGGGCGTCGATCCGGTTCATCGCAGACCGGAACATCATCGGGTTCGGCTTGCCGACGATGTACGGCGTCGCCCGGGTCGCGGTCGAGATGAGCGCCGCGACCGAACCGCACGCGGGCAGCGGGCCCTCGGCGGACGGGCCGGTCGGGTCCGGGTTCGTCGCGATGAACCGCGCACCCGCGTCGATGAGCCGGATCGCCCTGGTGATCGCCTCGAACGAGTACGTCCGGGTCTCGCCGAGGACGACGTAGTCCCGGTCGGTGTCGGTGAGCACGTACCCGATCTCGTGGAGCGCCGTCGTCAGCCCGGCCTCGCCGATGACGTACGCCGAGCCGCCCGGGTGCTGGTCGTCGAGGAACTGCGCGGTGGCGAGCGCCGACGTCCAGATCGCCTCCTCCGGGACGTCGAGCCCGGACGCCGCGAGCCGGGCCCGCAGGTCACGCGCGGTGAGGATCGGACACCGTCCATGTCGGTCAGCCAGCAGTCGATCCGGCGGCGCTCGCTCATGGGCCGGACTCTACGGCGACGTCCCTTCGCCCGCCCTCGCCGACGTGCGAGGGTAAGCGTCCACAGGAGGAACAGTTGTCCAGCTCGCCGCCCCGTGCTCGCCCGGACGCCCCCCGTGACGCCTCGCCCGGCGTCCAGCGGGTCGTCGTCGTGGGTGCGGACGCCGCCGGGATGAGTGCGGCGCACCAGGCCCTGCGGACCGCGCGCGCCCGCGGCCACGGCATCGCCCTCACGGTGTTCGAGCGGACGTCGCACACCTCCTACTCCGCCTGCGGCATCCCGTACTGGGTCGCCGGTGACGTGGACGGCGGCGACCGGCTCGTCGCACGGACCGCCGCGCAGCACCGCGCGGCCGGCATCGACCTGCGGCTCGGCGTCGAGGTGATCGGGCTCGACACGGGCGCGCGCACCGTGACCGCGCACGACCTGCGCACGGGTGAGCGGACGACGCACGCCTACGACGACGTCGTCCTGGCGACCGGTGCCGCACCGCGGGTGCCGCCGTGGGCGGTCGCCGAGGACGGCGGGCCCGTCGGCGGGGTGCGCGCCGTCAAGGATCTCGACGACGGTGCCGCGTGGCTCGCGATGCTCGGCGACGTGACCGACCGTCGCTCGCCGTCCGGTGTCGCGCTGGGCCCCGACGGGCGCCCGGTCCGCGGGGTCGTCGTCGGGGGCGGCTACATCGGGCTGGAGATGGCCGAGGCGTTCGCCCGCAGGGGGCTGGAGACGACGCTCGTCACCCGGCACGAGGTGATGGGGTCGCTCGACCCCGACCTCGGCGCCCGGGTCCGCGCTGCGCTCGGGGAGGCCGGCGTGACGGTCCGGGTCGGGGTGGACGTCGACACGCTGAGCACCGGCGCGGACGGTCGGGTCACGTGCGTGAGCGCGGGCGACGAACGGTTCGAGGGCCACCTCGTCGCGCTCGGCCTCGGGGTCCGTCCGCGCACCGGGCTCGCCGCCGCGGCCGGCCTGCCGCTCGGCGCGCACGGCGGGCTGCTGCCCGACGACCGGCAGCGGGTCGCGGACGGCGTGTGGGCGGCCGGGGACTGTTGCGAGCACCTGGAGCGGCACGGCGGCCTGCGGGTCTACGTGCCGCTCGGCACGCATGCGAACAAACAGGGCAGGGTCGCTGGGGAGAACCTCGCGGCCGGCCGGACGGACGACGCGATGGTCCGCTTCGGCGGCGTGCTCGGCACGGCGATCACCCGCTTCGTCGCGAACGGCGTCCATCTCGAGATCGCCCGGACCGGCCCGACCACCGAGCAGGCCCGGGCGAGCGGCCGCGAGGTCGCGAGCCTCGTCACCGAGTCGACGACGGCGAGCGGGTACATGCCCGAAGCCGCGCCGATCGCCGTCAAGGTCCTCGCGGACCCCGCGACCAGGCGGCTGCTCGGCGTTCAGATCGTCGGCGGACCGGGGGCGGGGAAGCGGATCGACACCGCGGCCGCGGCACTGTGGCTGGGCGCCGACCTCGACGACGTCGCGGGGATGGACCTGTCGTACGCACCGCCCTTCTCGCCGGTGTGGGACCCGGTGCAGATCGCCTGCCGGCGCCTCGCCGACCGACTGGGCCGCCCGGGGTCGTGACCTGGACCCGGTTCGCCGTCCGTCGGGCGCGGGACGCCCCCGGCGTCGCCGTCGCGCTCGCCGCGGTCGTCGCGCTCGCCGCGGTGCTGCTCACCGTCGTCCTCGCGGGTGCCCCGGCGGTCCTCGCGGCCGGGCTCGCCTCGGCGGTCGAGGGAGCCTCCCCGGCCGCCCGCGCCGTCGAGGTCTCCGTCCGCCGGGACGCCGACGACCCGGCGACCCAGGACCGGCTCGTGCGGCTGCGGTTCGCACAGGTGCTGCGGGGCACCGCGTTCCGCGTCGTCGGCGGGGGGCTCGGCGAGCCGCTTCCGGTTCTCGCGCCGGGCGGCCCTGCCGGCGGGGTGGCCGGCGGGGCGGCCGGCGGGGACGGGGCCGCCCCCGCCGTGCGGCTGCTGCCCTGGACGGCGCAGGACCTGCCCGCGCACGCCCGGCTGACCGCCGGCCGCTGGCCCGCCACGGGGGTGGCGACCACGTCGACAGGTGCCGTCGAGGCCTCGCTGCACGCCGCCGCCGCGGCCGCGGCCGCGCTCGGGGTCCGGGCCGGCGACCGGCTCCGGCTCGACCGGTCCGACGTCTCCGCCGACGTGCCGCCCGAGGTCGTCGTCGTCGGCACCTGGCGGCCGGCCGACCCCGCGGACCCGTACTGGCTCGCCGGCCCGTTCGAGCTGGGCGGCACCCTGCGCCCGGGTGTCCTCGGACCGCTCGCCGTCGACCCGGCCGCGGTGGGCTCGGTGCCGGTCCGCTGGACGTCGTGGTGGCGTGCGGTCCCCGACCCGGCGTCGATCCGCCCGGCCGACCTGCCCGGCCTCGCCGCCCGCGCGGCGGACCTGCCCGGCGCCCTCGCGGACGTGCCGACCGCCGGTGCCGGCACTGCCCGGGTCTCGGCCGGCACGCTGCCCGCCCTGCTCGCGAGCCTGCTGCAGCCGCAGCGCCGCGCCGCCGCGGCGACGTCCGCGCTCGTCGCGGTCCTCGTCGCGGCCGTCGGCGCCCTCGCCGCCCTCGCCGCCGGGTTGCTCGCGGACCTGCGCGCCGCCGAGGACGTGCTGCTCCGGGCCCGCGGCGCCGGCACCGGGCAGCGGCTCGCGAGCGCCGCTGCGGACACTCTGCCGGCGGCCGTGCTCGGCGCGCTGCCCGCCGCCGTGCTCGGGACCTGGACGACGTCGCTCCTCGGAGGCACCCGAGCGGACACCGTGCGGGCCGTGCCGCTCGCCCTGGCCGCGGCGCTCACCGTCGGCGCGCTCGTCGCGCTGCTCGCCGAGGCCACGCACCTCGCCGCGGCCCGGGCCGCGCGCGGCTCCGGCGGCACGCTGACCGGGGGGCCGGCCCGCCGGGCGGCCGTCGTCCGCGGCCCCGCGGCCGCAGGCCTGTTCGTCGTGGCCGGCGTCGCGGGCTGGCAGGTGCGCCGCGCTGCGACCGCACCGTTGCCGGGCGCGGCCGGCACGGACCCCGTCGTCGTGCTCGGGCTCGGGGCTCTCGTGAGCGCGGTCGCCGTTGTCGCGGTCGCAGCCCTCGTCACCCTCGCCCGGCCGCGCTCGGCCGCGGGCCGGACGCCGTCCCGGCCCTCGCGGGCTGGCACGCGTCGCGCCGGGCCGCGCGGCCCGCAGCGCCGGTCGCCGTGCTCCTGCTCGCCGTGCTCGCCGCCGTCCTCGTCGCGACGGCCGCGCAGACCGCGCGGGCCGCGGCCGACGGCCGGGCCCGCGGCCTCGTCGCGGCACCGGCCGTCGTCGCCGCCGCTCCCCCCGGCACCCTGGTGACCATCGGTGCCCCGGGCGGGCTCGCCGCGACGCACGCCCTGTCCGGCACCGTCGGCGTCGACGCCGTCACGCCGGTCGTCGTCGTCCCCGGCACCACCGGCGACGCGGCCGCTCGCCTCGTGGGGATCGACCCGGCGACGCTGCCGGCGACGTCCCTCGGCGGCCGCGCCGTCCCGGCGGGCGCGCTCACCGGGCTGCGGTCCGGTGCGGCGAGGGCCTTGCTCGCCGCCGGTGCCGAGGTCCCGGCGGGTGCCGGTCGGCCGGGCCGGGGACCGTCGCTCACCGCCCGTGCCACCGTCGTCGTCCAGGTCCCGCCCGGCCTCCGGCGGGATCTCGCGGTCGCCGGTCTCGCCGAGGTCGACGCCCTCGTCGTCGGGGCCGGCGACGTCGTCGCGGCCGTCCCGCTGGGCGAGGTCCAGCCGGGAGCCTCGGCCCGGCTCGCGGCGGACCTGCCCGCGGGCACCCGCCGGCTGCTCGGGCTGCAGGTCAGGGTCCCGACGGCCGTCGACCCCGGGACCGGCGAGCCGTGGCGGACGACGCTGGACGTCGAGGACCTCGCGCTCGACAGCGTCCCGGTCCGGTTCGGCGCCCCGCTGCGCGCGAGGACGACCGGCCCGTCCGCGGACCGGTTCACGAGCATGGACGCCCGGCCCCTGGCGGGCGGCGTCCGGCTCGACGCGCTGTCGGCCGGCGGGAACGCCGCGACGGTCACCGGGCTCGTCGTGGCCGCAGACCTCTCCGACCTGGTCGACGGTGTCGGGGCCGTCCCCGCCGTGCTCCCCGCGGCGCTGGCCGCCGCGCTCGACGTCCGGCCCGGCGGCGACGTCGCGGTCACGGCCGAGAGCGGCGTCCGGCTCGCCGGCCGCGTCGTCGCGGTGCTCCCGGAGCTTCCCGAGCCGCTGCCCGACGACGTCGCCGCCGGCGCCGCGAGCGTCGGGGTCGCCGCCGCGTCGATCGCGCAGGACGCCGCCGCCGTCCGCGGGGCACCGGTCCTCGTCGACGCGGCCTCGCTCGCCGTCCTCGACGTCCTCGCTGCCCGGGCGCCGCGCGCACCCCGGCAGTGGTGGGTCTGCGGAACGGCGCCGCCGGCGACGCTCGCGGCCGCCGCCCGGCCCGCCGTCCTCCCCGGCGCCGGACCGCCCACCGTCACCACCCGCGGCGACGTCGAGGCGGCCCTGGCCGCCGACCCGCTCATCGGCGGCCTCACCCGGCTGCTGCGGCTGGCTGCGCTCGGGCTCGCCGTCGTCGCCGTCGCGGCCGCCGTGCTCGGCGAGGCCGTCGGCGGACGGCGCCGGCGGGGCGAGCTCGCCGTCCTGCGCGCGCTCGGGCTCGCCCCGGGCGAGCTGCGCCGGCTGCTCGCCGCCGAGCAACTGCTCGTCGTCGGGGCGTCCCTGCTCACCGGGGCGCTGGCCGGGGTGGCACTGGCGTACGTCGTCGCCCCGGTGCTCGCCGGCCCCGCGGTGTCGGCGCCGGTGGCGGTGCGCCCGCCGTGGGTCGCGCTCGCGGCCGGACTGCTCGCCGTCGCGGCGGCCGTCGCTGCGGCGTCGGCGGTGCGCGGCGCCCGGGCCGAGCGGCTCGACGTCGCGGCCGTGCTACGGGAGGGGGTCCGGTGAGACTGGCCAGGACCGTGCTGCGCCGCCAGCTGACCACCGACCGCTGGGCGGTCCTGCTGCTCGTCGTCCTCGTGGCGGGCGGCGCGCTGCTCGCTGTCGGTGCCCCGAGCCTGCGCGCGGACGTCCGCGAGCGGGGACTCCTGGCAGCGCTGGCGACAGCGCCGCCCGCGTCCCGCGACGTGCTGGCGGCGGCGTCCGTCCCCGTCGTCAGCGGCCCTGACGCCGATCCAGCAGCACCGTACGACCGACTCGTCGCTTCGGTGGCCGACGTCGCGGCCGGCCCGATCGAGGCCGTCCGGCCGCCTGGTGGCCCGCCACTGGCCGGGGACCCCTGGTGGTCGCTGACGACGAAACGCTGGCAGGCCGAGATCCCCGGGCCACGGATCGGACCGCGGCGCTGGCTCTATCTGCGGGCCTCGGCGCAGTGGCAGCGGCACGCGCGGATCGTCGAGGGCCGGCTGCCCGGCTCCGCGACGCCGGCGGACCCGCCGGACGTCCTCGACGCGGGTACCGCAGGGCGAGTGCCGGCCGTCGTCGAGATCGTGCTGTCGAGGCGGGCCCTGGAGCTGACGAAGCTCGAGGTCGGCGACGTCTTCGGGGCCGAACCCCTCTTCGGGGAGTTCGACGCGCCTCGGATCGCGTTCCGGCTCGTCGGCGCCTTCGAGCCGCTGTCGGCCACGGACCTGTTCTGGAACAACGACGCCATGGCGCTGTCCCCGCAGTACGGCTACACCGACCGGCTCGGAGTCTTCTACACGGGCGTCGCCTTCACGAGCCCGGCGTCGTTGCCCGTGCTCGCCGAGGAGCTGAGTCTCGGCACCGTCACGACGACGGTCCGGTTCTCCGTCGACCCGGTGGTCGCGGCGCAGGTCGATCCGTCGCGGCTGGTCACCGCCGTCCGGCGGGCGACGTCTCGGGCGGCGGTCCCGGGGGACGACGGTCCGACCGCCGGTTTCGTCTTCGCCCCGACGTCGCAGGTCGACGAGCTCGTCCTGGACCATCTGCGCGCCCGGCGTCCGGTCGACGCTCTCAGCGGGCTGCTGCTCACGACGCTGCTCGCCGCGGCCGGCATCGTGCTGCTGCTCGCCGCGCGGCTGCTGCTCGAGCGCCGCCGGGAGGCCGTCGTGCTCGCGCAGGCCGGCGGGGCGTCCTGGCGGCAAGTGCTCGGGGTGCT
>DAIOGQ010000138.1:0-9977 GCA_036745175.1 Kineosporiaceae bacterium
TCAACGACTCGGTGACGAAGAGCAAGTTCGACAACAAGTACGGCACCCGGCACTCGCTCATCGACGGCATCAACCGGGCGACCGACGTCCTCATCGGCGGCAAGGTCGCGGTGGTCTTCGGCTACGGCGACGTCGGCAAGGGCTGCGCGGAGTCGCTGCGCGGCCAGGGCGCCCGGGTCATCGTCACCGAGGTCGACCCGATCTGCGCGCTCCAGGCGGCGATGGACGGCTACCAGGTCGCCACCCTCGAGGACGTCGTCGAGACCGCCGACATCTTCATCACGGCGACCGGCAACAAGGACATCATCACCGCCGCCGACATGGCCCGGATGAAGCACCAGGCGATCGTCGGCAACATCGGCCACTTTGACAACGAGATCGACATCGCGGGCCTGGCCTCCGTGCCGGGCGTGCAGAAGGTCGAGCTGAAGCCGCAGGTTCACGAGTGGGTGTTCCCGGCGACCGGCGACCGCACGCGGCGCAGCGTCATCGTGCTGTCCGAGGGCCGGCTGCTCAACCTCGGCAACGCGACGGGCCACCCGAGCTTCGTCATGTCGAACTCGTTCTCGAACCAGGTCATCGCGCAGGTCGAGCTCTTCACGAAGAACGGCGACTACGAGCGACAGGTCTACGTGCTGCCCAAGCACCTCGACGAGAAGGTCGCCCGGCTCCACCTCGACGCGCTCGGCGTCCGGCTCACGCAGCTGACCAAGGAGCAGGCCGAGTACATCGGCGTCGACGTCGCCGGCCCGTACAAGCCGGACCACTACCGGTACTGACCCCGGGCGGCGTCGTCCCAGGACGGCCCGTGATCGCCGTGGCGCAGCGTCTCTGCCCTGATCTGCGGGCAGAGACTCTGCGTCACGGTGATCAAGCACCGGCGCGGCGGGTCCGTCAGTCGTCGCCGAGAAGCCGATGGCTCGACGCGGACAGCAGCGGCGCGCCGTGCCGGCGGGCGTCCCGTGCCGTGCGGACCTGCTGGCCGCGGGCCAGCCGGTCGAGCTCGCGACGCGTGCGCTCGGCGAGAACCGCGGCGAGGAAGTCCTCGGGCAGGGTGCCGGGCGGCGGCGTCGGTGCGACGAGCACGGCGACCTGGTCGGCGAGCGCGACGCCGAGGCGGCCGCGCGCGTCGGGGTGCAGCGACCCGACCCGGCCGAGGTAGCCGCGTGCGGCGAGCGCCAGCCGCTCGGGGATCCGGCCGATGTCCGCGCAGACCGCCCAGCCCGCCAGGTGCGGCGGCATGACGACGGGCGGCGGCAGGGCGACCCGACCCCGCTCGCGGATGACGTACGTGCCCGCGAGCAGGTCGCCGAGCCGCTTGCCGCGGGCCGACACGAGAGCACTGACGAGCGCGACGAACGGCAGCCCGTACACCTCGACCACCGCGAGCAGCCCGCGGACGAACGCCTGCCGGAACCGGATCGGCCCGCCGTCGTCCCGCACGACCCGCAGCCCCGCCGCGTACTTGCCGATCGACCGGCCGCGGGTCGCGGTCTCGACGGCGACCGGCACGACCAGGACGAACAGGATCGTGTCGACGAGCAGGACGGCGGCCGCGCCCGCGTCGTCGAGCGTGCTCGCGATCGTGATGACGACGAGGAAGCTCACGTAGAGCAGCCCGAGGTAGACGAACGCGTCGAGCAGCAGCGACAGCGACCGGCTCGCGAACGACGCCGGCTTCAGCTCCAGGACCACCGCCTCGCCGGTCACGAGGTCGGCGGGCAGCCGAAGGCCGTCGACGTCGACGAGGCCCGACGTCCCACCGGCGGACGCCCCACCGGCGGCCGGCGCCCCGGCCCACGGAGCGGTCCCCTGCGCCCCGGTCGGCGGAGCGCTCGGCACACCGTTCGCCCGCTCGCTCGGGGTGCCGCTCGGGAACGGGCCGGTCGGGGAGCTCACAGGGCCAGGCTACGCACCGCGGCGTCGTCCCCGCGGGCCCCTAGGCTGGCGTCGTGGACCTCGATGCCTTCGTGGCCGTGCACTCCCCGCAGTGGGCCCGGCTCGACGAGCTGAGCCACCGCCGCAGGCTGTCCGGCGAGGAGGCCGACGAGCTCGTCGCGCTGTACCAGCGCGCGGCCACCCACCTGTCCGCGGTCCGGACGGCGGCCCCGGACGCTACGGTCGCGGCGCGGCTGTCGTCGACGGTCGCCTGGGCCCGGTCCGCGATCGCCGGCGGCCAGGAGCCGCTGTGGCGCGAGCTCGCGCGGTTCGCGACGGTCTCGTTCCCCGCCGCGGTGCACCGCGCCCGCTGGTGGGCGTTCTGGTCCGCCGTCGCCAGCGCGGTGGTCGCGGTCGCGCTCGCGGTGTGGGTCGTGCGCAACCCCGAGGTGCAGGCCGCGGTCGGCAGCGAGGAGGAGATCCGCCGGCTCGTGGAGGTGGACTTCGAGGCGTACTACAGCGAGAGCTCCGCCGGCGGGTTCGCCGCCCAGGTCTGGTCGAACAACGCGTGGGTGTCGGCCCTGTGCATCGCCTTCGGGATCAGCGGGGTCGGGGTCGTCTGGGTGCTGCTGCAGAACGCCGCGAACATCGGCGTCATCGCCGGCCTGATGGCCGCGAACGACCGGCTGCCGCTCTTCTTCGGCCTCATCACGCCGCACGGCCTGCTCGAGCTGACGGCGGTCTTCGTCGCCGCGGGCGCCGGCTTGCGGCTGTTCTGGGCCTGGGTCGCGCCCGGGCCGGTCCCGCGGGCGCAGTCCCTCGCCCACGAGGGCAGGTCGATGGTGTCCGTCGCGCTCGGGCTCGTCGTCGTCCTGCTCGTCTCGGGCATCGTCGAGGCGTTCGTGACGCCGTCCGGGCTGTCGACGTGGGCCCGGATCGCGATCGGAGCCGTCGTGTGGCTCGCCTTCATCGGCTACGTCGGCGTCCTCGGGCGGCGCGCGGCGCTCGCGGGGGAGACCGGGGACGTCGAGCAGGGCCTGCGCGAGGACGTCCGGCCCGTCGCGGGCTGAGCCCTGCAGCACGTGGCGCCGGGTCGCCCCCAACGGGCCGCGGCCGGCCGATGTCGGCGAGCGCTCAGAGCTTGCCGGCCGCCTTGAGCGCGAGGTACCGGTCGGCGAGCATCGGCGGCAGCGCATCGGGCGGGGCGTCGAGGACGTCGACCCCGGCCCGGGACAGCTCCGCGGTGACCGAGAGGCGGTCGAGCTGGGCGCGCTGCGCGGCGGCGGCACCGAAGACGGTGTACGCGTCGCCCCGGGCGGCGGCCAGCCGCGCGACCTCGGGGTCCGCGACGGACGCGAGCAGGACCTGATGGTGCCGGGTCAGCTGATGCACGACCGGCAGCAGGCCCTCCTCGATCGCCGCGGCCTCGAGCGGCGTGAGCAGGACGACCAGGGCGCGCTGGGTGAGCCGCTGCCGGACGGCGCCGACGATGACGGTCCAGTCGGCCTCGACGAGGTCGGCGTCCAGCGGGGCCATCGCCTCGACGAGCGAACCGAGCAGCTCGGTCCGCGACGCCCCCTCCACGCGGGCCCGGACGCGGCGGTCGGCGGCGAGCAGGTCGACCCGGTCTCCGGCCCGGGCCGCGAGCGCCGCGAGGAGCAGGGCCGCGTCCATCGCGGCGTCGAGGCGCGGCTCGTCGCCGACCCGGGCCGCAGCGGTGCGGCCGCAGTCCAGCATCAGCAGCACCCGGCGGTCCCGCTCTGGCCGCCAGGTGCGCACCATGACGTCGGCTGCCCTCGCGGACGCCCGCCAGTCGATGGACCGGACGTCGTCGCCGACGACGTAGTCACGCAGCGAGTCGAACTCCGTGCCCTGGCCGCGGACGCGCAGCGCCGCCCGGCCGTCGAGCTCGCGGAGCCGGGCGAGCCGGCTCGGCAGGTGCTTGCGCGAGGTGAACGGCGGCAGCACGCGCAGCCGACCGGGCGCCGGGACGGTCCGCTGCCGGGCGGCCACCCCGAGAGGCCCGACGCTGCGGACCACGACGCCGGCGACGAGCCGGTCGCCGCGCCGGCTCGGGACGAGCTGGGTCGTGAACCGGCGTCGCCGACCCGCGGGCAGGTCGACCCGGTGCCGCTGGTCGACGGCGCCGGCCGACGGCTGCCACGCGTCGCGGACGACGCCCCGCACCCGCCGTCCGCCGCGGTTCGACAGGACGAACGCGGCCTCGACGCCGGTCCCGAGCCGCACCGACCCGAGCGGGTCCCGCTCGACCCCGACGGCGCGCGGCGACCCGGCCAGCGCCAGGTCGACGCCGACGAGCACCACGAGGATCGCCGTCCAGCCGAGGAAGGTCGCCCAGCCCGGCGCGAGCCACAGCGGCACGACGCCCGCGAGCGCGAGCAGTGCGGCACGTCCGGTGAGCGCCATCGGTCAGCGGGGGACCGGCACCGTCGCGAGCACGCCGTCGAGGACGCCCTCGACGCTGACGCCCTCGAGCTCGGCCTCCGGTCGCAGCTGGACCCGGTGCCGCAAGGTGGGCCGCGCGAGCGCCTTGACGTCGTCCGGCGTCACGTAGTCGCGCCCCGCGAGCCAGGCCCAGGCCCGGCTGGTCGCCATCAGGGCCGTCGCACCGCGCGGCGAGACGCCGAGCGCGAGCGACGGCGAGCTGCGGGTGGCGCGGACGACGTCGACCACGTAGCCCATGACCGCCGGGTCGACCGTGACGGTCCGGACGGCCCGCGTCGCGGCCGCCAGGTCCTCGGGGCCGGCGACCGCCCGGACGCCGGCCGCCTCGAGGTCCCGGGGGTCGAAGCCCGCCGCGTGCCGGGCGAGCACCTCGAGCTCGACCTCGCGCGGCGGCAGCGGCATCGTCAGCTTGAGCAGGAAGCGGTCGAGCTGGGCCTCGGGCAGCGGGTAGGTGCCCTCGTACTCGACCGGGTTCTGGGTCGCCGCGACGACGAACGGCTCGGGCAGCCGGCGGGGCTTGCCGTCGACGGAGACCTGCCGCTCCTCCATCGCCTCGAGCAGGGACGCCTGGGTCTTCGGCGGCGTCCGGTTGATCTCGTCGGCCAGCAGGATGTTCGTGAAGACCGGCCCCTCGCGGAAGTCGAACTCCGCGGACCGCGCGTCGTAGACGAGCGAGCCGGTGACGTCACCCGGCATCAGGTCGGGGGTGAACTGGACCCGCGCCGTCGTCAGGCGCAGCGACGCCGACAGCGCCCGGACGAGGAGCGTCTTCGCCACCCCGGGGACGCCCTCGAGGAGGGCGTGGCCACGGCAGAGCAGGGCGATGACGAGACCGCTCACGGCGGCCTCCTGACCGACGACGGCCTTGGCGACCTCGGTGCGCACCCGGCCCAGCGCCTCGCGGGCGGCCTCGGCCTCGGTCGGCGCGATCCGCGGCGGCTGGTCGACGGGCCAGCCAGGGGTGTCAGTCATCGACTCGGGAACCCTTCCGGTGACGTGCTGGGGGACGTGCTGCTGGGGGACGTGCTGCTGGGGTGCTGCGGGGCGGCCGTGAAGGCCGCCTCGACCGTAGCGAGGTCGTCGGCGAGCCGGACGAGGCCGCGGTCGTCGGTCGGGGCCGGCCCGAGGAAGGCGCTGTGGACCGCCGGGTGGGAGAGCCCCGTCGCCTGCGCGGCGAGGGCGACGACGACGTCCGGGCTCGCGTCGACGGGGACGTCGAGCCGGCGTGCGACGCGGCGCAGCGCCGCCGTCCGCAGCGTCGCGCCGGCCCGGGCGTGCGCGCCGGCCCGCCGGTACAGCCGCGCCCGGCCCTCCTGCGTCTCGGCCGCGCGGACGACGACCGGCAGCGGCTCGGGGACGAGCCGGCCGAGCCGGCGGCCGCGCCACAGCATCGCGACGGCGACGGCGAGCACCAGCTGGACGCCGACCCAGGGCACCCAGCGCGGCAGCAGCTCGGTGAGGGTCGGGGCGTCCTTGCTCTGTGCGAGCTCGCCGGGGTCGGGCAGGTACCACACGAGCCGGTCGCTCGTGCCGAGCAGCCGCAGCGCGAGCGCGGCGGTGCCGTTCGCGGCGGCGAGGTGCTCGTTGCGCAGGACGTCCGCCTGGCCGAGCAGGACGACGTCGCGGCCGGCCGCCCGGCCGACGACGAGGCTGCCGCGCTCGCGGGAGCCGTCCGCCGGGTAGCACAGGACCGCGGGCCCGCCGGTGCTCGAGCCGTCCGAGCCGCCCGCGGGCGCGAGCCGGTACTGGCTGCCGCCGGCGCGCGCCGGACCGGCGGCCGTCGCGGCCGGGTCGTCGCAGGTCGGCTCGGCGACCCTGGCCTCCTCGACCCCGGCGACCCGGGCGAACGGCGCGAGCCGCTCCAGCGCCGGCAGGTCGGCGCCCACGACGACGAGCCGGGCCGGGGTCACGGCGAGCCGGTCGAGCTGCTCGGGCCCGAGCAGCTCGGGGAAGACGACGACGAGCGTCGTGCCCGCCGTCGCGGCCGCTGCGGCGTCCGTCGAGCGCCGGACCGTCTCGACCGACACGCCCTGCCGGCGGAGGATCTCGACCACGGCGCGAGCGCCCTTCGGCGCGGCCGACGTGGGTTCGAGGTCGCCCCGGGACGTCGGCGGCACGGTGAGGGCGGCGGCGAGCGCCGCGAGGACGACGACGCCGCCCGCGGCGCCGCCCCAGACCCACTGCCGGCGCCGCTCGCGCGGACTGCCGGCGCTGCCGCCGGAGCTGCCCGCGGTGCCGACGACGTCCGGTGTGCTGCCGGCGACGACGGTCACGCGCGCACCGCGGCCCCGGCCACCGGTCCCACCGGTCCCGGCGGTCCCGACGCGGAACCGCCGGCGGTCCCGTCGTCCGACCCGCCCGGGGCGGCCGGACGGGCCGCCCGGACGGCGTCGTCGAGCGCCCGCAGCGCCGCGTCGGCCGCCGCGTCCGCGGGGCGGTCGCCGTAGCGGACGTCGTCGAAGAGCCGGGCGGCGGCGTGCAGCGCGGGCGCGAGCGCCGGCAGCCAGCGGGCCGCCTCGGCCGCGGCCTCGTCGGCGGTGCGGCCGGGTTGCGGGACGAGCACCGCGGACTCCTCGAGCTCGCGGACGACGGCGCGGAAGCGTTCGACGACCGCGGTCCGCCAGTCGCCGCGGGCCGCGGCGGCGTCAGCGGCGGCCCGGTAGGTCACGGCCGGGCCGACGGCTGCGCCGAAGACCGCGCCCGCGGCGGCCTGCCGCGGACGGCGCAGGGTTCGGCTCGCGACGAGGACGGCGACGACGACCAGCACGACGACGATGCCGACGACGACGGCGAACACCGAGGCCGTGCCCTGGCCGGGGCCCGGCGCGCGGTCGAGCAGGCCGAGGAACCAGTCGAGGACCTGTTCGATCACGCCGGGGCGCTGTTCGGCGTACTCCCGCTTGGCGAGCTCCTCGACGGCCCACTGCTGGGCCTGCTGGCGGGTGGGCTCGACGGGAACCTCGGCCGGCAGCACCGCGAGCAGACCGCTCATGCGGAGGTACCGCCCTCGACGTGTCGGACGAGCTCCACGTCCAGGCCCTCGCGGCGCATCCGCAGGTCGAGGTAGAGCAGCGTCGTCACCGCGGCGCTGAACGGGTAGAAGACCGCACCGCCGATCGTCGTGCCGATGCCCGCGACGAGGAGCTGCACGAGGTTGGCGCCGAAGCTCGGGTAGGGCGAGGCGTCGCCGCTGAAGCCTCCGGTGAGGATCGCGGCGACGATGCTGAAGGGCGTCGCGACGATGCTCGCGCCGATCCCCTGGATGATCGCCGAGAGCACGAGGATGCCGAGCACCCGCCAGAAGCTGCCCCGGGTCAGGGCCCACGACCGGCGCAGCGCGTCGGCCGGGCCGCGGTCTTCCAGCAGCATGGCCGGCGCCGCCAGGCCGAGCTTGGCGAGCAGCCACAGAGTGACCAGGACGGCCGGCAGGAGCCCGACGACGAGGATGAGGACGCCGAGCAGCGCGTCGGTCCGCATGACGAGCAGACCTGGCACGAGGAAGATCCCGCTCGCCGCGAGCGAGATCAGGGTCACGAGGACGGCCAGGGCGAGGACGGCGCCGAGCCGCGGCCGGATCCGCTGCCACAGCGCGCCGAACGGCGTCCGCACGCCGAGGACCGCGTTGCTCACGCAGATCGTCAGCAACGCCCCCAGGACCGCGGTCGCGACGAGCGTGACCACGTAGACCGGCAGCTGGGCGCGCAGCAGACCGGTGATTGTCGAGCCGAGGTCGCTCAGGTCGGCCTGCGAGCCCGGCGCGAAGAGCGAGCTGCGGCCGACGTCGACGAGGAGGGCGGCCGCGGGCACGCTCGACAGGACGGTGGCGACGGCGACGATGACCGCGGAGACGCCGATCATCGTGCGCGGGTTGGTCCGGATCGCCTGGAACGCGCCGTCGAGGATCTCGCCGAGCGTCACCGGCCGCAGCGGGATGATCCCCGGCTTGGGACGCTGGAGCCACATCGCGGGACCACCACCGCCCCAGCCGGGCTGGGCGGGCGGCGGCGCGCCCCACTGCCCGGGTGGCGGAGCGCCCCACTGCCCGGGTGGGGCACCGCCCCACTGCCCGGGTTGGGCACCGCCCCACTGCGGCTGGCCGCCCCACTGCGGCTGGCCTCCCCACTGCGGCTGGCCGGGGGGCGTGCCCTGCTGCGGCTGGCCGGGCGGCGGCGTGCCCCACCCCGGGTCCTGGCTCATCGCTCCCCCATCGGACTCCCGTACGGTGCCGCGCTCCTGGGGTGAACGCTACCGGCCGGACCCGGGTTCCGGCTCGCGCCGTCCGCCTCGGCCGCCGGGTCCCCCTCCGCGCCCGTCGGCGGCCCGGATGCCGGGCCCGCCGACGTCGGCGGGCCCGGCATCCGGGCGGCGCTCAGCCCGCGGTCCGGCGTGCGGCCCGGTAGCGGTTCACCGGCGGCAGGAACAGCAGGACGACGGCCACCGGGGTGAGCAGGAGGGCGAGCGCCCCGACGAGCTTGCCCGCCGCGGGGAAGACGTCGGCCACGACGACGAGCGTCAGCAGCGCCGACACGAGCAGGGTGAGGGCCAGCAGGATCCGCCCCACGAGCGACGCGCCGCGCGAGAGGAGCACGAGGACGAGGGCGACCAGCGCGAAGAAGATCCCGATCCCGGCGCGGACGGTGATGGTGCGGTAGGCCTCGTCGACGGCGGCCGTGACGAGCCCGCTCACCAGATCCGCGTCGTCCCCCAGCTGGGACGTCAACTCGTCCTCGACGGCGGCCCGGCCGGTCGCCAGCCCGAGCAGCTGCGTCAGCAGGGTGGTCACGGCGACGGCCAGGGCCGCACCGAGCGCGAGCGTGAGGGTCCGCGGGCGTCGTGCGACGCTCGCCGGGCCGCCCGCGCTCGGCAGGGGGTCGGCCGGGTAGCCGACGTACGGGCCGGCGGCGGCGGACGCGGGCGGAAGGTCGGACGGCATGGCGTTCATCGTGATCTCCTCGGGTCGGTGGTCGTTCTCGGTGCATGGATCGTCACCGGCCGCGCGGACGGGTCACATCGGGGAAGACCCCGTGCGGCCCCCGGGGGCCGGCGGTCGGCAGGAGCCCGGGGCCGGGTCACACGCCGATCCCGAGGAGGCCTGGCGGGGACGCCCGATACGTGGCTCGGCGCGCGCGTCGGGACGGTGTGCTGCCGGTCCGACCCCGCCGGTGACACCATGGCGGCATGAGAGGTCGTGTGCTGGTGGTCGACGACGACACCGCGCTCGCGGAGATGCTCGGCATCGTCCTGCGCGGCGAGGGCTTCGACCCGGTGTTCTGCGCGGACGGGGCCGGGGCCCTCGAGGCGTTCCGCGCGACGCGGCCCGACCTCGTCCTGCTCGACCTCATGCTGCCGGGCAAGGACGGCATCGAGGTGTGCCGGCAGATCCGCTCGGAGTCCGGGACGCCGATCGTCATGCTCACGGCGAAGAGCGACACGGTCGACGTCGTCCTCGGCCTGGAGTCCGGCGCCGACGACTACGTCGTCAAGCCGTTCAAGGCCAAGGAGCTCGTCGCCCGGGTCCGGGCCCGGCTGCGCCGCTCCGAGGACCCCGCGCCCGAGATGCTCGAGATCGGCGACCTCACGATCGACGTCGCCGGGCACTCGGTGCGGCGCGGCGAGGAGGTCATCTCGCTGAC
>DAIOGQ010000139.1:0-9970 GCA_036745175.1 Kineosporiaceae bacterium
GGACATTCCTCGATGCAGGCCTTGTCCTTGAGGTCGACGCAGGGCTGGGCGATGACGTACGTCACGAGTCCTCCTGGGCGTAAGGCGCCTGACCGCCTGGCAGTGCGTCCGCCCCGCGGCGAGCGGGACGGGTCCTAGTATCGCGGACGCCGCAGGGCCCCGTGCACGCAGGTCCACGAACGTTCCGGAGCGGGACGGCGCGCGGTGACGGACGACATAGGAAGGGCCGGGTCGGGTGGCGGTGCAGTGGGACGGGCTCGTCGGGCGCCGGGTCGTCGTCCGGTACCGGCTCACCGCTGGTGGTCTCACCGACGCGCTCGGTGATCTCGTGGACGTCTCCGACACCACCTTGGTCGTCCGGACGGCGCGCGGCGAGGTCCGCGTCGCCCGAGCGGACGTCGTCGCCGGCAAGCAGGTGCCACCCCGGTCGAGCCGGGCGGCGCCGCCGCACCTCGCACTGTCGGTGACCGATCTCGTCGCCGTCATGGCCCGGCACTGGAACCCGCAGGACACCACCCACCTGGGCGGCTGGTGGCTGCGGGCCGCGGGCGGATTCACGAACCGGGCGAACTGCGTCGTCCCGCTCGGGCCGCCGGGCGTCGACGACGACGTCGCCGAGTCGTTCGTCCGCGCCTGGTTCGCCGAGCGCGGCCTGCCGGGGCAGGCGAGCGTCGCCGGGCCGGTCGACGGCGGCGTCCCGGACCGTTCCGGGTCCGGCGTCGCCGGCCCGGACGGCGCGCCCGCGGCTCACGCCGGCGCGCTGCTGCGGGCCCGCGGCTGGCAGGTCGTCCCGGACGCCTCGGCGCTCGTCCTCGTCGCCCCGACCGCGGAGCTTCGGGTCGCTGCGCCGCTCCCGGAGCCCCTGACGCTCGACGGCGCCGCCGAACCGGACGCCGACTGGCTCGCGACGTACCGGTACAGGGGCCAGGACCTCCCCGGGCACGCGCTCGAGCTGCTCCGGTCGGCGCCGGAGCAGACGTTCTGGTCGGTCCGCGACGGCGCCCGGACGGTCGCCGTCGCCCGCGGCTCCGTCGCCGACGGCTGGGCAGGCGTGACCGCCGTCGACGTCACCCCCACGTACCGCGGCCGCGGCCTGGCCCGGGTGCTGCTCGCGGCGATCGCCCGTTGGGGCTGGCAGCGCGGCGCGCTGTCGACGTACCTGCAGACCGCCGAGTCGAACGCGGTCGCGCAGCGGCTGTACCTGTCGGCGGGCTTCGTGCCGCACCACCGCTACGACTACCTCCGGGCGCCCCGACCCGACTGAGGAGGCGAGCCCTCAGAGCGTGGCTCAGCCGGTGGCGGTCGGCGACGGTCTCGGGTCGGGCTTCGGCGCGCAGATCACCTTGTCCTCGGCGATGTACGACGTCCGGAAGGTCTCGCGCTTCACGACACGGCCGTCCTTCTTGAAGATCCGGCCGACCGTGACGTCGAAGCCGCCGCCCGCGTCCTGCGGGACGCAGCCCGTACTGCCGTCGTACACCGTCTTCGGCGAGCGGAAGTTCGAGCGCGGCCCCTTCGTCGCCTCGATCTCGTAGGTCTTCGTGCTCCAGAACGTCACGTGCACCTGGGTGTCGACCCAGGACTGGATGAGGACGGCGTACGGGGAGTCGTTGCGCCACTTGAGGTCCACGGTGGGCCAGTTGACCGTCGCCTCGCGGCCCTCGGGGTAGCGGCTGATGTAGAACGAGTGCGGCTTGTGGTAGACGTCCTCGAGCCCGGTGAAGAAGACGTTGTTGAAGATCGTCGTCGCCATCTGCGAGACGCCGCCGCCGTAGTCCTTGACGAGCCGGCCGCCGCTGATCGCGGGCGCCGGGTTGTAGCCCTTCGCCGCCGTCCGCCGGCCGAGCACCCCGTTGAGGCTGAACGTCTCGCCCGGCAGCACGAGGGTGCCGTTGACGGTCCGCGCGGCGATCCGCAGGTTCTCGGTCCGGCCGGGGTTCGGCGTGAGGTTCGTCGCGAACGTCGACGTCTTCTCCTTGACCCCGAGCTTCTTGGCCTCCGCGGTCGTCAGCTCCGGCTCCGTGCGGACGACCGGGGCGGTGACGGTACGGGCCGCGGCCTCGGTCGCCGTCAGCGCGGTGGCGGCGGACGTGCCGAGCTTCGCGGCGTCGATGCTGACGCCGTCGACCGCCGGGACGATCTTCGGCCTGCCGGCGGACAGCACGATCTCGGCGTTCTTGGGCTTCGTCCCGATCTCCGGGTCGGACGTCAGGAGTGCCGCCGCGAGCACACTCCCGTCGACGGCGAGCGCGAGCCGGCCGTCGGTGCCGACCGTGGTCGACAGCGCAGGCGCGACAGCGCTCGCCGGCAGGGTGACGGTGCGGTCGCCGACGACGACGGGCAGCGGCCCGGACAGGGCCGGCGTGCCGATCTCGGCGAGCGCCCGGTCCACCTCGTCCCGGCCGACCTTCGGCTCGGCCGTCGTGACGGGCACCTCGATCGCGCCCGACGCGGTGAGCCACGAGCGTTGGACCGCGGCCACGGCCGCGGGAACGTCGACCTTCTGCCCGACGACGGGCTCGACCGGGGCCGCCCCCGTCGGGGTGAACCGCAGGCCGCCGTCCTCGGGCGCGACGTCGAGCGAGGACGCCGCGGCCGCCGTGACGGCCGCCGTGAGCTTCGCCGGGTCGATGCCGTTGTCCCGCGAACCACCTGTCCCCGCCACGTGCCGCCACAGGGTCGCGGGCGAGAACGCCGGCCCGACGAGGTCGTCGACGGCCCTCGCAGCGTCGACCGTGAGCCCGGCGGCGGCCCGGTCGACGGTCGCCCTCCGGGCGCCGGCCTGGAGCGTCAGCGGGGCGCCCTGGCCGGCCGCGGCGGACCGCACCTTGGCGACCGCGCTGTCCCGGTCGAGGCCAGCGACCTGCACGCCGGCGACGTGCCCGCCACGGGGCACCTCGCCGGCGAACGCGGCTCCCGCGCCCACGTACGCGGCGACGACGACCCCGAGGACACCGCCGACCACCAACCCCAGCCGAGCCGTCGGCGTCACTGTGCGACCTGCCTTCCCGACCTCGTTCGGACCGCCCTGGGCCCGATGCGGACGACGCGGCCATGGTAAGGAGCGGACCCGACGGTTCGAGCCGGATCGCGGCGCGTCGTGACCCGACCGTCGCCGGGGACCCGCCCCGAGCCCGGCCAGGGATAGCACTTTCCCGACGAACCGGACAGTCTGTCTCCGCCCGCTGCCCGGTCGCCTCAGCCGAGCCGGGTGTAGGCGCTGCGGTGGTAGACCAGCGTCCCGTGGTCCTCCGGGCCCACGTCGGCGGTGAGCACCTCGCCGACGACGATGCTGTGGTCACCACCCGGGTAGACGGCCTGCGTCCGGCACTCCAGCCACGCGCTCGCCTGCTCCAGCAACGCCGCGCCGGTCTTGGGACCCCGCCGGAAGGGCACCCGCTCGAGCTGGTCGTGGAGCGGGCGGCCCCGGGTCGCGAGCCAGTCCGCTACCGGGCGGGCCCCGGCATCGAGGACGCTCAGCGCCCACTGCCCGCTCTCGAGCACGGCGTCGTGGAAGCGCGCCTCGGTCTCGACGCACACGAGCACGAGGAGCGGGTCGAGCGAGACCGAGGTGAACGCGTTCGCGGTCATCGCGTGGTCGGTGCCGCCCTCGATGGCGGTGACGACGCAGACCCCGGTCGCGAAGCGGCCGACGGCCCGCCGGAACGTCCCGACATCGGGGACCTCGGGCTCGGGGATCGGCACCGCACCAACCTACGACGCGCCGGTCGCCCGCACCCGCGCGACCCCTCGGCGGGCGTCGGACGCCGGCGTGGTGGTGGTGGTCGGCGTCGCCGCCGCAGCGGCGGCCGTGTCCCGCCCGCGGGCGAGGTCGGCCGCGTCGAGGACGTCGGTGATCTCGTGCCCGATGAGCTCGTGATGCTCCAGGAGCGCGTCGCGCAGCGCCACGACCAGCTGCCGGTGGTCGGCGAGCAGGCTCGCCGTGAACTCCTGCTGCTCCCGGAGCAGCCGCTCGACCGTCCGCCGGCCGTCGACGTCGCCGAGGACCCGCCCGACGAGGCCGGTGTCGGTGAGCGCCGACCCCTCGACGGCGGCGAACGACACCAGGGTGTCCCCCATGCCGGCCTGGCCCACCATCTGCGCGGCGACACTCGTCGCGTAGTGCAGGTCGCTGCCCGGTCCGGTGGAGACGTCGCCGAAGAACAGCTCCTCGGCCACCTGTCCGCCGAACGCGATCCGGATGAGCCCGAGGAGCTCGCGCCGTGAGCGGGTGTAGACGTCCTCGCGGTCGCCGTGGGCGAGCATCCCGAGCGCACCGCCGCGCTTGACGATCGAGAGGACCTCGAGCCGGCGGTGCGGCGCGACGAGCCATGCGGTGACGGCGTGACCGGCCTCGTGGGTCGCGATGAGGCGGCGCTCGTGGTCGGTGTAGCCGACGGGCTGGCCCAGGCCCACCTCGGTGACGAGTCGGGCGTGCTCGACGTCCGCCCACGACATCGCCCGGGCCCCGCGCCGGACGGCGTTCACGAGCGCCTCGTCGAGCAGGTTCTCGATCATCGCCGGGGTGTACCCCTGGGTGATGCCGGCGAGGGCGTCGCGCCGCTCGTCGTCGGCCAGCACCGGCTCGTGCGCCTTGCGGCCGAGGAAGTGGTCGACGAGCTCACGCCGGCCGGACTTGTCGGGAGCCTCGAAGACGAGCCGCCGGTCGAACCGGCCGGGGCGCAGCAACGCCGGGTCGAGGCTGTCCGCCCGGTTCGTCGCGGCGATGAGGAGGATGTCGACCGGCTCGACGCAAGGGCGCGGGATCTGCCGCTGCGCGGGGAGGAACCGGTTGGCGGCGTCGATGACGACGCCCTGGACCCGCTGCCACCCGGTCGGGGTGTCGAACGACTGCAGCTGGACGAGCAGCTCGTTGACGACGCCGCCGACGCCCTCGCTGACCATCACGTTCCGGACGGCCCCGGACACGGCGGAACCCGACGCCGCCGACCGGCCCGCCGGCGCGGGGCGCTCCGTAGCCGACGACGGCAGGCCGACCAGGCCGCCGCAGCACGTGGCCGCGAGGGTGCCTGCGCGCGGCGTCGCGGTGCTCGCGGCGGACATCCCGCCGCGGACCGTCGCGATCGCGTCGATCTCCTCGATGAAGCCGATCGCGCCTCCCTCGGCCCGGGCCGCCGCGCGCAGGGCCTTGAAGTACGACCGGATCCTGCGCGCCGTGGCGCCGTAGAACATCGACTGGAACGACGTCGCCGAGACGAAGAGGAACGGCACCCCGGCCTCGGCCGCCATCGCCTTGGCGACGTGGGTCTTGCCGGTCCCTGGCGCGCCCTCGAAGAGCAGCCCGCGGCGTGGCCGGCCACCCATCTCGCGGCGGAACGTCGCCGAGTTCATGAAGAGCGCGACCGAGCGCCGGACCTCGTCGACGACCGGGCCGATGCCCTTGACGTCGGCCATCCGGACGTCGATCTGCTCGGGCCGGTACACGACGTGCGGCGAGCGTCCGGGGACGACGACCGAGCCGACGAGGACGGCGAGCAGGACGGCGAAGAAGAGCACGGGCATCAGGACGAGCGGGTCGACGGCCGGCATCGACGGCATCCCCACCGGGTCGCCGGACAGGAGCCGGGCCCACAGGAAGGCCGCCACGAGGGCGAGCCCGGTCGCCAGCCTGAGCAGCCGGGTCTGCCGACGCCGCTCGCGGGCCGCCGAGACGTCCTGGACCGGGCGACCCGCCGTCCGGGTCCCGTGCGGGGTCGCGTGCCGAGCCACGATGCGCCTCCTCGCCGCCCGCCGACACGGCGGGCGTGAGGATCACCGTGCCCGGGGCCCCGGCCGCGCCACCGGCGGACGGCGAGCCCGTCCTCCGTCTGCCGCACGCGGGTCACCCGGACGGCGCAACGCGACTCAGGTCCGCGGTTACTAGCCGGTCCGACCCACCTGCTGGGTCTGACTCGCTAGTAACCGCGGATCTTGGTGCGGCCCAGGGCGTCGAGGCTGTCGCCGAACGCTGCGAGCGCGACGTCGAGGTCGGCGTCGGAGATGACCAGCGGCGGGGCGAGCCGGATCGTCGACCCGTGGGTGTCCTTGGCGAGGACGCCGCGGGCGGCGAGCTCGGTGCAGACCTGACGGCCGGTGCCGAACGCCGGGTCGACGTCGACACCCGCCCACAGCCCGATCGTCCGGACGTCGGTCACGCCGCGGCCGCGCAGCGCCTCGAGGCCGTCGCGCAGCCGCACGCCGAGGACCCGCGCGCGCTCCTGGTACTCCCCGGTCTCCAGCAGCCGGACGACGGCGCGCCCAACGGCGCAGGCCAGCGGGTTGCCGCCGAACGTGCTGCCATGCGTGCCGTGGCCCAGGACGCTCAGCACCTCGCGCCGCGACACGACGGCGGACACCGGCACGATGCCGCCGCCGAGCGCCTTGCCGAGCACGAGCACGTCCGGCCGCACGCCCTCGGGCTCGACCCCGCCGGCCTCGGTGGCGAACGTCGTGCCGGTCCGGCCGAGGCCCGCCTGGATCTCGTCGGCGACGAAGAGCGCGCCGCGGGCGTCGCAGACCTCCCGGACCGCCCGCAGGTACCCGACGGGCGGGATGACGACGCCGGCCTCGCCCTGGACCGGCTCGAGGAGGACCGCGACGGTCGTGTCGTCGACGGCCGCGGCGAGCGCGGCGGCGTCCCCGTACGGAACGATCCGGAAGCCCGGGGTGAACGGACCGAAGCCGTCACGGGCCGTGGCGTCGGTCGAGAACGACACGATCGTGGTCGTCCGGCCGTGGAAGTTGCCGTCGGCGACGACGATCGTCGCCGCGCCGTCCGGGACGCCCTTGACGTCGTAGCCCCACTTGCGGGTCAGCTTGATCGCCGTCTCGACGGCCTCGGCGCCGGTGTTCATCGGCAGGACCATGTCCATCGCCGGGTCGACCCGGCGGGCCAGACCCGCGAGCTCGGAGCAGAACTCCTCGAGCTGGTCGTGCAGGAAGGCCCGGCTCGTCAGGGTGACCCGGTCGAGCTGGCGGCGTGCGGCCTCGACGAGGTCGGGGTGCGCATGCCCGAAGTTCAGCGCGGAGTAGCCCGCGAGGCAGTCGAGGTAGCGCCGGCCGCCGGTGTCGGTGACCCATACGCCCGCGCCCTCGGCGATGACGACGGGCAGCGGGTGGTAGTTCGGGGCGACGGCGGACACCGGGTGGTCGTCCGGGTGCTCGGTGCCCTGCCCGGCCGGGTGCTCCGGTGCCGCCTGGTCCAGGGGGCGGGACGCGGTCGGGGTGGTGGCGGCCATCGGGTCCTCCGTCGTTCGGTCGTCGGGTCTCGAGGGCATGCGCGTCAGCGGATCTCGAGGGTGCAGCACTTGGGCCCACCGCCGGCCTTGAGCAGCTCGGACAGCTCGACGGGGACCGGGACGAATCCGCGCCCGGCGAGCTGGGCGGCCAGGCCGGTCGCGGCGGTCGGCAGGACGACGTGCCGTCCGTCGCTCACCGCGTTGAGTCCGAGCACCATGGCATCGGCCTCGGCGGCGACGACGGCGCCCGGGAAGAGCCGGCGCAGCGCAGCGAGCGAGCCCGGGCTGAACGCCTGCGGGTAGTAGGCGACCGTCGTCTCGTCGAGGACGGCCAGCGCGGTGTCGAGGTGGTAGAACCGCTCGTCGACGAGCTGGAGGGTGACGACGGGCCGGCCGAGGAGCTCCTGGGCGTCGTCGTGCGAGTCGGGGTGGGAGCGGAACCCGGTGCCGGCGAGCACGTAGGGCCCGACGACGAGGAAGTCGCCCTCGCCCTCGTTGACGTGCGGCGAGTCCGCCACGGCGAACCCGTTGCGGACGAACCAGTCCCGGTAGGCCGGCCCCTCGGGGACGCGCTCGGCGTGCCGGAACCGGGCGGGCATGACCCGGCCGTCGACGACGAGGCCGCCGTTCGCGGCGAAGACCATGTCCGGCAGGCCGGGGACGGCGTCGATGACGTCGACGACGTGCCCGAGCCCGGTGTACGCGTGGCGCAGGCCCTCCCACTGGCTGAGGGCGAGGTCACGGTCGACGACGTCGCCGGCGCGCATCCACGGGTTGATCGCGTACTCGACGGCGAAGTGCAACGGCGGGCACATGAGGTAGCGCCGCGGCCGGGCCGTCCGGACCTCGTCGGCCGCGGCCGGCACCGTGGCCGCGCCGGGGGCCGCCGCGGCGCGCGCGGACGGTTCGGGGCGGGCGTGTGCGCGCGGCGCCACCGGCGTCGTGGTCATGTCTTGACGGTAGGGACCGGCAGCACGTAACGACAACACCCCGCCGTTGCCCCTGACGTGCGATCCGTTGCGTGCTGATCCGCGGTGGTGAGGAATCATTGCGCCATGACCCTCGACCGGATCGACGAGCAGCTCGTGGCCCTTCTCCAGGCCGACGGGCGGGCGACGTTCGCCGCGCTCGGCGCCCGCGTCGGGCTGTCCGCACCGGCCGCCAAGCGCCGGGTCGACCGGCTTCGCGCGGACGGTGTCATCCGCGGGTTCACCGCGGTCGTCGACCCGGCGGCGCTGGGCTGGACGACCGAGGCGTACGTCGAGCTGTACTGCGCGCCGCGCACGACGCCCTCCGCCGTCTTCGCCATTGTGGCCAAGCACCCGAACGTCGTCTCGTCGTGCACGGTCTCCGGCGAGGCGAACGCGCTGCTGCACCTGCGCGCCGCCGACGTCCAGGACTTCGAGCGGATCCTCGAGCGGATCGAGGCCGAGCCCGTCGTCGTCCGGACCAAGAGCGTCATCGTCCTGTCCCGGGGGCCGTCCCGGCCGGGCGCCGCCGACTGACCCGGCCGGCGATCGTCAGACCCCGGTGCCGGCGAACAGGTCGGTCTCCCGGCCGTCGGCGTCGCGGGGCCCCGCCGGCTCGCCCTTGACGAGCCGGTAGAACTCGTAACCGGCCAGCGGCTGGCCGACGCCGTTGCTCAGCGCGAAGAACGGCCCCTCGACGTTGATCTGGGTCGCGTGAGCCCGCATGGCGGCCGCCTTCGCCTCGACGTAGGCCGAACCGTCGACGGCCGTGGACACCTCGTCGTCCGGCACGACCATGCTCGGGAGCGGACCGTCCGGCGACCAGCCCTCGAAGGGGTTCTCCCCGGCCTCCTCGAGCGTTCGCAGCATCGAGCGCATGAGGCCCTCGGGGATGGCCGCCCAGTACACCTTGGGGACGTCCCAGCCGCGGACCTCGTCGCCGCCGGACGTGTCCGGCGAGGCGGCCAGCTCGACGGCCCGCATCGCGACCCGGTGCGCCTGCACGTGGTCCGGGTGGCCGTAGCCGCCGCCGGGGTCGTACGTGGCGAGGACCTGCGGCCGGACCTCGCGGATCACGTCGGCGAGCCGTCGGGCCGCCTCGTCGAGGTCGGCGAGCGCGAACGCGCCGGGCCTGGTGTCGGCCGCCGGCACCGCACTGCCGTCCGGGCCCCAGGCCATCCCGGAGTCCCGGTAGCGCTCGCGGCGGCCGCCGTCCGCGCCGCACTGGTCGAGGAACCGGTGGTCGTGCACGCCGAGCGCACTCATGGCGTCGGCGAGCTCGCCGACCCGGTGGTCGCCGAGGGAGTCGTCCTGGTCGCTCGCGAGGTGCGACAGGTCGGCCACGATGATCTCGCCCTGCTCGCCGCGGGTGCACGTGACGAGGGTGACGTGGGCACCGTCCGCCGCGTACCGGGCCATGCTCGCGCCGTGGTTGATCGTCTCGTCGTCCGGGTGGGCGTGGACGTAGAGCATCCGGCGGTCCGCACCTGTCATGGCGGCATTGTGGCCCACCGGCGGCCGGTCAGGCCTTCTTGGCGCGCGCGGTGGCCCGGCCGCGCTCGACCTGGTCGAGGACGACCTTGCGGATCCGCACCGAGGTCGGGGTCACCTCGACGCACTCGTCGTCGCGGCAGAACTCCAGGCACTGCTCGAGCGACAGCTTGCGCGCGGGCACGAGGCGCTCGAAGTCGTCGGCGGTCGAGGACCGCATGTTCGTGAGCTTCTTCTCCTTGGTGATGTTGACGTCCATGTCGTCGGCGCGGG
>DAIOGQ010000140.1:0-9913 GCA_036745175.1 Kineosporiaceae bacterium
GCTCGATGATCGCCGCCAGCGTCCGATCGAGCGACGGATCCTCGAGGACGGCGGCCGAGATCTGCCGCAGGATCTCGCGCTGGACCGCGCGCAGAGACTGCTCGGTCGCCTGGCGCGCGGCGGTGTGCAGCAAGAGCGAGGTGCGAATCGCGGTCACCATCAGGTCCATCACGGTGCGGAGCGGGGCGAGGTCCGGCGCCGTTCCGGCGGGGACGCGTCCGAGATAGAGGACGAGGTGGCCGGCGACCCGGGGGAGACCCTCGTCCCCGAGCGGCACCACCAGGATTCCCCGGGTGCCCGCGGGCTCGGCGAGCAGACCGGCCGGCCAGGGCAGGGGACCGGCGGCGTCCGGCCGGAGGTAGACCGGCTCCCGCACCGTGGCCAGCATCTGCTTGAGGCTCGTCGCCTCCGCCTCCGGCGGGTCCTCGTGGGTCCCGAGTCCACCGCCTCGTCGTGGGACTTCGCCGCTGCGCTGCTCACGCTGGTCGACCCGGACGGCGGCGCGGCCGACGCCGGCGGGTCCCCGGCCGTCGACTTCGTCGTCCTGCCACTGGGCTGTGTCACAGCGGACTCGGACCCGCCACTGGTCATCCAGCGCGCCGTCGACCTGGTGCGTGACCGGGTGGTCCTGCTGGCTGCCAGCGGCAACCACGGCCGCCTGACGATGGCGCAGATGCGCGACGTCGGCATCACCCGGGTCACCCCGATGTGGCCCGCCGCGCTCGACGGCGTGGCGGCGGTCGGCTCCGAGCGCCGCGACGGCCGGGTCTCCGACTTCACGCCGCAGTCCCCGTGGGTCGACTTCCTCTCGCCCGGCGAGGACCTCAACAGCACCTACCTCGACGGCTCGGTGGACGTCCCGGACGCCGACGGCCGGCTCGCCCCGCTGCCGTTCACCGGGTTCGCCCGCTGGAGCGGGACGTCGATGGCCGCCGCGATCGCAGCCGCGCGGCTCGCGTGCGTCGCGACGCCGGGCGAGTCCCCGCACGACGCCCTCGCCCGGGTCCGTGGCGCGGGTACCGAGTTCCTGCGACCGACGACCAGCTGGTGACGGCCCGGTGACCGGCGACGTGCGGGTGGCGGACCTCGTCGCCCGCGCCCGCGACGGCGACGACCGCGCCTGGGGTGAGCTCGTCGCCCGGTACGCCCCGCTCGTGATGGCCGTGTGCCGGCGCCACCACCTCGGCGAGGCGGACACGCTCGACGTCGCGCAGGGTGTCTGGCTCACGCTCCTGGAGCACCTCGACACCATCCGGGAGCCGGCCGCGCTGCCCGGGTGGATCGCGACGACGACGCGGCGCGAGTGCCTGCACCTGCTGACCGGCAAGGGGGGCCGGCAGCGTCAGGAGCTCGTCGGTGAGGTGGACGGCGCGACCATCGACCTCACCGACGAGCTCGACGACATGATCGTCCGGGCCGAGCGGCACGCCGCGCTCCTCGGCGCGCTCGCCGACCTCCCGCCGCAGCACCGGCAGCTCATCGCGCTCCTCATCCACGACCCGCCCTTGGGCTACGCCGAGATCGGACGGCGGCTCGACATGCCCGTCGGCAGCATCGGCCCCACCCGGGCGCGCTGCCTGGAGAAGATCCGGAACCACCCCGCGGTCGCGGCGCTCATCGAGCGCCCGGCCGCTGCCCGCCCACCGTTGACCTCGACCCAGGGGACCTGAGATGTACGACGACCAGTGGACCGACGACGAGCTCCTGGCCGAGCTCGGCGAGGCACTGCGCGCCGAACGTGAGGTGCCGGGCGCCCTCGTCGAGGCCGGCACGGCCCTGTTCACGTGGCGCTCCGTGGACGCCGAGCTCGCCGAGCTCACGCATGCCAGGCTCACCTACGACTCGCTCGTCGACGACGCCGCGCTCCAGGGCGACGACCGCGGGCTGGTCCTCGTGACCCGCTCCGAGACCGCTGCCCTGCGCTCGCTGACGTTCGCCGCCGACGAGCTGAGCATCGAGCTCGAGGTGACCGACGACGGCGTCCTCGGTCAGCTGGTGCCGCCGCAGCCGGCGACCGTCGAGGTGCTGACGCCCGACCAGACCAGGGTCGACGTCCCCGTCGACGACGTCGGCTGGTTCACGGTCCGGCCGGTCCCGACGACGCGGTTCCGGCTCACCTGCCGCACCGAGGGCGGGACGAGCGTCGTCACCGACTGGATCAGTCTCTGATCCGGGCAGGCGCTGCGGACGTCCGTCGACCGGGTGACGGTGCCGGGGTCACGCCACGGGCTCGTCCGCCCCGCGGCGGCTGACGAACAGGCTCGCGACCGTCGTCACGACGAGGACCCCGATGATGACCGCCAACGACGTGAGGATCGAGATCGTCGGGACGTCCAGCGGCTCGCCACCGTTGAGGAACGGCAGCTCGTTCGTGTGCAACGCCTCGAGGACCAGCTTGACCCCGATGAAGCCGAGGATGATCGCCAGGCCGAGGGACAGGAAGACGAGCCGGTCCAGCAGGCCGCCGAGCAGGAAGTAGAGCTGCCGCAGGCCCATGAGGGCGAAGAGCGTCGCGGTGAAGACGATGAACGGGTCCTTCGTGAGCCCGAAGATCGCCGGGATCGAGTCGAGGGCGAAGAGCAGGTCGGTCGACCCGATCGCGAGGAAGACGATGACCATCGGCGTGAGGACCCGCCGGCCGTCGAGCCGGGTCGTCAGCCGGGCACGGTCGAAGCCGGGCGCGATCGGCAGGACGCGGCGCGCGAACCGGATGGCGACGTTCTCCTTGAAGTCGTCCTCGTCCGTCTCGCCGGCGCGCGCGAGCTGGACCGCCGTGTAGATGAGGAACGCGCCGAAGAAGTAGAACACCCAGGTGAACCGCTCGATGGCTGCCGCACCGACGACGATGAACCCGCCGCGGAGCACGAGCGACAGGATGATGCCGATCATGAGGACCACCTGCTGGTTCGCCCGCGGCACCGCGAAGCGGCTCATGATGACGACGAAGACGAAGAGGTTGTCGACGCTGAGGCTGTACTCCGTGAGCCAGCCGGCCACGAACTCGCCCGCCGGCCGGGCCCCCGCCACCACGAGCAGCACGAGCGCGAACGCCAGCGCGAGGCTCACGTAGAACGCGACCCAGAGCGAGGCCTCCTTCAGCGAGGGTGCGTGCGGGCGACGAGCCACGACGGCGAGGTCGACGACGAGGAGCAGGCCGAGGACGACGAACGTGGTCGTCTCGAACCAGACGGGCAGCGTCACGAGACCTCCGGGCGGGCCGCGGCACGACCGCCGGGGCGCCGGCGGGGTCGCCGTCGGCAGGCGAACAGCTCTCCCGATGCTAACCGCAGGCGTGCCCGCCGACATCTCCCGCTGCCGCGCGGCGCGATGTCCCGCCGCATCGACGCCTCGCTCGGGAGCGCGACGCGCCGCCGGCCAAACGGGCGACGGGCCGTCAGCTCGCGCCGGCCGACCGCATCTGCCGCAGCTCCTTCTTCAGCTCGGACACCTCGTCGCGCAGCCGCGCCGCGAGCTCGAACTGCAGCTCGGCGGCGGCCCCGTGCATCTGGTCGGTGAGCTGCTGGATGAGGTCGGCGAGGTCGGTCGACGGCAGGTTGGCGGTCGCACCGGTCGTGGCCCGGCCGGTGCTCCCGCGCATCCCCGGTACCGGCGCCTTGCCGCGGCTGCGCTGGCGTCCCCCGCCGATGAGCTCCTCGGTGTCCGCCTCCTCACGCGCGATGAGGTCGGTGATGTCGGCGATCTTCTTCCGCAGCGGCGTCGGGTCGATCCCGTTCGCGGTGTTGTACGCGACCTGCTTCTCGCGCCGGCGGTTCGTCTCGTCGATCGCCTGCGCCATCGACGGGGTGATCCGGTCGGCGTACATGTGGACGGCGCCGGAGACGTTGCGCGCCGCCCGGCCGATCGTCTGGATGAGCGACTTCGCCGACCGCAGGAAGCCCTCCTTGTCCGCGTCGAGGATGCTCACGAGCGACACCTCGGGCAGGTCGAGGCCCTCGCGGAGGAGGTTGATCCCGACCAGGACGTCGTACTCGCCCTGACGCAGCTCGCGGAGCAGCTCGACCCGGCGCAAGGTGTCGACCTCCGAGTGCAGGTAGCGCACCCGGACACCCTGTTCGAGCAGGTAGTCGGTGAGGTCCTCGGACATCTTCTTCGTCAGCGTCGTCACGAGCACCCGCTCACGCTTCGCGGCGCGCTCGCGGATCTCGCCGAGCAGGTCGTCGATCTGGCCCTTCGTCGGCTTGACGACGACCTGCGGGTCGATGAGCCCGGTCGGCCGGATGATCTGCTCGACGACGCCGCGGCCCTTCGCGAGCTCGTAGTCGCCGGGCGTCGCCGACAGGTAGACGGTCTGGCCGATCCGCTCGAGGAACTCCTCCCACTTGAGCGGCCGGTTGTCCATCGCGCTCGGCAGCCGGAACCCGTGGTCGACGAGCTGGCGCTTGCGCGACATGTCGCCCTCGTACATCGCCCCGATCTGCGGGACCGTCACGTGCGACTCGTCGATGACGAGCATGAAGTCCTCGGGGAAGTAGTCGAGGAGGGTGTTCGGCGCGGTCCCCGGACCGCGTCCGTCGATGTGCCGCGAGTAGTTCTCGATGCCGGAGCACGAGCCGACCTGGCGCATCATCTCGATGTCGTACGTCGTCCTCATCCGCAACCGCTGGGCCTCCAGCAGCTTGCCCTGCCGCTCGAGCTCTGCCAGCCGGTCGGCGAGCTCCACCTCGATGCCGGCGATGGCCCGTTCCATCCGCTCCGGTCCGGCGACGTAGTGGGTCGCCGGAAAGACGTACATCTCCTGCTCCTCGTGGACGATCTCGCCCGTGAGGGGGTGCAGGGTGTAGATCCGGTCGACCTGGTCACCGAAGAACTCGATCCGCAGGGCGAGCTCCTCGTAGACCGGGATGATCTCGACGGTGTCGCCGCGGACCCGGAAGGTGCCCCGGCTGAACGCGAGGTCGTTGCGCGTGTACTGCATGCCCACGAACCGCCGGAGCAGGTCGTCGCGCTCGACCTCCATGCCGACCTTCAGCCGGGCCATCCGGTCGACGTACTCCTGCGGCGTCCCGAGGCCGTAGATGCACGAGACGGAGGCGACGACGACGACGTCGCGCCGGGTGAGCAGCGAGTTCGTCGCGGAGTGCCGCAGCCGCTCGACCTCCTCGTTGATCGAGGAGTCCTTCTCGATGTAGGTGTCCGTCTGCGGGATGTACGCCTCGGGCTGGTAGTAGTCGTAGTAGGAGACGAAGTACTCCACGGCGTTGTGCGGCAGCAGCTCGCGGAACTCGTTGGCGAGCTGGGCTGCCAGGGTCTTGTTCGGTGCGAGGACGAGCGTCGGCCGCTGGACCTGCTCGACGAGCCAGGCCGTCGTCGCCGACTTGCCCGTGCCGGTCGCGCCCAGCAGCACGACGTCCCGCTCCCCCGCGTCGAGCCGGTGGGCCAGCTCACCGATCGCCTGCGGCTGGTCGCCGCTCGGCCGGAAGTCGGAGACGACCCGGAACGGGGCGACGGTGCGCTGGAGGTCGGTGACGGGACGCATGGCTCCACCGTAAGCGCCGCCACCGACAGTCTCGTTCCGGGCCCCCGGGGTGCACGGCTCGGGACGGACGGGCCGAGGCTCAGACCTCCTGAGCGTCAGCGTGCGGGATCGCGCGGCAGCCTGCCGTCAGATCCCGCACGATCACCTCGGCCAGCCTCTGCCCGGCGGCACTCGGCGTCCCAGGCGAGGGCGCGCGAGAGCGCGTCGCGCAGCCAGGGACGGGTCGCGGCCCGGTAGGCCCCGGCGGCGGCGCGCTGCACCGCCGCGTACGCGTCCCGCTCGGTGCCGTGCTCGCGCAACCAGTCCCGGAGCACGAGCTGCTCCCGGACGGCAGGGCTCGTCGCCGTGCGGACGTGCACGTCCGCCGCCCTGCCCGGATCGCACGCGGCGTGGAGCCGCTCGGGGGGCACCCCGCGGTCCGACGACCCGTCCCAGCGGTCCCCCCCGGCGGGTGGGAAGCCGGCGTCCTCGAGCGCCTCGCGGACCGCGTCGGCGGCGGCGCGGTCGTCGACGACGAGCTGGATGTCGAGGACGTCCTCGGCGGGCAGGCCGGGCACCGCCGTCGGGCCGACGTGGTCGACCTGGTGTGCCCGGCCGGCGGCCGCCGCCGCCACCCGGGCGACGACCCGGGCCGCCTGCGCGGGCCACGTCGGGTCGGGGTCCACGACGGCGACGTGGGCCGGCCGCGGCGCAGGCCGGCGGCTGCGGACGCCCGCCTCGAACGGCACGAGCCGGCCTGCCCACAGGTCGTCGACGGCGGCGAGGACGACCTGCGGCGCCCCGGTGTTGTCGAGCCACACGTCGGCGGCCGCGCGGCGCGCGTCGTCGTCCGCCTGCGCCGAGACCCGGGCGAGCGCGTCGGCCTCGGCCATCCCGCGCTCGGCGACGAGGCGGCGGACCCGCTCGGGCGCCGGCGCGTGGACGACGAGCACGAGGTGGTAGCCGGCCCCCAGCCGGTTCTCGACGAGGAGCGGGACGTCGTGGACGACGACCGCGTCGGCGGGCGCCGCGGCGAACAGCTCGTGGGTGCGGACGGCGATCCGCGGGTGCACGATCGCGTTGAGCCGCAACCGGGCCTGCTCGTCGGCGAAGACGACCCGGCCGAGCGCGGGCCGGTCGAGCCGGCCGTCGTCGTCGAGCACCCCGGGGCCGAACGCCTCGACGACCGCGGCGAGCCCGTCGGTGCCCGGCTCGACGACCTCGCGCGCGATCCGGTCGGCGTCCACGACGACCGCGCCGTGGTCGGCGAGCCGGCGGGCGACCGTCGACTTGCCCGCCCCGATGCCCCCGGTGAGCCCGACTCTCAGCACCCGGGCATCCTCGCAGAAGCCCGCGACCGTGCCGGTGGTCGCGACGCGCCCCCCAGGCGTGCCTCGGCGGACGTGCCTCGGCGGACGTCCCCTCAGTAGGCCCCGCTGCGGCCGAGCACGGCTGCGACCGTCTTGAGGATGATCTTCAGGTCCAGCAGCAGCGACCAGTTCTCGACGTACGACAGGTCGAGCCGGACCGAGTCCTCCCACGACAGGTCCGACCGGCCGGAGACCTGCCAGAGCCCGGTGATGCCCGGCCGGACGCGCAGCCGGCGGCGGACGTCGGCCCCGTACAGCCGGACCTCGCGGGGCAGCGGCGGACGCGGTCCGACCAGGGACATCGTGCCGCGCAGGACGTCGAGGAGCTGGGGCAGCTCGTCGAGCGAGAACCGGCGCAGGAAACGGCCGACCGGGGTGACCCGGGGGTCCTCGCGCATCTTGAACAGCGGGCCGCCGCCGTGCTCGTTCAGGTGCTCGAGCTGGGCGAGCCGCTGCTCGGCGTCGACGTACATGCTCCGGAACTTCGTCATCCGGAACGGCTCGGTGTGCTTGCCGACGCGCTCCTGGCGGAAGAGCACCGGTCCCGGTGAGCTGACCTTCACGGCGACCGCGACGAGGAGGAGCAACGGTGACAGCACGAGCAGGCCGGGGACGGTCAGGCCGAGGTCGAGCGCCTTCTTCGCGACCCGCCGCAGGCCGGTGAACTCCGGCTCCTCGACGTTGAGCAGCGGTTGCCCCCGGACGGTCCGGATGTGCATCCGGGGCGCCGACACCTCGGCGAGCCGCGGCGCGACGAGGAGCTGGGCGCCGCTGCCCTCGAGGTCCCACGAGAGGCGGCGCAGGTCCTCCTGCGCGACGTCCGACCACGCCGTGAGGATCACGGTGTCGGCCCGGACGGCGCGCAGCGCGGCGAGGGCGTCGGCCGGTGCGCCGAGCACGGGGACGTCCTCGATCGACGCCCCCCGGCTGCGCGTCACGCAGGCGCCGACGATCTCGAGGCCGGCGTTCGCGTCGCTGCGCGTCGTCCGGACGAGCTCGGCGACCGAGCGCTCGGAGCCGATCGCGACGACCTTCTGCACACACCGGCCGCGGTGCCGCATCCGGTAGAGGAGCAGGCGGGCGAGGCCGTGCACGCACAGCAGCCCGACGACGGCCAGCGGGACCCCGACGACGAGGCCGCGGACGACGTCGGTGCGCAACGCCAGCGCCGCGAGGCTCGCCGCGGCGAGGAGGTAGACGCCCGCGGTCCAGACCCGCAACAGCTCGTCCGTGCCGTGACCGAGGAAGCGGTGCTCGTACGCGCGGTTGAGCGTCACCGCGACGACGACCGCGGCGGCCGCCAGCACGACGAGCGGCGTCCCCGGGGCCGGGTCACCGAACCGGGCGGCGAGGCCCATCGCGGCGAGCGCGACGACCGCGTCGCACAGGACGAGGAGCCGGGTGTACCGGTTGCGCCAGCGGGGACGGACCTGCCGGGCGTCGTTGGGCAGGGCCCGGTCGCGCGAGCCCGCCGCGGCGTCCGCGGTGTCCGCCGTGGCGAAGCGGCGGGTCGCGGCCTGCGCATCGGCCTCCGTGGCGGCCAGGGCGGCGAGGGTCGCGCCGAGAGTCGACCCGCGCGCCGGAGCCGGCACCCGCGACGTCGCGGTGTCGGCTGCTGCCGCGCCGTCCGTCAGGTCCTGCACAGCCCGCCTCACCTGTCGTGGCGGCGTCGGTCGGGGAGACCTCGCCGGGGACCGGCCCGCCGGCGGCCCCCCGGCCGGCGCGAGCGCCCTACGCAGTGACAGTCGGCCGCGGGGCAGCCCGGAGCAAGGCGGCCGCCGGACACTCACCCGTACGGGGCATCGACGGCGAAGGCCCCGGGCGGTTGCCCGGGGCCTTCGTGTGCCGTGCGTGCTGACCCGCCCTCGCCACCTGAGGCAGGTGGCGGCCGGGCTCAGAACCCGCCGGTGAGCTTCTCGCGGAGCGCGGCGAGCGCCTCGTCCGAGGCGAGCGTGCCCTCGGCCTCGGGCGTCTCCGAGGAGTAGGTCGAGGCGGCGGGGCCCTCGCTCGCCGGAGTCTCGGTCCGGGCCTCGGTCTCGGCCTTGCGTGCGTCCTCGATCTGCTTGCGGTGGGCCTCCCAGCGCGTCTGGGCCTCGGCGTACTGCCGCTCCCACTCCTCGCGCTGCTTCTCGTAGCCCTCGAGCCAGTCGTTCGTCTCGGGGTCGAAGCCGTCGGGGTACTTGTAGTTGCCCGCCTCGTCGTACTCCGCGGCCATGCCGTAGAGCGACGGGTCGAACTCCTCCCCTGCGGCGGCGGTGCCCTCGTTGGCCTGCTTGAGCGACAGCGAGATCCGGCGACGCTCGAGGTCGATGTCGATGACCTTGACGAAGATCGAGTCGTTGACCTGGACGACCTGCTCCGGGATCTCGACGTGACGCTCGGCGAGCTCGGAGATGTGGACCAGGCCCTCGATGCCCTCGTCGACGCGGACGAACGCACCGAACGGCACGAGCTTGGTGACCTTGCCCGGGACGACCTGGCCGATCGCGTGGGTCCGGGCGAACTGCTGCCACGGGTCCTCCTGCGTCGCCTTGAGCGACAGCGAGACCCGCTCGCGGTCCATGTCGACGTCGAGGACCTCGACCGTGACCTCCTGGCCGACCTCCACGACCTCACCCGGGTGGTCGATGTGCTTCCACGACAGCTCGGAGACGTGGACGAGACCGTCGACGCCGCCGAGGTCGACGAACGCACCGAAGTTGACGATCGAGCTGACGACGCCGGAGCGGACCTGGCCCTTCTGGAGGGTCTGCAGGAACGTCTGGCGGACCTCGGACTGGGTCTGCTCCAGCCACGCGCGACGCGACAGGACGACGTTGTTCCGGTTCTTGTCGAGCTCGATGATCTTCGCCTCGATCTGCTTGCCCACGTACGGCTGCAGGTCGCGGACGCGGCGCATCTCGACGAGCGACGCCGGCAGGAATCCCCGCAGGCCGATGTCGAGGATGAGACCGCCCTTGACGACCTCGATCACCGTGCCGGTGACGATGCCGTCCTCCTCCTTGATCTTCTCGATCGTGCCCCAGGCGCGCTCGTACTGCGCGCGCTTCTTGGACAGGATGAGCCG
>DAIOGQ010000141.1:0-9857 GCA_036745175.1 Kineosporiaceae bacterium
TAGAGCATCCCCTTGAGCCACAGCCGGGTCATGTCGCGCTCGGCGTAGTCGTTGATGATGGTCCGGACACCGTTGGTGCCGTGCATCATCGCGAGCCAGAGCATGACGAGGTCGACGACCTGCCACACCGGGCTGGACCACTTGCCGGCGACGAAGGCGAAGTCGATCTGGGTGATGCCCTCGCCGAGCACGAGGTTGACGAACAGGTGCGTCAGCACGAGGACGAGCAGGACGACGCCGGACAGGCGCATGAACAACCATGCGTACATCTCGTAGTTGGAGCGCGTGGACGAGGCCCGCGTGTAGGGCGAGTGCGGGGCGTCGAGAGCAGGAACGGTCATCTCAGGTCCCTCCGGGGCCGGTCAGCCGAACACGTTGCCGAGATGGCGGACGGTGAAGGGCACGAAGAGCACGACCCACAGGGCCAGGACGCCCCACAGGAGCTGACGCTGGTACCGCGTCCCCTGGGACCAGAAGTCCACGAGCATGACGCGGACCCCGTTGAAGGCGTGGAAGACGATCGCCGCCACCAGCCCGGTCTCGCCGAGCCCGACGACGGGGTTCTTGTACGTCTCGATGACCGTGTCGTAGGCCTCGGGGGAGACCCGCACGAGCGCGGTGTCGAGGACGTGGACGAGCAGGAAGAAGAAGATGAGGACCCCGGTGATCCGATGGGCCACCCAGGACCACATGCCCTCACGCCCTCGGTAGAGCGTGCCGGCGGGTGCCTGAACCACGTGAGACCCTCCTCGCCACGTCCGCGTCATGGACGGCCGCCGGAGGCGGTGCGGGCCTGCGTGCGAGGCAGATCTCGACCTGGGCAGCCGAAGCGGCCCGGACGGCGGCGTCCGATGGCCTCACTGTAGTGAGACGACGGCGCAGGGTCGCGCCGGGGACGCCGCGTTGTGACCAAGTCGTCAGGCTCGTCCCGGCACGGCCCGACGACAGTCCGACGACAGTCCGACGACCGGCGACCGGCCGACGGCTCGCCCACGCAGGCCGGACGTGGGTCGCGGGAACGCGTGAGGTGTCGGTCGCGCCCGCGAGGCCCGCCCGGCCCCGTTACGGTGGGCCGGTGGACGAGACTCTCGGTGGCGCCTCGCCGTCCGACGGTGACGGCGCAGTGCCGGGCTTCTGCGCGGTCGTGCCCGCCGGCGGCGCCGGCACGCGGCTGTGGCCGCTGTCGCGGGCCGGGCACCCGAAGTTCCTCCTCGACCTCACCGGCGCCGGACGCACCCTCCTGCAGCAGACCTGGGACCGGCTCGTGCCACTGACCGGTCCGGACGGCGTCCTGCTCGTCACGGGTCGTGCGCACGCCACCGCCGTCGCCGGCCAGCTCGACGGGCTGCCCGCCGGGAACCTGCTCGCAGAGCCCTCGCCGCGGGACTCGACCGCGGCGATCTGCCTCGCCGCCGCTGTGGTCCGGCGCCGCCGTCCGGACGCCGTCGTCGGCTCGTTCGCGGCCGACGCGGTGATCCGCGACGTCCCTGCCTTCCACGCGTGCGTCCGGGAGGCCGTCGCGACGGCCCGGGCCGGCTACCTGACGACGATCGGCATCGAGCCGGACCACCCGTCGACGGCCTTCGGGTACATCCGGCTCGGCGGCCCGCTCGCGGTCGGGGGCGCCCCGTCGGCGCGCGTCGTCGAGGCGTTCGTCGAGAAGCCGGACGCCGCGACCGCGTCCGCCTACCTCGCCGAGGGCACCTTCCGGTGGAACGCCGGCATGTTCGTCGCGCGCGCCGACGTCCTGCTCGAGCTGCTCGCGACGTTCCGGCCCGCGCTCGCGCAGGGGCTGGAGACGATCGCCGCGGCGTGGGACACCGGCGCTCGCGAGGAGGTCCTGCAGCGGGTCTGGCCGACGCTCGAGAAGGTCGCCATCGACTACGCCGTCGCCGAGCCGGCCGCGGCGGCGGGCCGGGTGGCCGTCGTCCCGGCCAGCCTCGGCTGGGACGATGTCGGGGACTTCGCGGCGCTCGCCACGCTCGTCGCCGAGGCGGTCGACCCGGTCGACGGCGTCGCGGTCCTCGGCGACGCCGGCCGGGTCCGGTCGGTGGGCTCGTGCGGCCTCGTCGTGCCGGGGTCCGGCCGGGTCGTCGCGGTCGTCGGGCTCGAGGACGTCGTCGTCGTCGACACCCCGGACGCCGTCCTCGTGACGAGCCGCCGGCACGCCCAGGACGTCAAGCAGATCGTCGACGGGCTCAAGGCCGACGGGCACCACCACCTCACCTGACCCGTCCTCGCGCCTACTTCCCGTCCTCGCGCCTACTTCCCGTCGTCGCGCCTACTACCCGTCGTCGCGCCTACTACCCGTCGTCGCGCTTACTAGCGAGTACGACCCACTCAGCGGGTAGGACTCGCTAGTAAGCGCTGGGTTGGTAAGCGCTGGGCGGGAGAGGCTGGACGTGACGGGGGACACCGGTTGGTCCCGGGTGACCACGACGGACCCTCGGTAGCCTCGACACGGGTGCGACGGGTGTGCGCCGCACGCGACGAGGAGGTCGGGATGGCCGACGCGAGGACCGAGTCCGGACTGCCGATCGAGCCGGTCTACGGACCGGAGTCGTTGGCGGGGTTCGACCCCGCGACGCGGCTCGGCGTCCCCGGCGACTACCCCTACACGCGCGGCGTCTACCCGACCATGTACACCGGCCGGCCCTGGACGATGCGTCAGTACGCCGGGTTCGGGAACGCCAAGGAGTCCAACGAGCGCTACCACCAGCTCGTCGCGGCGGGTACCGGTGGCCTGAGCGTCGCCTTCGACCTGCCGACCCAGATGGGCTACGACTCCGACGACCCGGTGGTGTCCGGCGAGGTCGGCAAGGTCGGCGTCGCGATCGACTCGATCGACGACATGCGCACCCTCTTCGGCGGCCTGCCGCTGGACCGGATCTCGACGTCGATGACGATCAACGCGCCGGCCGCGGTGCTGATCCTGCTGTACCAGCTCGTCGCGGCCGAGCAGGGCGTCGACCCGGGCAGGCTCACCGGGACGATCCAGAACGACGTCCTCAAGGAGTACATCGCCCGGGGCACGTACATCTTCCCGCCGAAGGCGTCCCTGCGGCTCGTCAGCGACATCTTCGCCTACTGCCGCACCGAGCTCCCGCGCTGGAACACGATCTCGATCTCCGGCTACCACATGGCCGAGGCGGGGGCGACGCCCGCGCAGGAGATCGCCTTCACCCTCGCGAACGCCAAGGAGTACGTCCGCGCCGCGCAGGCCGCCGGGCTCGGGGTCGACGACATCGGCCCGCGGTTGTCCTTCTTCTTCGTCGCCCGGACGACGCTGCTCGAGGAGGTCGCGAAGTTCCGGGCGGCCCGGCGGGTGTGGGCGCGGATCGTCCGCGAGGAGTTCGGCTCGACGAACCCGAAGTCGCAGATGCTCCGATTCCACACCCAGACCGCAGGCGTCCAGCTCACCGCGCAGCAGCCCGAGGTCAACCTCGTGCGGGTCGCGCTCCAGGGCCTGGCCGCGGTGCTCGGCGGGACGCAGAGCCTGCACACCAACTCCTACGACGAGGCGATCGCCCTGCCGTCGACGAAGGCCGCGCGGCTCGCACTGCGCACCCAGCAGGTCATCGCCTACGAGACCGACGTGACGAAGACGGTCGACCCGTTCGCCGGCTCGTACGTCGTCGAGTCGCTGACCGACGCCCTCGAGGACGAGATCGTGGCCCTCATCCAGGCGGTCGAGGACCGCGGCGGCGCGGTCGCGGCGATCGAGCAGGGCTTCCAGAAGCAGGAGATCGAACGTTCGGCCTACGCGGTCGCGCAGCAGATCGACGACGGCGAGCGCGCCATCGTCGGGGTCAACCGGTTCACGGTCGACGAGACCGAGCCGTACGAGCCGCTCCGGGTCGACCCGACGATCGAGGCGCAGCAGCGCGACGCGCTCACGAGGCTGCGCGCCGAACGCGACAACGCCGCCGTCGAGAAGGCGCTCGACGCGCTGCGCGCCGCGGCCGAGGGCACCGACAACGTGCTGCCGCCGATGAAGGAGGCGCTCGCCGCCCGCGCGACCGTCGGAGAGGTCTGCCACGCGCTGCGCGCCGTCTGGGGCACCTACACCCCGGCCGACAGCTTCTGACCGACAGCTTCTGACCGGCCGGGCGGGACCGCGACACACGGGTGACGTTCGTGCCCCTTGCGCGTGATGCCTCGGGTCTAGCCTGAGCACCGTCGTGTCCACTCCTGCCTTCGCCACCCTGCTGGCGCCGTACGCCGACGAGCTCGTCGCGTTCCGGCGGGACCTGCACGCGCACCCCGAGCTGGGCCACCACGAGTTCCGAACGACGCAGCGGGTGGCGGAGCGGCTCCAGCGGGCCGGTCTGGCGCCCGAGCTGCTGCCGGGGACCGGCATCGTGTGCGACCTCGGCAGCGGCGGTCCGGCGGTCGCGCTCCGCGCGGACCTCGACGCCCTGCCGCTGCCGGACGAGTGCGACGACGCCTGGCGCTCGGCCACCGACGGCGTCTCGCACGCGTGCGGCCACGACGTCCACACCGCCGCCCTCCTCGGGGCCGGTCTGGCCCTCGCCGACCTGGACGCGCTCGGCGGCCTGCCCGGCCGGGTCCGGCTCGTCTTCCAGCCTGCCGAGGAGTTGCACCCCGGTGGCGCGCTCGACGTCGTCGCCGCCGGTGCGCTCGACGGCGTCGACCGTGCATTCGCCCTGCACTGCGACCCGGGCAACGACGTCGGCGTCGTCGCGACCCGCCCCGGGCCGATCACGTCGGCGTCCGACGCCGTCCACGTGCGCCTGCACGGCACCGGCGGGCACACCTCGCGCCCGCACCTCACCGAGGACCTCGTCTTCGCGCTCGCCCAGGTGGTCACCCAGGTCCCGGCGGTCCTGTCGCGCCGGCTCGACCCACGGGCCGGGGTCGCCATGGTGTGGGGCCGGATCGGCGCCGGCGGCGCGTCGAACGTCATCCCGCGCACAGGGGAGGCGCTCGGCACGCTGCGCTGCCTCGACACCGTGGTCTGGGCGCGGGCCGGCGCGATCCTCACCGACGTCGTCCACGACGTCGTCCGGCCCTACGGGGTGCGCGCGGAGGTCACGGTGACCCGCGGCGTGCCGCCGACCGTCAACGACCCGGACGCCGTCCTGGTCATCGAGGAGGCCGTGCTCACCGAGCTCGGCCCGGGCAGCGTCGTCCTCGCCGAGCAGAGCCTCGGCGGCGAGGACTTCGCGTGGATCCTCGAGAAGGTCCCCGGCGCGATGCTCCGGCTCGGCACCCGGACGCCGGGCGGGCGGACGTACGACCTCCATCAACCCGACTTCGTCGCGGACGAGCGGGCGGTCGCCGTGGGCGCGCGGGTGCTCGCCGCGATCGCTGTCCGGGCCCTCGCCGAGCGCCGGTTCGGCTGACGGAGCCGTCGACGGAGCCACTGACGGAGCCACTGACTGAGCCACTGACTGAGCCACTGACTGAGCCACTGACTGATCGACCCACGGATCGACCCACGGATCGACTGACCTGATCATCCGGATTCGTCCACATTCTGGACGGGTCATGGCAGGTTCTGCCGACACCCCCGGGCGACATGTGTCAGGTCTGGGTAGTCACAGTTCGGCCACCCCTGCCCCGCGGACCCTCTCAGGGACACCGCGATTCGTTAGGGTCGGGCCACACAACGACGCGACGGACCGACCTGGACCTACTCGATCTGGACGGGACCGCGCGCCCCTCGAGTTGCGAAGGAGACACCCTTGCGTCGGGTGACGAAGCTTGCCGTGGTGGTTGCGACCGCCGCGCTCGCGCTGTCCGCGTGCGGCGGCAGCAGCTCTGGCGGTGGCGGGACCACCGCCTCCGAGTCCGCGGGCAGCACGTCCGCGGCCGCCAAGATCAAGGTCGGCCTCGCCTACGACGTCGGCGGCCGGGGCGACCAGTCGTTCAACGACTCCGCCGCCGCGGGCCTCGACAAGGCCAAGAGCGAGTTCGGTGTCGAGACCAAGGAGCTCGAGGCCGGCAACGGCGAGACCGACGCCCAGAAGGAGGAGCGCCTCCGGCTGCTCGCCTCCGACGGCTACAGCCCGGTGATCGCGGTCGGCTTCGCGTACGCGACGGCGCTGAAGAAGGTCGCCGCCGAGTTCCCCGACGTCAAGTTCGCCATCGTTGACGACTCGTCGATCGAGGCACCGAACGTGACCCCGCTCGTCTTCGCCGAGGAGCAGGGCTCCTTCCTCGTCGGCGTCATCGCGGCGCAGGCCTCCAAGGCCGGCAACGTCGGCTTCATCGGCGGCGTCAACACTCCGCTGCTGCAGAAGTTCGAGGCCGGTTTCGCCGCGGGCGCCAAGGCCGTCACCCCCGGCATCAAGGTCCAGGTCAAGTACCTCACCGAGCCGCCGGACTTCTCCGGCTTCGGCGACCCGGCCAAGGGCAAGACCGTCGCCCAGGGCATGCTCGACGGCGGCGCCGACGTCATCTACGCCGCTGCGGGCGGCTCCGGCTCCGGTGCGTTCGACGCCGTCGCGGCAGCGAAGGCACTGGCCATCGGCGTCGACTCCGACCAGTACCTGACGGCGGCGGCGGCCGTGAAGCCGGTCATCCTCACCTCGATGCTCAAGCGCGTCGACGTCGCGGTCTACAACGAGATCAAGTCGGCCGTCGACGGCGCCCCGCTGACCGGCATCCAGACCTTCGACCTCAAGGCGGACGGTGTCGGCTACTCGGAGTCCAACTCCGTCGTCGAGCCGTTCAAGGCGAAGGCCGAGGAGTTCAAGGCCAAGATCATCAGCGGCGAGATCACGGTGCCCGACAAGCCGTGACGCACTGACGGTTCCGTGATCGGGCCCGGACCGGACGCGGTAGCGTTCGGGCCGGGCCCGACCGGTTCCGCCCCCAGGGAGGCACACCATCAGCACTCCGAGCACGCCGCCCCCCGGCACGGCGGCCGCCCCTGAGCCGAGCACTACGGCGGCGGTGCCGCCCGCCGTCGAGCTGCACGGCATCACCAAGCGCTTCCCCGGCGTCGTCGCCAACAAGGACGTCGACATCCGGGTCTCGCGTGGCTGCGTGCACGCGATCGTCGGGGAGAACGGCGCCGGGAAGTCGACGCTCATGAAGGTCCTCTACGGCATGCACCGTCCTGACGAGGGGACGATCGCCGTCGACGGCGAGCAGGTCGTGCTGCACAGCCCGTCCGACGCGATCGCCCGCGGGATCGGCATGGTGCACCAGCACTTCAAGCTCGCCGACAACCTCACCGTCCTCGAGAACGTCGTGCTCGGCGCCGAGCCGCGGCGCTGGCGGTTCGGCCTCGACACCGCGACCGCCCGCCGCCGGATCCGCGAGATCGGTGAGCAGTACGGGCTCGAGGTGGACCCGGACTGCCTCGTCGAGGAGCTCGGGGTCGGGGAGCGGCAGCGGGTCGAGATCATCAAGGTGCTCTACCGCGGCGCTCGGATCCTCATCCTCGACGAGCCGACCGCCGTCCTCGTGCCCCAGGAGGTCGACGAGCTCTTCGACGCGCTGCGCGAGCTCAAGGCCGAGGGCCTGTCGATCATCTTCATCTCGCACAAGCTCGACGAGGTGCTCGGCGTCGCCGACGAGATCACCGTGATCCGGCGCGGGACGACGGTGGCGACCGTCGACCCGCGGACGACGACCGCGCGGCAGCTCGCCGAGCTCATGGTCGGCAGCGAGCTGCCGTCGCCCGCGACGACCGAGTCGACCGTGACCGACGTCCCCGAGCTGCGGGTCGAGGATCTCTCGCTCGCCGGCGCCGACGGACGCGCCCTGCTGTCCGACATCACGTTCACGATCCACCGCGGCGAGGTCCTCGGGATCGCCGGCGTCGAGGGCAACGGCCAGGCCGAGCTCGTCGAGACGCTGCTCGGGATCCGGACGGCGAGCGGCGGCCGGGTCTTCCTCGGCGAGGAGGACATCACGGGCTGGCCGACGCGGCGTCGCCGCGAGGCGGGCATCGGCTACATCCCGGAGGACCGGGTCCGGCACGGGCTGCTCCTCGAGGCACCGCTGTGGGAGAACCGGATGCTCGGGCACCAGACCCGCACGCCGAACGTCAAGCACGGTCTCGTCGACCGCTCGGGCGCCCGGGCCGACACCGAGCGGATCGTCTCGGAGTACGACGTGCGGACGCCGTCCATCGACGTCCTCGCCTCGGCGCTGTCCGGCGGCAACCAGCAGAAGCTCATCGTCGGCCGGGAGATGAGCGGGGAGCCGACCGTGCTGCTCGCCGCGCACCCGACCCGCGGCGTCGACGTCGGCGCCCAGGCCGCGATCTGGGACCTGCTGCGCGCGGCCCGGGCCCAGGGCCTGGCCGTCCTGCTCATCAGTGCCGACCTCGACGAGCTCATCGGCCTCTCGGACACGCTGCGGGTCATCCTGCGCGGCCGGCTCGTCGCCGAGGTCGACCCGCAGAACGTCACCCCGGAGGAGCTCGGCTCCGCGATGACCGGGGCAGGGGGCGCGGCGGCATGAGCATCCTACGTCGCGTGGGCCTCAGCCTCGCCGCCCCCGTCCTGGCGATCGCCCTGTCGCTGCTCATCACCTCGGTCGTCCTGCTGACGATCGACGCCTCGCCGATCGAGACCTTCCGGGCGATGATCGAGTACGCGCAGCGGCCCCGGACCGAGGCACTCATCCTCAACTCCGCGACGACGTACTACTTCGCCGCCGTCGCCGTCGCCATCGGCTTCCGGATGAACCTGTTCAACATCGGCGTCGACGGCCAGTACCGGCTGGCGGCGATGCTCGCGGCCTCGCTCGGCGGTGCGCTCACGCTGCCCAAGGCGCTCCAGGTGCCGCTCATCATCCTCACGGCGATGGTCGTCGGCGCGGCGTGGGCAGGGCTCGCCGGACTGCTCAAGGTCCGCCGCGGGGTGAGCGAGGTCATCTCGACGATCATGCTCAACTACATCGCGTCGGCGCTCATCGCCTACCTGCTGACCCCGGGCCGGCTCGCCGTCACGACGCAGGGCTCGAACAACCTCGGCACCAAGCCGCTCCCGCCGTCCGGCCAGGTCGGCGGCCTCGACCTCGTGCCCGGGTCGACCCTGCAGGTCTACGGGCTCCTCGTGCTCGCGATCGGGGTCGGCATCGGCTTCTGGTTCCTCATCGGGCGCACCCGCTTCGGGTACGACCTGCGCGCCACGGGGATGAGCGAGTCGGCCGCGGTCGCCAGCGGGGTCAACGTCAAGCGCATGGTGGTGCTGAGCATGGTGATCTCCGGGGCCGTCGCCGGCCTCGTCGGGATGCCGCAGCTGCTCGGTGCCTCCTACACCTACTCGCTCGACTTCCCGGCAGGGCTCGGCTTCACCGGGATCGCCATCGCCCTGCTCGGGCGCAACCATCCGGTGGGCATCGCCATCGGGGCCGTCCTGTGGGGGTTCCTCGACAACTCCGCGCAGATCCTCAACCTGCGCGACATCCCCGTCGAGATCGTCCAGATCACCCAGGGCGTCATCGTCCTGTCCGTCGTCGTCGCCTACGAGCTCGTCCGTCGGTACCGCGTCGTCGCGGCCCAGCGGGACGTCGGCCGGCGCCTCGACGACGACGGCGCACCCGTCGCCGTCGGCCAGGGAGCAGCGTCATGAGCCTGACCAACGAGCGCGGTGCGGCGGACGTCGGCGTCGAGTCCCCGGGGCCGGTCGCCCGGAGCACCTGGCGCCGGCTGCTCCTGTCGGCCGGGGTCCTCCTCGTCCTGCTGTCGGTGGTCCGCGTTGCCACCGGGGTCGACAACCTCACCTCCTTCGGGACGGTCTCGGCGGCGCTCGGTCTCGCGGTGCCGATCGGGATGGCCGGTCTCGGGGGCCTGTGGTCCGAACGCGCGGGCGTCGTCAACATCGGCCTCGAGGGGATGATGATCCTCGGCACGTTCGGGGCCGGCTGGATCG
>DAIOGQ010000142.1:0-9750 GCA_036745175.1 Kineosporiaceae bacterium
ACGGCGCACGGTCGTCGGCCGAACGGCCGCCGCGACGCGCCGTGCGGGGCCCGCAACAGCGCGTCGCGCCGTCCGGGCGGACCGGACGGCGCGACAGGTGCGGCTGGAGGGGCGGGCGTGACGCCGGAGGCGGGACGTCAGCCCTTCGGGTTCTCGGCGGGCTCGAAGCCGCCGAGGTCGGACACCGTGATCGCGGTGGGGTCGGCGGCGGACGTCACCACGGCCGAGATCTCCTCGACGACGGCGTCCTCGACGCCGGCGTCGGCCTGCGCGTCCTCCGGCGAGATCACCTGGATGCCGTCGTCCATGCCCTCGAGGAACTCGTCCTCGTCCTCGGCGAACAGCGCCTGCAGGTCGACGACGTTCCCGGAGGCGTCGACGACCGCGGCCTTCTCGAGCACGGTGGCGAGGCCCTTGCGGCGGGCCACCTCGGCGACCATGGCCGGGATCTGGCCGGACGAGTCGGCCATCCGGATGAACTCGTTCGGGTCCATGCCGTACTGCTGCGCGGAGGACACGAGGTACTGGAAGAGGTCGTTCTGGCCGACCGAGACCTGCGCCTTCTCCGCGACGGCGTCGAGCAGGAGCTGGACCCGCAGGGCCTTGCGGGTCTCCTCCTCGACCTCGGCGCGGTGCTCGTCGTCCTCGAGCCGGCTCTCGTTCTCGAGGTGGCGGTGCACCTCGTCGGAGACGACGTTCTCCGGGATCGCGACCTCGACGGTCTCGACGAGGTGGTCCAGGAGCCGCTCGCGGGCCTGCAGGCCCTGCTCGAAGCGCTTGCTCTCGGCGGCCTTGGCGCGCAGGTCCTCGCGGAGCTCCTCGAGGGTGTCGAACTCGCTGGCGAGCTGGGCGAAGTCGTCGTCGAGAGCCGGGAGGACCCGCTCCTTGACGGCCTGGACGGTCAGGGTGATCTGGGCGTCCTGGCCGGCGTGCTCGCCGCCGGCGAGCGAGGAGACGAAGGTCGTCGTCTCGCCGGCCTGCAGCCCCGTCAGGGCGTCGTCCATGCCCTCGAGCATCGTGCCGCTGCCGAGCTGGTAGGAGACGTTCTGCGCGGCGTCGATCTCCTCGCCCTCGATCACGGCGGCGATGTCGATGGCGACGAAGTCGTTCTCGGCGACGGCGCGCTCGACCGGGGTCAAGGTGCCGAACCGCTCCCGGAGGCTCTCGACCCGCTGGTCGACGTCGTCGTCGGAGACCTCGACGTCGTCCACGGTGACCTCGATGCCGTCGAGGCCGGGCAGGTCGATCTGCGGACGGACGTCGACCTCCGCGGTGAACTTCAGGTCACCACCGGCGCTGGGGTCGGGGACGTCGGTGACGTCGACCGTCGGCTGGCCGAGGGGCCGGACGTCGCTCTCCTCGACGGCCTGCGCGTAGAACTTCGGCAGCGCCTCGTTGACCGCCTCCTCGAGGACGGCCCCCTTGCCGATCCGCTGGTCGATGATCCGCGGCGGCACCTTGCCCTTGCGGAAGCCGGGGACCGTCACCTGGCTCGCGATCGACTTGTAGGCCGCTTCGAGGCTCGGCTTGAGCTCGTCGAACGGCACCTCGACGGTGAGCTTGACCCGGGTGGGGTTGAGGGTCTCGACGGCGCTCTTCACTGCGGGCTTCTCCTGCGGCTGGAAGTCGGGGGTCCGGCGCGCGCTCGATGCGCGGCTCGCTGGTACGGGCCGCGCAGGTCACATGCTGCATCGCCGGACGGCGCCGCCCGCCATCGTAGCCGCCCGGCGCGCGGGGCGGCGAACGCGCGGGCTGTCCGTCAGGGGCGGGGGGCGGCGGGGCTGCCGGACGAGGTGCGGGGACGGCGGTCGTAGCCTGGCCGGATGTACTCCACCAGGGTCTCCCGCCACACGCGAGGGCGGCGCGTTCCGGGTCTCGCTGACCTACGAGGGCCCTGACGCGGCCGGCAAGTCCGCGGCCCGCCCCGACACCTACCACGGGCGGTTCCTGACGCTCGTGCCGGACGAACGCGTCGTCGAGGAGCTCGAGTTCGAGACGGCGGACCCCGCGCTGCGTGGCGTCATGACGATGACCACCACCCTCGTGGACGCGGACGGTGGCACGGAGGTGACCGTCGTCCACGAGGGCGTCCCGGACGTCGTGCCACCGGCCGAGCGCCGATGCTCACGCCGTGCACCTGTTCTGGGTGCCCGGAGGCCGCGCGACGGTACACAACGTGAGTACGGGCGCCCGGGTCGCCGCACGGTGGGACGTGCTGCACCTGCTGGTCGGGGTACCCGGATTTGAACCGGGGGCCTTCCGCTCCCAAAGCGGACGCGCTACCACACTGCGCCACACCCCGTCGGCCCCTCACCGCCGTCGGGTTCCTCGGGCGGACGTGGAGCGTTGGACCACCCGACCTATGGGCGGCAGGCACTAGGCTACGCGGTGCGAGGTCGACCTCGGACAGGCTTTCCGGCCGGGCCGCCGACCGCCGTGCGGGTGTAGCTCAATGGTAGAGCTCCAGCCTTCCAAGCTGGCCATGCCGGTTCGATCCCGGTCACCCGCTCGACGTGAAGGGGAGGCCCACGCTCTTTGGGCCTCCCCTTCACGTCGAACGAGCTGCCTGCCCGGGATCGGGAGGAGCGAGCGCAGCGAGCGACGGACCCGGTCACCCGCTCACACGCTCATCCGCTCGCCGTCGAGCGGGAGGCCGGTCCGCGAGGCGCTCATCGGTACTGCGCGGGGACCTCCAGCCCGAACCGGTCGCACAGCGCCCTGACGTCGGCCCGGTCGTCGGCGTCGCCCGGGTAGGCATCGTGGAACCGGACCGCCCACTCCGCGGCGACGCAGTCGACGGCCCGGCCGCCGAGCCGGCCACGGCCGGTCAGGGAGGCCGCCGGGTAGGCGTTTCCCGCCTCCGGCGGGCCGAGCACTCCGTTGCCGTCGGCGTCGAACACGACGACGTGCAGGTCGACGACGGCGCCGTCCGGATGCGTGACGAGGAAGTTCCAGGCCGCCGCGCCCTCCTCGCCGACGCGGGTGAACCCGTTGCCCAGCAAGACCTCCTCGAACGCCTGGACGTGCCGGGCCTCCACCGAGACGTCCAGGTCGCCGTGCTCGCGACGCTGACCACCGAGCGCGTCAACGCCCCACCCGCCGTCAACCCACAGCCGCACACCGATCGAGTCAGCCAGGTCGAGGACGGCGAGCACGTCGGCGAGGGTCGTGCGAGCGCCCGCTGGGGTACTCGTCGTCATACCGGCAGTATCCGCCCCCTGGGCCATCGGGCTCGGCGTCTCAGCGGCGAGGGTGCCGTTGGCCCGTCAAGCCCGATCAGATGCTCTGGGCGGCCAGCGCTGCGTTGACGATGCTGCCCGGCAGCAGGTCGTGCAGCTCGTACAGGTCGGCGACGGTTCCGGACTGCCCGAACTCGTCGACGCCGAGGGGCACCTGGGGGACGCCCAGCGCGGAGCCGATCCAGGCCATCGCGTGGCTCGACGCGTCGTGGACGGTGACCACGGGTGCCCGGCCCGACCCGAACGCCGCCCGCAGCGCGCCGGGCACCGACGGCGTGGTCGCCGTCCGCACGCCGTGGCGCAGGGTGCGTTGCCAGGCGGTGTAGAGCCGGTCGGCGGAGGTGATGTCGACGACGTGCGCGGCGATGCCCTCGTCGGCGAGCTCGGCGGCGGCCGCGAGCACCTCCGGGAGGACCGCGCCGCTCGCCGCGATCCGGACCTCCGGCGCACGGCCGGTGCCGTCCGGCCTGCCGGCGAGCTCGGGATGCGTCGTGAAGGCGTCGACGAGCCGGTAACCGCCGGCGAGGACCTGCCGCCGCAGCACGGCGTCGCCGAGCCGCGACCGAACGGCGTCGAACGGCGCCTGGTCCAGCGGTCGGGTCGTCAGCCGGAAGTAGAAGGCCGCCGGCTCGACCGGTGCCGCGGTCCGGGTCGACGACGGTCCGGCCGCCACGCGGGCGACGGCGTCGCAGAGCAGCCAGTCCAGGGCGCCGGCGTAGGCGGGTTCGACGAGGGTCACCCCGGGGAGCTCGAGCCCGACCGAGGCGGTGATGGTGGACTGGTGCGCGCCGCCCTCGGGCGCCAGCGTCACCCCGGACGGCGTGCCCGCCACGATGAACCGGGCCCCGGAGTACGTCGCGTACAGGAAGGCGTCGAGGCCGCGCAGGACGAACGGGTCGTACACCGTCCCGACCGGGACCAGCGGCTGGCCCGACAGGTCCCACGAGAGGCCGAGCTGGCCGAGGAGCAGGAACAGGTTCATCTCGGAGATGCCGAGCTCGATGTGCCGGCCGGTGGGTCCCTCCGCCCAGCGGAGCATCGGGTCCTCGTCCCAGGCACGTCGCTCCTGGGGGGCGAAGACGCCGGCTCGGTTGATGAAGCCCGCCAGGTTCGTCGAGGTCGCGACGTCCGGCGCGGTCGTCACCAGGTAGGGCGACACCGCCGGGTCGCGGGACAGGCCGACCAGGACACGACCGAAGGACTCCTGGGTGGAGACCGGTCTCGACGACCGCGTGCCGGTGGACTCCGGGACCGTCACCGCGAGCCCGGGCCTGGACGGGTCGCGGCGCAGCACCTCGCGCCGGACCGCGGCCAGGACGCCGGCCGGGCTGGCCGGGTCGAACCGGTCCCACTCGGTGTCGGGCGTGAGACCGGTCGCTGCCCGCAGGTCGGCGACCTGCTCGGTCGACAGCAGCGCCGAGTGGTTGCGCGGGTTCCCGGCCGTGGGCAGGCCCCAGCCCTTCACGGTGTACGCGAAGACGACGCTGGGGCGGTCGGTGACCTTGTCGCACTCGGCGTAGGCGTCGAGCATCGCCGCCAGGTCGTGCCCGCCGAGGTCGGTGACGAGCCCGGCCAGGTCGTCGTCCGGGATGTCGGCGACATGGGCGACCAGGTCGTCGGGGGCGCCGTCGAGGAACCGGGCGCGCAGCGCGCCCGGCCCCAGCGCGAACATCGACTGGTACTGCTCGTTGGGCATCGCGTCGAGCCAGGCGCGCAGCGCCTCCCCGCCGGGGCGCAGGAAGGCCTGCTGGAGCCGCCGGCCGTACTTGACCTCGACGACGTGCCAGCCGGCGGCGCTGAACTGCGCCGTCCACTGCAGGATCCGGATGCCGGGGACCACCCGGTCGAGGGACTGGCGGTTGAAGTCGACGATCCACGTGACGTTGCCCAGCCCCTGCGTCGCGGGGTCGGCGACGGCCTCCCAGACGTTGCCCTCGTCGAGCTCGGCGTCGCCGATCAGGGCGACGAACCTGGCCGGGGCGCGGGGACCGAAGTGGGCGTCGACGTAGCGCCGGGTCACCGCGGCGAACAGCGGGGCGGCCGCGCCGAGCCCGACCGAGCCGGTGGAGAAGTCGACGCGGTCCGGGTCCTTGGTGCGCGAGGGGTAGGACTGCAGGCCGCCGCGGGCGCGAAGCCGGGTCAACCAGGAGCGGTCGAGGTCGCCGAGCAGGTAGTTGACGGCGTGCAGCACCGGTGAGGCGTGCGGCTTGACGGCCACGCGGTCCTCGGCCGAGAGATGGGCGAACCACAGTGCGGTCATCGCCGTGACCATCGAGGCGCTCGACGCCTGGTGCCCGCCGACCTTGACCCCGTCGCCGGCGTCCCGGTCGTGGTTGGCCGAGTCGACCATCCGGACGGCCAGCCACAGCACGCGTCGCTGGATCTCGTCGAGCACCGCCAGGTCCGGCTCACCGCCGGGCCCGGCCGGACGGCCGACCCGCTCGGTCATCGCACCGAGCTCAGGGCGTTGTCGAGGTCGGCGACGAGGTCCTCGGCGTCCTCGAGCCCGACCGACATCCGCAGCAGCGACTCGTGCGGCCTCGCCGACGCCTCCACCGGTCGATGGGTGAGCGACGCCGGGTGCTGCAGGAGGGAGTCGACCCCGCCCAGCGAGACGGCGTGGGTGATGAGCTGCAACGAGTCGGCGACGGACCGCGCCGCCGCTCCCCCACCGCGGACGTCGAACGCGAGCAGGCTGCCCGGTCCGGCCTGCTGCTTGCCGAGCAGTCCCGCCGGGTCCGCGCCCGGCACGCTCGGGTGATGGACCGCCGAGACCGCAGGGTGGTCGAGCAGGTAGGCGGCGACCTCGGTCGCCGTCCGCTGCTGGGCCTCGACGCGCAGCGGCAGCGTCGGCAGCCCGCGCAGCAGCAGGTAGGCGGCCAGCGGGTGCAGCAGGGCGCCGGTGACCGCGCGCACCCTGCGCAGCCGCGTGGCCCAGCCCACCTCGCAGGCCACCACCCCGCCGACCACATCGCCGTGCCCGCCGAGGAACTTCGTCGCGCTGTGCAGCACCAGCGCGGCGCCGTGCTGCGCCGGCCGCTGGAGCACGGGCGTCGCGAACGTCGAGTCCACCAGCACGGGCACGTCCCCAGCCTGCGCGACGGTGTCGGAGATGTCGAGCAGCTCCAGGGTGGGGTTCGCGGGTGTCTCGCACATCACGAGCCCAGTGTCCGGCCGGATCGCGGCTGCGACCCCGGCCGGCTCGGCCCAGGTCACCTCGGTGCCCAGCAGCCCGGTCGCCAGCAGGTGGTCGGTGCCGCCGTAGAGCGGACGCACGGCCACCACGTGCGGTCGGCCCTCGCGCAGGCAGGCCAGCAGGACCGCGGTCAGCGCGGCCATGCCGCTGCCGAAGGCGACCGCCTCCGCGGTGCCCTCGAGGGTGGCCAGCGCGCCCTCGAACCGAGCGACCGTCGGGTTCCAGAGCCGGGCGTAGACCGGGCCGCCCTCGGTCGGGTGCCCGCCGGAGGCCATGGCCTCGTAGGACTCCCCCGCGAGGTCCACGTCACCGAGCGGGTAGGTGCTCGACAGGTCGAGGGGCGGGGCGTGCACGCCCAGGCCGGCCAGGTCGTGCCGACCTGCATGAACCGCGGTCGTCCGGGGTCCGAAGAAGTGCGTCGCGTGTCCCATGGCTACTATGCTGGCGCTTTGTTGCCCTTCACCGAGGATTGGTCGAATCCCGTTCGACCGCACGGCCCGGCGACCGGTCCGGGCCGGCGAACCGGCGAGACGGAGGCGCTCATGGCGAAGAATCGTTCCGCGTCGACGGGTCCGGCACCGACCGAGCTCGACGAGGTCGACCTCGTCCTGCTGCGTGCTCTGAGCCAGGACGGTCGCGCGGCGAACACGGATCTCGCGGCCGCCGCCGGCGTGGCTCCGTCGACGGCGCTGCTGCGCACCCGGGCGCTGCGGGCCCGCGGCGTGCTGCGTGGCACCCGCGCCGACATCGACCCAGCCGCGGTGGGGCGCCCGCTGCAGGCCCTCGTCGCCGTCCGGCTGCACGGCCACACCCGGGCCCACGTCGACGCGTTCCGGGCGCTCGCTCCCCGGCTGCCCGGCGCGTTGCACGTCTTCCACGTCGCCGGCCAGGACGACTACCTCATCCACGTCGCCGCGGCCGATGCCGACGCCCTGCGCGCCCTCATCCTCGACCGCATCACGAGCCACCCCGCGGTCCGCGCGACCCAGACCCAGCTCGTGTTCGAGCACCTGCACGGCGTCGGGCTGCTCGAGGCGTGACCCGTCCGGTCGTGCCCGTCAGAGCGTCGCGGACACGAGCGTCGTCGCCTTCCCCGACGCGTCGACGGACTGGACGACGAGGCGCGCGAGGTAGCCCCCGCGCCGCTGCGTCGACACCGACAGCCGCAGCGGGTCGGGCTGCGCCGCGGTCCCGAACCCGGACGGCGGGACCTGCCACGTCGACAGCACCTCGCGCCGGCCGTCCGGCCCGACGGCGAGCAGCCGGCAGGTCCGCGGCCCGCGGACGCCGCTGAGCGACAGCGACACGTCGGTCCCCGACGACGTCGTCGTGAGCACCAGCTCGCCGCGGGCGAGGGTCCGCGGGTCGCGGACCGCCAGCTGCCGCACCAGCGACCCGTCGGCCTGCCGGCCGATCCCGGGTTCGGGCGTCAGCCGCAGCTCCTCGACGGTGAAGGCGCCCCCGGCCGCGAGCAGCCCCGCGGTCGCCGCGAGCGGCAGGAGCAGCCGTGAGGACACCCGCCGCCGGTGCGGACGACGCTCGCGGCGGGCGGCGTCCCGGGCCGGCTCGGCCGGCACCGGCCGGACGATCCCGGTGACCGGGGTCACGGCGGCCGTCGGGGCGATCGCCCGCGGCGGCCGGCTCGCGTCCTCGAGCGGGACGGCGTAGCGCTCGACGGTGGCGAGCCGGTCCGCGGCGGGCCGCAACGCCCCGAGCTCGGTCGCGCAGCCGAGGCACGTGGTCAGGTGCTCGGCGAACGCCGACGCCGCGAACTCGTCGACGAGGCCGAGCGCGTAGGCGGCGACGTCCGCGTGCGCCCCCGGGACCGCGGGCTGCGGCGCCTCGAGGGCGTCGCGCAGCGCCCGCAGGCTGCCGTGGAGCCGCTGCGACACGACCGCGGTCGGCGTCCCGGACCGCTGCGCCGCCTCGACGACGGTGCGCCGGCGCAGGTAGGTGTCGAGCAGGACCTGCCGGTCGGTCGGGTCGAGCGTCCGCAGCGCGTCGACGACGGCGACCGAACCGGACGGCGGCACGGCGGCGCGACGACCCCTCACGCCGCCCCCGGGGCGCTCGGCTCCTCGTCCGGCGGCTCGAGCCGGACCCCCACGCCACGGACGGTGTAGAGGTACCGCGGCTCGGACGCCGTCTCGCCGAGCTTGCGCCGCAGGCACGACAGGTGGACGTTCACCGTCTGCGGGTCGACGTAGGCGCAGTTCCAGACCTCCGCGAGGATCGTGCGCCGCGAGACCACCTCCCCCGGCCGGCGCGCCAGGTAGGCGAGCAGCTCGAACTCGCGCGGCGTCAGTCGCAGCCGCCGGCCGTCGAGGGCGGCGACCCGGCGGCGCGGCTCCAGCCGCAGGCCGCCGACGACGAGCATGTCCGGCCCCCGCCCGCGCAGGCTGCGGCGCAGGAGCGCGGACACCCGTGCGACGAGCAGGGGTGCCGAGAACGGCCGCAGCACGACGCCGTCGGCACCCCCGCGCAGCAGCCGGGTGACCCCCGCCTCGTCGCCGAGGGGCGAGGCGACGATGACCGGTGCCGGGCAGACGCCACGCATCCAGCGCAGGACGTCGACGCTCGCGGCGTCCGCGGCGTCGAGCCCGACGACGACGACGTCCGGCGGGTCCGTCGAGACGTCCTTGAAGGCGTCGTCCGTGTGCGGCGCGCTGCGGACCGCGTGCCCGGCGCTGCTGAGCTGCCGGATCAGGGCGGTCCGCGAGACGGCGTCGTCGTGGATCACGAGCAGTCGGGCCATCCCTGGCCTCTCTCCACTCCTGCGGTCCCCGGCCCGGACGAGGACGTCCGGGCCGGGGACCGCGTCGTCAGTGTGCTAGCCCGCGACCGCGAGCTTGCGCAGTGCGCGATGGCCGCTCTGGGCGGCGGGGACGGACGGCCCTGCGGTGGCCAGCAGGCCACGGGCCATCGAGGTGAAGGCGCGGGTGGCGTTCACGGCGACGATGCCCTCGAGCCCCGTCCGGCCGTAGTGGCCGACCAGCAGGCCGCTGCGCGCGACGTCCCGGCGCCCGGGCCGCAGGTACGTGACCCGGACCTCGCTGTCGTCCGGCACGACCCCGCAGACCTGGATCTGGAGGCCGAACTGGGCGGACCAGAAGCGCGGGACGTGGGTGACGCAGCGGGTACCGCTGTCGCCCTCGAGCAGCGACCGGGCCGCGGCCCGGCCGTGCTCCCAGGCCGTGATCCACTGCCCGACCCGCACCGGCTCCGCGGAGTACTGGAGGTTCGGCCAGCGTGCGACGGTGCCGGCGGCGACGACGTCCGGAGCGCCGACGACGCGCAGCCGCTCGTCGCAGAGCA
>DAIOGQ010000143.1:0-9724 GCA_036745175.1 Kineosporiaceae bacterium
CGTGAGGGCGTGTGCGCACGGGGTCTGGCTGCGTCGCTCCTCCGGGGGAGTCGCACGCGCCCGAGCGGGTGGGCGACGGCCGCCGCCCTTGCGGGCGCCGGTGCGGGCGGGTTGCCTGGACGCAGCACGGAGAGGAGCGCGCCCAGGATGTCGACGATCGAGCGCCGCGACGCGGCCCGGGCCAACCAGCGGGCGGCCGCCTTCATCCGCTTCCAGGTGCTGGCCGACCACGAGGCGATGCACTTCATCCTCACCGAGGCGGCCGAGAACGAGACGGCCCGGCTGGCCTTCGTCACCGCGCTGGCCTCGATCGCCGGGTCGCTCGCCACGTCGTCGATGGGCCGCGACCGGGCGCTCGCCTACCTGCAGTCGGTCGCCGAGAGCAGTGCCGCCCTGTCCGACGCCGACGACATCGACCGCTACTTCGACGGGGACGTCTGACCGTCCCGAAGGCCCGCGGTGCCGGGGACGTAGGGCCCCGGACCCCCGCGGACGCCGAGGTCGAGGCTGGGAGGTATCGGACCACCCGAGTCCGCCCTCTCGTCCGGGAGGCCCAGTGCCGACCTCGACCGCGGCGGCACGTGCCGAGGGCCGAACGTCGGAACCGCCGCTCGAAGTGCCGCCCCCCGGCCCGACCGCCACGACGCCCGCCCAGGGCCTCAGCGCCGCGGAGGCCGCGTACCGGCTGCGCGTGGACGGGCCGAACATCCTGCCGGTCCCCGCGGGACCGTCGCCCGTCGTGCTCCTCGGACGCCAGCTCGTGCACTTCTTCGCGCTCCTGCTGTGGGTGGCCGCCGCCCTCGCGGCGGTCGCCGGCATGCCCCAGCTGGCCGCCGCGATCGCCGTCGTCGTCGTCCTCAACGGCGTCTTCGCGTTCGCGCAGGAGTGGCGCGCCGACCGAGCGGGGGCGCGGTTGCGCGACCTGCTCCCCGTCCGGGTCGTCGTCGTCCGGGACGGGCGCCGGACGACGGTCGACGCGAGCACGCTCGTCGTCGGCGACCTCGTGGTCGTCGAGACCGGGGACCGGCTGAGCGCCGACGGCGTCGTGCTGGACGCCGCCGACCTCGCCGTCGACGAGTCGAGTCTCACCGGCGAGAGCGTCCCGGCCCGCCGCGGCGCCGGCGAGCCGCTGACCGCGGGGTCGTTCGTGGTCACCGGCGACGCGACCTGGACGGTCACCGCAACGGCCGGCCGGACGCAGCTCGCGTCCGTCGCCGAGCTCACCCGCGCGGGGCGTCGTCCGCCGAGCCCGCTGGCCCGCCGGCTCGACCGGGTCGTCACCGTCGTCGCGGTGCTCGCCGTCGGGGTGGGCGTCACGTTCTTCGGGCTCGCTCTGCTGCTCGGCACCTCGCCGTCGGCCGGATTCCTGTTCGCGATCGGCGTCACGGTCGCGCTCGTCCCGGAGGGGCTGCTGCCGACGGTCACCCTGTGCCTGGCCAGGGCGGCCCAGCAGATGGCCGGCCGGAACGCACTCGTCCGGCACCTGGAGGCCGTCGAGACGCTCGGCGCGACGACGTTCGTGTGCACCGACAAGACCGGCACGCTGACCCGCAACGAGATGAGCGCCGTCCGGGTCTGGACCCCGGACGGCGAGGTCGTGGTCGTCGGTGAGGGCCGGTCGCCGCTCGGCCGGTTCACCGGGCCGGACGCCGCGGTCCGGCGCATCGCCGGGCTCGCCCTCGCCGGGACCCGCTGCTCATCGGGCCGGCTCGTCCGCTCGCACGGCCTCTGGCGGCCGCAGGGCGATCCGATGGAGGTCGCGCTGCACGTCCTCGCGCTGCGGGCCGGCGTCGACGTCGAGGCCGACGAGCAGGCCCGGCCGCTCCTGCGGCGGCGGCCGTTCGACCCTGACCGCCGCCGGATGTCCGTGGTCCTGCCCGGCGAGGTGGTCGTCAAGGGCGCACCGGACGCCGTGCTTCCGCGGTGCGGGGACGCCGCCGATCCCGGCCACCCGGCCTGGGCGGCCGTGGAGCACCTGAGCGCCGCGGGCCTGCGCGTCCTCGCCGTCGCCCGGCGCGCCGGCCCCGCGGCGGGTGCCCCCGACGCGGTCACGGCGGAGGCGTCCGCGGACGTGCTCGAGCGGGACCTGGACCTGCTCGGCCTCGTCGGCCTCGAGGACCCGCCCCGGGACGACGTCGCGGACGCGCTGGCCCGCTGCTGGCACGCGGGCATCCGGGTCGCGATGGTGACCGGTGACCACCCGGCGACCGGGCTCGCCATCGCCCGCGAGACAGGGCTCGTCCCGGTGGGGGTCACCCCGCTCGTCGTCGTCGGGGCCGACCTGCCCGCGGACGCCGCTGCCCTCGGTGCCCTGCTCGACCGGGACGGGGTCGTGGTGGCCCGGGTGTCGCCGCGGGACAAGCTGCGCATCGCCCAGGCGCTGCAGGCCCGCGGCCACGTCGTCGCGATGACCGGGGACGGGGTCAACGACGGGCCGGCACTGCGCGCCGCGGACGTCGGGGTCGCGATGGGCGCGTCGGGCACCGACGTCGCCCGCGAGGCCGCCGACCTCGTCCTGCTCGACGACCGGTTCGCGACGATCGTCGAGGCGGTGGCGCTCGGCCGGGCGACGTACAGCAACGTGCGCCGGTTCCTCACCTACCACCTGACCGACAACGTCGCCGAGCTCGCGCCGTTCGTCGCGTGGGCGCTGACCGGTGGCCGCTACCCGCTCGCGCTCGCCGTCCTGCAGGTGCTCGCGCTCGACATCGGCACCGACCTGCTGCCGGCACTCGCGCTCGGCGCCGAACCGCCGAGCGACCGGGTGCTCGAGGGCGCGGCGCACGGTGGCGAGCTCGTCGACCGGCGGCTCCTGCGCCGGGTGTTCGGCGTCCTCGGGCCGACGGAGGCGGCCGTCGAGCTCACCGCCTTCACGGCCGTGCTCGTCGCCGGCGGCTGGGCCTGGGGACAGGTGCCGACGGCCGGCCTGCTGGCGACGGCGTCCGGTACCGCGTTCGCCGCCGTCGTGCTCGGTCAGCTGGCCAACGCGTTCGCCTGTCGAAGTGCCGTCCGCGCGGTCGGTCCGTGGTCTTTGCGCGGCAACCGCCTGCTGCTCGGTGCGGTGGTCGCCGAGCTCGCGGCGCTCGCGGCCTTCCTCTGGGTCCCGGCGATCGCCCGCCTCCTCGGTGGGTCTCCACCGACCCTCCTGGGCTGGCTGCTCGCGGCCTGTGCGGTGCCTGCCGTGCTCCTCGCGGACGCCGCGTACAAGGCGGCCCGCCGCGCCGGCGCGCCGCGTCCGTCCCGTCCGTCCGATCCGGCCGCGCTGCGGCCCGCGGAGGTGCCGCGATGACCCCGACCCCGAACCCCCGGTCGACCGGGCCGTCCGCCGCCCGGCTGCGTCCGCAGCCGGAGGCGCCGACCGCGCTCACGTTCCTCGGTGGCGTCCGCACCGTGACGGGCAGCAAGACGCTGCTCGAGCACGGTGGTCACCGGGTGCTCGTCGACTGCGGTCTCTTCCAGGGGCCGCGGGAGCTGCGCCGGCAGAACTGGGACACCCTGCCGGTGGCCGCCGACCGGATCGACGCCGTCGTCCTCAGCCACGCCCATCTCGACCACTGCGGCTACCTGCCCGCCCTCGTGCGTCAGGGCTTCGCGGGCCGCGTGCTCTGCACGCCCGGTACGGCCGAGCTCGCCGCCATCGTGCTGCGGGACAGCGCCCGGCTCGCGGAGGAGGAGGCGTCCGACGCCCGGGCCGGAGGGTGGTCGCGGCATGCGGCACCGCAGCCGCTCTACGACGCCGCCGACGCCGAGAAGGCGATCGCGCTGCTCGAGGCCGTCCCTGAGGACCACCCGCTCGAGGCGGTGCCGGGCGTCGTGGTCGAGCTGCCGCCCGCGGGGCACATCCTCGGCTCGGCCAGCCCGGTGGTCCGGGTCGAGTGCGGTCCGGCGGCCGCGCTCCCCGGGCGCGCCACGGTCGCCTTCTCCGGCGACCTCGGCCGGCCCGGGCACCCGCTCCTGCTGCCGCCGGAGCCGCCACCCGCGGCCGACACGCTCGTCGTCGAGTCGACGTACGGCGACCGGCTCCACCCCGAGGCGTCAACGGCTGCGCTCGCGGACGCCGTCCGGCGGACCGTGGCCCGGGACGGGGTCCTCGTCGTGCCGGCGTTCGCGGTCGACCGCACCGAGGTCGTCCTCCTGGCGCTCGCCGACCTCATGAGGTCGGGGGCGGTCCCCACCGTGCCGGTCCACCTGGACAGCCCGATGGCGCTCTCGGCCCTGAGGGTCTACCGCGAGGCGCTGTCCGCCGGCGCGGCGGGGCTGCGCCCGGGCGTCGTCGCCGACGTGCGGTCGGGCCTGGACCCCTTCGACCCCGGTGACCTGCGGGTGGCCCGGACCAAGGAGGAGTCCATGCGGCTCAACGCCCCCGCGAGCCCGTGCGTCATCGTCTCGGCGTCGGGGATGGCCAGTGGCGGCCGCGTCGTGCACCATCTCGCGCACCTGCTGCCGGACCGGCGCACCACGGTGCTCCTCGTCGGTTACCAGGCGGTCGGCACCCGGGGCCGAGCGCTCGCGGACGGCGCGCGCGAGGTGAAGATCCACGGTCGCTACGTGCCGGTCCGCGCCGACGTCGTGCAGCTCGAGGAGTTCTCCGTCCACGCGGACGCCGACGACCTCCTGGGCTGGCTGCGCTCGTCGCCGCGACCGCCGCAGGTCTGCTACGTCACCCACGGCGAGCCGGACGCGTCGGCGGCCCTCGCCGGCCGGATCCGGGACGAGCTCGGCTGGTGCGCCGTCGTCCCGCGGCCGGGGGAGCGGGTTCTCGTCGGCTGAGGTCAGCCCAGCTCGGCGGCGGCGATCGCCGCGCCGACGATCCCGCTGTCGTTGCGCAGCCCGGCCGGCACGATCGGCGTCCGCAGCGTGAGCAGCGGCAGGAACTTCTCGCTCTTCTTGCTCACCCCGCCGCCGACGACGATGAGGTCGGGCCAGAAGAGGTTCTCCACCGTGGTGAAGTACTTCTGCAGGCGCTTGGCCCACTGCTCCCAGGTGAGCTTCTCGGCGTCCCGCACGCTGTCGGCGGCCCGGGACTCGGCGTCCTTGCCGTCGATCTCGAGGTGACCGAGCTCTGTGTTCGGCACGAGCTGGCCGTCGACGAGAAGAGCGCTGCCGATCCCGGTTCCCAGGGTCGCGAGGAAGACCACCCCGCGTACGCCCCTGGCGGCTCCGAACCGGGCCTCGGCCAGCCCCGCTGCGTCCGCGTCGTTGATGACGTGGACGGACCGGCCGAGCCGGTCGGTCATGAGGGCGTCGATGTCGGTGTCGACCCACGAGCTGTCGACGTTCGCCGCCGTACGGGCGACCCCGTGCTGGATGACGGCGGGGAAGGTGACGCCGATCGGGCGCGTGCCGGAGGCGCGTCCGAACCCTGCCACGATCTCGCCGACGACGGCTGCGACAGCCGTCGGGGTGGACGGCGTCGGGGTCGGGATGCGGACCCGGTCGGCGTTGAACGCGCCTGCGCCGAGGTCGACGGGAGCGCCCTTGATGCCGCTGCCGCCGATGTCGACGCCGAATCCGGTCCCACGCGTCACCCGAGCCATGCGCCCTACGGTCCCAGATCCCGCGTCGCGCCCGCGACCGCACTCGCCGACGCGCGCCGGCAGGCGAGCTCGATGTCGGACGGCGCCGGCAGGACCGGACGGCCGCTCAGGAGGTGACGAGGACTACCTCGAAGCCGGCGCCGGTCCGCAACGTCACCGGGCCTGCCGGCAGCTCGGTGGCGCCGTCGTCGGGGGCGTGGACGTGGACCGTGTGGAAGCCGTGCCGCGCGGACTCCCGGGTGATCCGGGCCAGCCGTTCCGGGGTGCCGGCGCCGAACGTCAGCCGGCCGTGGACCCCGGTCGGGGTGTCCCAGGGTCGGACGGCGATCCGCAGCAGGACGGCGCCGGCCCGCCAGGCGATGCCGTCGTCGCCCGCCGCCGGGTGCCAGCCCAGCCGGGCGAGCAGCCACGTCAGGGACGACGCCGTCTCGATGTCTGCGACGCCGACGACGAGCTCGCGCAACGCGCCGCGGGCCGGCCCCCGGCGGCGTCCGGTCACCTCGGCCTCGACCGCCTCGACCTCGGCCTCGACCTGCTCGACCTGGCTCTCGACCTGGCTGACGGCCGCCTCCAGCCGGGCGGCGAGGCGGCCGGCGAAGGCGTAGGCGATGATCGCCGCGACCGCGCCGATGATCGAGACGCCCGATGCCATGATGCACACGGCCACGAGGCGGCCCCACAGGCTCACCGGGTAGTGCTCGCCGTACCCGACCGTCGTGAGCGTCGTCACCGACCACCAGAGCGCGTCGCCCCAGTGCGTGAGGTTGCCGCGCGGGTTCCCGCGCTCGATGATCCACACGACGGTGCCGCCGGCCATGACGACCACCACGGTGAAGACGCCGACGAGCGCGCTCCAGCGCACGAGGTGTCCGAAGGGCTGTCGTCCCACGGGGGCATTGTCGGCGTCCGGCGGGCCACCCGGGGCGGGATCAACGGCACGTGTCGCTCGGGTGGCGGTCCTCGCCGTCGGTCAGGCCGCCGTGCGGGCGCGACGGCGTGCGGGACCCCCCGAGCGCGCCGAGCCGGAGAAGATCGCCGAGACGCCGATCATGAAGCCGAAGTCGTACCAGCCGCCGTTGTTCCGCACCTCGTAGATGCCGACCGTGTCGCTGAACAGGGACACGACGAACGTCACTGGGCTGATGAACCCGTGCCAGAGGCCGAGCCAGAACCCGGCGGCGTCGGGCCCGGCGACCGAGGCCGTGTTGCTCCCGGCGGCGCAGCCGGCCACGGTCAGCACGACCAGGCCGAGGACCAGGACCGACGTGCGAGTGCGCGAGGAACGCACTGCGACCACCTCCAGGGCGGGCGGCGACGCCGCTGCGCGGTCGTGACTGGCCGCCACCCCACCAGCCAACTCCTCCGGCGGCCGGTCCGACAGCAGCCCAAGGTCCGCAGCCGAGCCGACGCGCTCAGACGAGGGTGAGGATCTCGGCTCCGGTCTGCGTCACGAGGACCGTGTGCTCGAACTGCGCAGAGCGCCGGCGGTCCTTCGTGACGACAGTCCAGCCGTCGGCCCACATGTCCCACTCGTGGGTGCCGAGGGTGAGCATGGGCTCGACCGTGAAGGTCATCCCGGGCTCGATGAGGGTGTCGTGGTGCGGTGCGGCGTCGTAGTGCGGGACCACGAGGCCGGAGTGGAACGCGGTGCCGATCCCGTGACCGGTGAAGTCGCGGACGACGCCGTAGTCGAACCGGCGGGCGTACGCCTCGATGACCCGACCGATGACGTTGACCCGGCGGCCCGGCGCGATCGCCTTGATCCCGCGCATCATCGCCTCGTGGGTGCGCTCGACGAGCAGCCGCGACTCCTCGTCGACGTCACCGACGAGGTACGTCGCATCGGTGTCGCCGTGCACGCCGAGCCCGTCGACCGTGAGGAAGGCGGTGAGGTCGATGTTGACGATGTCGCCGTCGACGAGCGCGGTCGAGTCCGGGATCCCGTGGCAGATGACCTCGTTGACGCTGGTGCACAACGACTTCGGGAAGCCGCGGTAGCCGAGCGTCGAGGGGTAGGCGCCGTGGTCGAGCAGGTACTCGTGACCGATCCGGTCCAGCTCGTCCGTCGTCACGCCGGGCGCGATGGCAGCGGCGACCTCCGCCAGCGCCCGGGCGGCGAGCCGGCCGGCCTCGCGCATCGCCGCGATCGTCGCTTCGTCCTTGACCTCGGGTCCCGCGTAGCGCTCCGGCGACGTCCGGTCGACGTACTCGGGCCGGGGGATGCTCGCGGGCACCGGACGGCGCGGGCTCACCTCGCCCGGCACGAGCGTGCCGAGGGGCGCGACGGAGCCGGGGGTGGACGTGGGCATGCCGTCGAGTCTACGACCGGGCGGGTGTCCCGCCGCAGCCGGAGGCCGTCCGCGCGAGGCCGTCCGAGCGCGGTCACGCCTTGACGCGCCGGGCCGACCGCTGGACCCTGGCGACGTGGACGCGAACGTCTCGCCATCCGGGCCGTCGGGACCCGGTCCGGACCCGTCCCGCCGCGCGTTGCCCGGTGCCGACCGGCTCACGACGGCCGAACGGATGCGGCTCGCGGTGTTCCGGCTCCGGGGTCGGCTCCTCTGCAGGGTCGGGCGGCACACCTGGGCTCGGCGGCACAACCCCGATGTGGGCGGTGCACAGGCCGTCTACCACCTGTGCCGGCGCTGCGGGACCGAGTACTCGCCGCCCGACTCGACGCAGGTCTGGATGTAGGCCCTTCTGGATCTGGGCCCGTCCCTGGATCTGGGTGCGTCTCTGGCGAGGTCGGGGACCCGGCATGGCGGCTCTGCAGTGCTCCACGCCCTGGAGCAGTGCAGAGCGACCGGAAAGGGACTGCCCTCGTGCGCCGCGGTGGTCAGCCGGCTCGTACGCGGTCCGGCCCCGCCTCCCCGAAGTCGATCAGAGCCAGCAGTGTGCAGGACGGGCAGTTCGCCTAGCCTGCAGGCATGGAGCAGCCGCAGTTCTGGTTCAACATCCGCACCGGCGCGGTCGAGACCGAGTACGACAAGAGCCAGGGCAAGGACCTGATGGGCCCTTACGCCACGCGCGCCGAGGCCGCTCAGGCGTTGCAGAAGGCGGCCGAGCGCACCGAGGAGTGGGAGGAGGAGGACCGGCGCTGGCGCGAGGGTGACGACGAGGCCTGAGTCGTCCGGCTGTCGCGCCGGACCGCTGGCAGTGCTGTACATCAGGCTGGACGACCGGCAGGAGGCCGCGTGAACGCATCGCCGACCGGTGAACCGCCCGACGAGGCCCGCGCCCGGCTGAACGCCGTCCGCACGGAGACCCTGGCCCGGATCGAGGCGCTGCGCGAGGAGCACGAGCGTTTCGTCGCGGCGTCCGTCTCCTCGAACGCGGACGACGAGCACGACCCCGAGGGTGCGACGATCGCGTTCGAGCGCGAACAGGTGAGTGCGCTGGTGCGCGCCGCGGAGCAGGCACTCACCGACACCGACGAGGCGCTCGCCCGGCTCGACTCCGGCGGCTACGGCCTGTGCGAGGGATGTGCGCGGCCGATCGCGGCCGAGCGGCTCGAGGCCCGCCCCGGTGCGCGCACGTGCATCGACTGCGCCCGCGAGGCCGAAGGGCGCGCGGCCCGCTGAGCGCGTGCGGTCAGCGGTGGAGCTTGGGCAGGACGTCGCGGCCGAAGACCTCGATCCACTCGGTCTGGTTGCGGCCGACGTTGTGCAGGTAGATCCGGTCGAAGCCGAGGTCGACGAACTTCTGGATCGCGGCGCGGTGCACGTCGGGGTCGGCGTCGATGACCATCCGGCCGGTGAAGTCCTCCGGGCGCACGAGCCTGGCCATCTGCTCGAAGTCGAACGGGGAGCGGATGTCGGCCTTGGGGAACTTCATCCCGCCGTTCGGCCACTGGTGCATCGCGTTGGCGAGGGCCTTCTCGTCGGTCGGCGCCCACGACAGGTGCAGCTGCAGGACCTTCGGCATCGTGTCCGGGTCCTTGCCGGCCTCCCGGGCGCCTTCGGCGAAGCGGTCGAACAGCCCGCCGATCTTCTCCAGCGGCGCCCCGACGGTGATGATGCCGTCGGCGAACCTGCCGGCCTTCTTCGCATTGATCGGCCCTGCGGTCGCGACCAGGACCGGCGGCGCCGTGTCCGGCATCGTCCACAGCCGGGTCGACTCCAGCTTGAAGAACCGGCCCTCGTGCTTGACGTCCTTGCTCGCCCGCGAGGCGTCGAACAGCTTCTTGA
>DAIOGQ010000144.1:0-9651 GCA_036745175.1 Kineosporiaceae bacterium
TGATCTGCACCGACGCGACGCCCGGGCGGGCGATCGCCGTCAGCGCCTCGGCGCACGTCTCGACGGAGACCCCGTAGGCGGCGACCGCGCCGTCCGCGACAAGGGCGTCGAGCGCGTCGTAGACCGCGTCGTTCGAGTACACCGGCGTCGGCGGGCAGTGCAGCTGGACCAGGTCGAGCCGGTCGACGCCGAGGTTGGCCCGGCTTCGGTCGGTCCACCCCCGGAACGCCTCCGCGGTGAACGCCTCGGGCACGTGCGGGTCCGCGCGGCGGCCCATCTTCGTGGCGACGGTGAGCCCGGCGTCCGGGCGGCTGCGCAGGAAGCGCCCGATGAGGGTCTCGCTGCGTCCGTCGCCGTAGACGTCGGCGGTGTCGAGGAAGGTCACCCCGGCCTCGACGGCCGCGTCGAGGACGTCGAGCGCCTGCGACTCCTCGACCTGACCCCAGTCCGCCCCGAGCTGCCAGCACCCGAGTCCGACGACCCCTACCTGTCGGCCCGTCCGGCCGAGCGTCCGCGTCTGCACGGCGGTCAGCCTACGGAACAGCCTGCGGAAGGCGCCCGGGTCGTCGTCCCGGGTCGCGGTCCCGCGCGCCGTCTCAAGCCGGGCAGCGCGACCTCCGATGAAGGAGGACGGCCTCCGTCGGCGGCCGGTCGACGAAGGTGAGGAGCCATGTCCGGTCCGGACGTGCCGCCGGTGGCCGTCGACGAGCCGTCGACCGCCCCGCTCGCGGGGGCGGTCCCGGCGCAGCGCAGCCCGTCGTCGCCGCTCGTGCCGCTCGTCGCCCTTGTCCCGTCGACGCTCGGTGCCCCGCTCGCGCTGCCGGCGCTGCCCGCCGGCCGGTCCGAGACCTGGCGGGCCGCCCTGGGGGCGGCGCGCCTGCGCGGCGCCCCCGCGCCCGATGTCGTCGTCTTCACCGCGATCTGCCCCGGGTGCGGCCGGGACGCCCAGTGGCAGGAGGTGCGCGAGGACACCCGGCTGCGCGCCACCGTGCACTGCGACTGCGCCTGAACGGGAGACGCGTCGGCGGCCGCCCGGTCAGATGATCGTCAGCTGCTCGCCGGCAGCCGGGTGGTCCGCCCCCGACGCCGGACCACCGGACGCCGGACCGCCGGGCGCCGGCCCGCCGGACGCCGGACCGCCGCCCGCCTCGACGCCGTCCGGCATGCTGCCGGCGGGGAACTCGCCCTCGTCGTCCCCGGGCACGCCACGGACGTCGCCTGGGCGGTCGAGCCCGTGCCGGCGCAGCAGCGGGCCGACCCGGGCGCCGAGCCAGAGCCGGTAGTCGCGCGGCACGTAGGCGCCCCGGCCGTAGAGCGTGCGGTACCGGTCGACGAGGTGCGGCCGCTCGCGCCCGAGCCATCCGAGGAACCACTCGCGCGCGCCGGGCCGCAGGTGCAGCGGGACGACCGTCACCCCGGTGGCCCCGGCCTCGGCGAGCCGCGCGAACGCGGCGTCGAGGTGCTCGACGGAGTCGGTGAGCCAGGGCAGGACGGGCGCGAGGAAGACCCCGCACGGCAGGCCCGCGTCGCGCGCGGCGCGGACGACGTCCAGCCGGGCCCGCGGGGACGGCGTCCCCGGCTCGAGGCTCTCGTGGAGCGGCTCGTCGTGGATCGCGAGGGACACGCCGAGCCCGACCGGGACGTGCCGGGCGGCCGCGGCGAGCACCGGCAGGTCGCGCCGCAGCAGCGTGCCCTTGGTGAGGACGGACAGCGGCGTCCCGGAGGACGCGAGCGCGTCGACGACCCCCGGCATGAGCCGGTAGCGGCCCTCGGCCCGCTGGTAGGGGTCGGTGTTCGTGCCGAGCGCCACGTGCTCGCGCCGCCACGACGGCCGGGCCAGCTCCCGACGCAGGACGTCGACGACGTTCGTCTTGACGACGACCTCGGTGTCAAACCCGCGCCCTGTGTCGAGATCCAGCCACGCGTGCGAGCCTCGCGCGTAGCAGTAGACGCAGGCGTGCGTGCATCCCCGGTACGGGTTGACGGTCCAGCGGAACGGCATCGCGGACGCCTCGGGGACGGCGTTCAACGCGCTGCGTGCGGCCACCTCGTGGAACCGCACGCCGGGGAACTCGGCGGCCGTCACGGTCCGCAGCAGGCCCTTGATGCTGCGCAGCCCGGGCAGGGCGTCGACGTCCTCCGCCTCGACCGCCTGCCCCTGCCAGCGCATCGGGCTATTCGAACAGGCGTTCGAAGTGTTGTCAACGCCGGCGAGTCGGAGTTGACGACAGGGGTTGAGTGGGGGCCGCGCCACCATCGGCGACGGCAACGCCCTCGCCGGCCGCCGCGCGACGAGCGCGTGGCCCGTGGGCGGACCCCGCTCCCTGACCGGAGGTCCTGACATGACCAGCAGGTTCACCGAGCTCGCGATCGATTGTGCCGATCCCGACGGTCTCGCCCGCTTCTGGTGCTCGGTCCTTGGCTACGAGGTGCAGGACGAGGACGACGGGACTGTCACGATCGGCCCCCCCGTGGTGCCGGACGGCGAGAGCCACCGTGGCCCGGTGCCACCGACGTTGACGTTCGCGCACGTGCCCGAGGGCAAGACCGTGAAGAACAGGCTCCACCTCGACGTCAACCCGACCGACAGGGAGCAGGACGACGAGGTCCGCCGCCTGCTCGACCTCGGTGCCCGACACGCCGACGTCGGCCAGGGCGACCAGAGCTGGGTCGTCCTTGCCGACCCGGAGGGGAACGAGTTCTGCGTCCTTGCGGGCCGCCGCCCCTGACGGAGGCCGCACACCCCGCCGGACGCGCGGCCGCGGCCGCGCGCGGACCCGGCGCCGGCTCCGGGCCGGCGTCAGGACGTGCCGGCGACGACCCTCGGGAGCCGGTCCGCCTCGGGCGGTGCCCAGCCCGCCGGGTCGGCAGGGACCTGCTCGCCGGAGCGGATGTCACGGACCTCGTGGCCGCCGTCGTCCTGCGGGAACCAGACGAACGGGATGCCCCGCCGGTCGGCGTGCCGGATCTGCTTGCCGTACTTCGTCGCCGTCGGCGACACCTCCGCGGGGATCCCGCGGCGCCGCAGCCCGGCCGCGACGCGCTCGCTGCCGACCCGGCGGTCCTCGGCGGGCACGGCCACGAGCACGCACGTCGGGACGCTGCGCGTGGCGGTCGCCAGCTGCTTGCCGACGAGCCGGGACACCAGCCGGGACACCCCGATCGAGAGCCCCACCCCGGGGAAGGTGTCGGCACCGTCGCTCGCGAGTGTGTCGTAGCGACCGCCCGAGCAGATCGACCCGAGGTCCTCGTGGCCGGTGAGGACCGTCTCGTAGACGGTCCCTGTGTAGTAGTCGAGCCCGCGGGCGATCCGCAGGTCGGCGACGAGCGCGCCCGGGGCGTGCTCGGCCGCCGCCTCCACGACACGGGCGAGCTCGTCGAGCCCGGTGTCGAGGAGCGGGTGCTCGACACCGAGAGCCCGGACGGCGTCGACGAACGAGGTGTCGGCCGCGGTGACGGACGCCAGGCGCAGGCACAGCGCGGCCTGCCGGGCGTCCGCCGCCGCGTCCCGGCCGAGCAGCTCGGCGGTCGCGACGGGGCCGATCTTGTCGAGCTTGTCGACCGTCCGCAGGACGGCCGCGACGTCGTCCAGCCCGAGACCCCGGTAGAAGCCCTCGACGACCTTCCGGTTGTTCACCTGGATCCGGAACGGGGGCACCCCGACCTCGCGCAGCGCACCGAGCGCGTCGGCCATCACGAGCGGCAGCTCGACCTCGTAGTGGAAGGGCAGGTCGCCGGCGCCGACGACGTCGACGTCCGCCTGGACGAACTCACGGAAGCGGCCCTCCTGCGGCCGCTCGCCCCGCCAGACCTTCTGGATCTGGTAGCGCCGGTACGGGAAGTGCAGCCGGCCGGCGTTCTCCACGACGTACCGGGCCAACGGCACCGTGAGGTCGAAGTGCAGCCCCAGCCGGCGGGCGTCGTCGCTCTCGTCCTCGTCGTCCGCGGCCTGCAGCCGGCGCAGGACGTACACCTCCTTGTCGATCTCACCGGTGCGCAGGAGCTGGTCGAGCGGCTCCACCGCGCGGGTCTCGAGCGAGGAGAAGCCGTACGTCTCGAACGTCCGGCGAAGGACGTCGAGCACGTGCTGCTCGACGATCCGGTCGGCGGGCAGCCACTCGGGGAAGCCGGACAGCGGGGTGGGACGGGCCATGGCGGGGACTCCAGGTCGATCGGCGGGCATGACGGGCCGGGCGCGGGGTCGACGGACGGCGGACGCGCGGGGCGCCGTCCGTCAGCGATGCTCGGCGACCTGGAGCAGGTAGGGGTTCGTCGCGCGCTCGTGGGCCAGGGTCGTCGCCGGGCCGTGACCGGGTAGCACGTAGGCGTCGTCCGGCAGGGTGAGGACCTTGTCGCGCAGCGAGGCGACCATGGCGGCCATGTCGCCCCCCGGCAGGTCCGTACGGCCGATGCCCCCGGCGAAGAGCACGTCCCCGGACAGCACCGTCGAGCCGGCCTCGACGCCGTCGGGTGCGCCGGGCAGGGCGAACATCACCGAGCCCTCGGTGTGGCCGGGCGCGTGCAGGACCCGCAGCGTCAGCCCCGCGACCTCGAGCACCTCGGCGTCCACGACGGCACGCACGTCGGCCGGCTCGACCCACTGCGCGGAGCGGCCGAACTGGGCCTCGAGCATGGCGAGCAGCCCCGGGTCGAGGGTCGCCAGCGGGTCGGCGAGCCGGTAGCGGTCGTCGCCGTGCACGAGCGCGGGAACCCCGTGCCCGCCACAGACCGGTGTCACGGAGTAGACGTGGTCGAGGTGCCCGTGGGTCAGCAGGACGGCGGCCGGCCGCAGCCCGTGCCGCTGGAGGACGTCGGCCAGCCGGTCGAGGACGCCGATGCCGGGGTCGACCACGACGCACTCCTGCCGCTCGCCGGGGGCGACGACGTAGCAGTTCGTCGCGAAGGCGGCGGCCGGGAACGCGGAGACGAGCACGGGGCGAGCCTACCGAGCGGTCGACAACCCAGGTCACCTGCCGTCGGCCCGTGGCCCGCCGCCCGGATGAGGAGTCCCGGACGCGCAGCCGCGGGCGCCTACACTTGGCCCCGGTCACAGGACGGTCGCCGGACCGGGCGGACCGCCGACGAGGAGGGGCACCACGTTGTCGCCGAGCAGCCGCGAGAAGGCGTACGCACGACGCAGGTACGAGGACTGGCAGAAGAAGCAGGACGCCCGCGAACAGACTCGTCGGGCCTACCGTCGCAACCTGGTCGCTGCCGGAGCCGCCCTAGCGGCCGTCGTGGTCGTCGCCGCGGTCGTCGTCGTGACGTCCGGCGGGTCCGACGGGGGGTCGGCGACGGCCCGGCCGTCGGGGCAGCCGTCGGCCTCCGCCTCCCCCACCGACGTCGGGTCCGCGTCGCCGTCCGCCTCGGCCGACGCGAACAACCCGTGCCCCGCCCCGTCCGCGACCGCGGGCGCGCCGAAGTCGTTCACGGCGGCGCCGTCCGAGGACACCGCCACGGGCAGGACCTTCACGATGACGGTCGACACGACGTGCGGCCCGCTGCTCGTCACCCTCGACGGCGCCAAGGCGCCGAAGGCCGTGGCGTCGCTGGTGTTCCTGGCGAAGAAGGGCTACTTCGACGACACGCCCTGCCATCGGCTGACGACGTCCGGGATCTACGTGCTCCAGTGCGGCGACCCGACGGGCACCGGGACCGGCGGGCCGGGTTACACGTTCGGCCCGGTCGAGAACGCGCCCCAGGGCGACCTCTACCCGGCAGGGACGATCGCGATGGCCCGCCAGGGCGGCAAGGGCAGCAGCATGGGCAGCCAGTTCTTCCTCGTCTACAAGGACTCGACGATCCCCAGCGACGCGGCCGGCGGGTACACGATCATGGGCAAGGTCACCGGCGGACTCGACGTGCTCGAGAAGGTCGCGGCCGGCGGCGTGGCGGGCGGCGCCGGGGACGGCGCACCGGCCCGGGCGGTCTCCATCACCGGCACGACGGTCGCCGACGGATAGGCCGGCCGGGCACGACGGGACCGCCACCGGCGGGCCTGGAGCAGGACGCGAACAGGAAGCGTGGGTCGTGAGCGCAGAGCAGTGGGGCCGGGTGGACGCCGACGGCACGGTGTACGTGCGGACGGCGGACGGCGAGCGGCCCGTCGGGTCCTACCCCGGGGCGTCCCCGGGTGAGGCCCTGGCCTACTTCGCCCGCAAGTACGACGACCTCGCGGCCCAGATCAGCCTGTTCGAGCAGCGGATCGCGGCCGGCCACGTCAGCGGGCACGACGCCGACGCCGGCGTCGCCCGGCTGCGGGACGCCGTCGCGCAGTCGAACGCCGTCGGCGACCTGGCGGCGCTCCTGGCCCGCCTGGACGCGCTCGCGCCGCTCGCCGAGCAGCGCAAGGCCGAGGCCGACGCGGCCCGCGCCGAGGCCAAGGCCCGTGCGGCCGCCGAGCGCGCCACGCTCGTCGAGGAGGCCGAACGGCTCGCCGAGGTCGAACCCGAGCGGATGCCGTGGAAGACGACCGGCGACCGGCTGCGGGTGCTCTTCGACGAGTGGCGCCGCATGCAGAAGGAGGCGCGGCTCGACAAGCACACCGAGGACGACCTCTGGAAGCGCTTCAGCCACGCGCGCACCACGTTCGACCGCAAGCGGCGCCAGCACTTCGGTGCGCTCGACGAGCAACGTGCCCAGGTGAAGGCCGCCAAGGAGAAGCTCGTCCAGGAGGCCGAGGCGCTGTCGACCTCGACCGACTGGGGGACGACGGCCGCCGCGTACCGCACCCTCATGGACCGCTGGAAGGCCGCCGGCCGGGCGGCCCGGAAGGACGACGACGCGCTGTGGGCTCGGTTCCGCGCCGCGCAGGACGCGTTCTTCGTGGCCCGCACGGCGGCGGCGTCCGTCGTCGACGCGGAGTTCGCCGAGAACCTCACGGCCAAGGAGGCGCTGCTCGCCGAGGCCGAGGCGCTCCTGCCGGTGACGGACGTCAAGGCGGCGCGGTCGGCGCTGCGCGACATCCAGGAGCGCTGGGAGGCCGCGGGCAAGGTGCCGCGCGCCGACCTGGGCCGGATCGAGGGCCGGATGCGCGCCGTCGAGCAGGCGGTCCGGGACACCGAGCAAGAGCGGTGGGCCCGCTCGAACCCGCAGGCCCGCGCCCGCGCGGCGGATGCCGTCACCCAGCTCGAGGCGACGATCGCCGGGCTGCGCGAGCGGCTCGCCGCGGCGCTGGCCGCCGGCGACGCCCGCGCGGTGACCGAGGCGGAGCAGGCGCTCGAGGCCCGCGAGGAGTGGCTCGCGCAGGCACGCAAGGCGCTGGAGGACTTCAGCGGCTGACTCGCGCCCGCACCGTCGGTCGGGCTCGACCCGTCCACAGGCGGCCGTGACGTCCCACTGTCCACAGGTGGAGCCCGAGCCACGCGCGACCGGCCCTCCGCCCGGCAGGCTGCCGCCCATGAAACTCCTCGGGACGGCGCCCCAGGCGCTCATGCGGCCGTCGGGCGCGCACGACGCCCGCGACCTCGCGCGGCTCGTGCACGACGGGCTGGTCCGGGTCGTCGCCTGCGACGTCCACGTGGCTGTCGACACCCCCGACGAGCGCGCGGTCCGGGCCGCCGCCGCGCGGGCGCTGCTCCCCGACCGTTTGCTCGCGGCGGGCGCGGCGGTGAGCGGGCCCGATGCGGTCTGGCTCCACGCCGGCGGCTGCCCACCCACGCGACTGCACGTGACGCTCCCGGTCGGCCGGGGCCGGGCCGGTGCGCCGCTCGTCGTCGCGCACGAGGGCCGGCTGACCCCGCAGGACGTCGTCGAGCTCGACGGGGTCCCGGTGACGGTGCCGGCCCGCGCCGCCGCCGACGTCGCCCGCCTCCTGCCCCGACCCGAGGCCGAGCCGCTGCTCCACCGCCTCGCGGCCGCCCTCGGCGTCGACCCGCGCGACGCGCTCGTCCACCTGGAGCGCCTCGGGGGCTGCCGCGGTGTCGAGGCCGGACGCCGCACGGTGCTGTCGTGGGCCGCAGGGCGAGGCCCGGCTCGTCCCGGCCGGCAGCCGCCGTAGGGTGGCCGACGTGGAACAGGTCATCCGGCCGTCCGCGGACGCCGCCACCTTCTACCGCCGTCAGCTCGAGAAGGGCGAGATGGGCGGGCTGGGCCTGCGGGTCGACGACGGCCGCACGACGTTCGAGGAGCTGAGCGCCAAGGGCGTGACGTTCCTCCAGGAGCCGGCCGACCGGCCGTACGGAGTCGAGGCGGTCACGCGCGACAACACCGGCAACTGGATCGTGCTCGTCGAGCCGAACCCGTTCACGGCCGCGGACTTCGAGGGCGCGGCCGCCGGCTGAGGTCTCGCAGCCGTCAGTCCGGGCGCATGCTGGCCCCGGTCACCCGGGTGACGTCGAAGACGCCCTCGACCCGGCGCACGGCCGACAGCACGTGGTCCAGGTGACCGGGGTCGGCCATCTCGAAGGTGAACCTCGAGATGGCCACCCGGTCCCGGCTCGTCTGCACGGTCGCGGCGAGGATGTTCACATGGCTGTCCGACAGCACCCGCGTCACGTCGGACAGCAACCGGCTGCGGTCGAGCGCCTCGACCTGGATCTGCACGAGGAACACGCTGCCCGAGCTCGGCGCCCACTCGACGTCGACGATCCGGTCGGGCTCGGAGCGCAGGCCGACGACGTTGCCGCAGTCGCCGTGGTGGACCGATACGCCGCTGCCGCGGGTGACGAAACCGACGATCGGGTCGCCCGGGACCGGGGTGCAGCAACGGGCGAGCTTGACCCAGACGTCCTCGACGCCGCGGACGACGACGCCGGGGTCACCGATGCGCGGGCGGCGGGTGACCCGGGTGGGGGTGGTCGCCTCGGCGAGGTCCTCCTCCGCGGCCTCCTCGCCGCCGAGCGACTGGACGAGCCGGGTGACGACGGTGGCCGCCGACACGTGGCCCTCTCCGACGGCCGCGTAGAGCGCCGAGACGTCCGGGTAGCGCATCTCGGACGCGAGCGTCACGAGCGACTCGTGCGACATCAGGCGCTGGATCGGCAGGTGCTGCTTGCGCATCGCCTTCGCGATCGCGTCCTTGCCCTGCTCGACGGCCTCCTCGCGGCGTTCCTTGGAGAACCACTGCCGGATCTTGTTGCGGGCCCTCGGGCTGCGGACGAACGTCAGCCAGTCCCGGCTGGGTCCGGCGCCCTCGGCCTTCGAGGTGAAGATCTCGACGACGTCGCCGTTGTCGAGTGTGCTCTCCAGCGGCACCAGCCGGCCGTTGACCCGCGCCCCCATGCAGCGGTGACCGACCTCGGTGTGGACCGCGTACGCGAAGTCGACCGGTGTCGAGCCCGACGGCAGCGGGACGACGTCCCCCTTCGGGGTGAAGACGTAGACCTCCTGCGCGTTGATCTCGAACCGCAGGGAGTCGAGGAACTCCCCCGGGTCGCTCGTCTCGCGCTGCCAGTCGAGCAGCTGGCGGATCCACTTCATGTCGTTCGCGCCGGCGTCCTCGGGGGCGGCGCGGCCGGCGCGGGTCTCGTCCTTGTACTTCCAGTGCGCGGCGACGCCGTACTCGGCACGACGGTGCATCTGGTGGGTGCGGATCTGGATCTCGACCGGCTTGCCCTCGGGCCCGATGACCGTCGTGTGCAACGACTGGTACATGTTGAACTTGGGCATCGCGATGTAGTCCTTGAAGCGGCCCGGCACGGGGTTCCACCG
>DAIOGQ010000145.1:0-9638 GCA_036745175.1 Kineosporiaceae bacterium
CGTGGACGGCGTCCACCGACAACGTCGGCGTCACCGGCTACCGGGTGTACCGCAACGGCGTGCTGCTGACGACGACTCCGACCGTCGGGTACACCGACACGACGGCGACCCCGGATACGGCCTACGTCTACGGCGTCGCGGCCGTCGACGCGGTGCCCAACGCGTCGGCGACCGTCAACGCGGCCTCCGTGAGGACCTCGGCTGACCCGCCGCCGAGCGGCGCGGTCGCCTTCCGCGCCGGCAGCACGGCCCAGGTCGGCGCCGGGACGTCTCTCGTCGTCACCAAGCCGGCCGGACTGGCCGCCGGTGATGTGATCATCGCCACGGTGAGCTCGCGCGGCAAGCCGACGATCACGCCGCCCGCCGGGTGGACGCTCGTGACGTCCACCGACAACTCGACGACGATGCGGCAGGCCGTCTACTGGCGGGCCGCGGGCGCGAGCGAGCCCGCGACCTGGACGTTCACCCTGTCCCAGGCCAAGGCCGCGGTCGTCCAGCTGGCCGCCTACTCCGGGGTCAGTACGACCGCTCCGGTCCGGGCGTTCGCCGCCTCCGTCAACCCCAGCGGGACGACGGTGACCGCCCCGGCGGTGACTGCGAACAGTGGCGACGCCGTGGTGGCTGTCTTCGGGACGGCACGATCCAGTAACCTCACGGTCGCCGCTTCGTTGTCGAAGCGGACACAGGTCAGCAGCGTCGGAGGGTCGAACTTCGTGTCGGGTGCAGAGGGTGACCGGATCGCCACGGTGACAGGGTCCACGGGGACCTTCACCGCGACGTCGGTCGGAGCCGCCGCGAGCGTGGGTCACACGCTCGCCCTGAAACCGGCATGACACGCGGCGGCGCGCGCCTCGTCGACGGCCCGGCCGTCGAGGTCGAGACCCTCGACCTCGACGTGACCGTCGGCCCGCGCGCCGCAGCACGAGCCGCTGCACGAGCCGTCGGCGCGCGTCCCGCTCCCGGGACGCGCGCCGCGGCGCGTCTGCTCGCCGCCGACGACACCCGTCCCCTGACCCGGGTCCGCAGCCGGGCGGAGGCGCGGACGGACGAGCGGACGCGCCCCAGGGCCTACGACCGGACCGGCCCCCGGTCGGACACCGGCAGCGGCGCCGGGTCGGACCCTCGGAGCGGCCCGCGGACGGCACCTCGGACGGACACCCGCCCCGGCGCACGCGCCCGGGCCCGCCAGGCCGCCCGCACCGGGACCCGGCGGATCTCGAAGGGCCCCGTCCTCGTCGCGTTCGCCGTCGCCCTGCTCCTCGTCGGGGTGGCCCTGCGGGTCCTCGACCCCCCCGAGAGCTACACCCTCGGGGTCGGCCTGCCCGACCCCGTTCCCAGCGCGCCGACCGGCGCACGCTCCTCCGGTCCGTCGGCGGGCACCGGTACCGCGACCGGCCTCGGCGGCGCGACGGCGACCGCAACGTCGACCGGAACGGCCGCGACGGCGACCGGCAGGGCCGGCACCGCGACCGGCACGGCCGGCACCGCGACCGGCAAGGCCGGCGCACCGGCCACCGCGGCGTCGGGCAAGCCCGCGACGTCGTCCCGCAGGGCCGCCGCCGGCGCCGGGGCCGTCCCCGCCGTCGCGGGGGCCGACTACTACGTGTCGCCGGGCGGCTCGGACTCCGCGAAGGGCTCGTCGTCCGCGCCCTGGCGCACGCTCGAGCACGCGATGGAGGCGCTGCGCCCCGGTGACACGCTTGTCGTCGGTACCGGTACCTACCGCGAGAAGCTCGACGGCGTGAAGATCACGCCCGGCACGAGCGGCGGGCCGATCACCGTCAAGGCCGCTCCGGGCGCGCGGCCGGTGCTCGCCGGCCTGCTCTGGATGCACGACGCGGACTACTGGCACATCTCCGGGCTCAACGTCACGTGGGACTCCGGGAGCTCCGGCGACCACATGGTGAAGTTCTCCGGCGGCAGCAACTGGAGCTACACCGACGCCGAGATCTGGGGTGCCCACGCCTTCGCGGCGATCCTGCTGTCCGAGGGCACCCGCGCGTTCCGGCTGGCCCGGCTCTACGTCCACGACACCGTCGAGACGAACGGTCAGAACCAGGACCACCTGATCTACGCGAACACCGACGCCGGCGGTGGCGTCATCGAGCACTGCATCCTCGCCGACAGCCCGAACGGGCGTGCGGTCAAGATCGGCCCGCCGAGCGGGTCGAGCGAGCTCCGCGGCAACCTGACGATCCGCTACAACACGATGTACAACAACGGCGGGCCGAGCAACGTCCAGGTCTCGCAGAAGACGTCGAACGTCAAGGTCTACCGGAACATCATGGTCAAGCCCGCCTCCGGGATGCAGAACGTGACGGCCCTCGACCTGTCCGGCAGCGGGAACGTCGTCTACGACAACGTCGTGTTCGCCTCCGCCGGGGCGGTCGAGCCCGGCTTCTCCGGCCTGAAGAGCGGCGGCGGGAACATCACCGCCGACCCGAGGTTCCGCGACGCCGCGGGCGGCGACTTCCGCACCGGCAACGCCAAGGTCGCCGCGTACGGCCGCTACGCCGGCTGACGGACGCCGCCGGGACGTCTCCTCCTTTCACCCGATAGCGGGGCGGATAGCGGCGAACCGCCACCGGTGTCCGAGCACCTGCGGGACGATGGACGGCACACCCGTTGACCGTCCGACCTGACGGTCCGACGACGAGCCGAGGACCTTCCCGTGACCGACGTGCCGAGCCCCGCAGCCCTCCCGACCGGACGGCCGTCGCCGCTGCCACGCGTCGTCGTCGTCGGGCAGGCCTGGCCGGCGCAGGGTGGCATCGCGAGCTTCGCGGAGAACATCGTGGCCGACCCGACGCTCGGGCGGTCCGCCGACATGGCACTGCTCAACACGACGCGGCAGGCCGTCCGGACGGCGGGCCGGCTGTCGGCGGGCAACCTGCGCAACGTCGTCGTCGACGCCTGGCGCGTCTTCCGGGCCGCGCGCACGGCGGACGTCGTCCACGTCCAGTCCGCCCCGGGCCGGCTGTTCCCGCTCGCTCGCATGGTGGCCCTGTGCACCGCGGCCCGGCTCGGCGGCGCCGGGGTCCTGTGCCACGTGCACTCCGGGCGGGTCAACGGCGGCAACGCCGAGGGCTTCACCCCGTCGCGGACCTACCTGTGGATCCTGCGCCGGCTGCCCCGCTCGGTCCGCATCCTCACGGTGTCGAACGCGGGGACCCGCGCGCTGCAGGCGGTCCTGCCCGGCCACCAGGTCGAGACCGTCGACAACGCGGTCGACGTCAGCCGGTTCACCCAGGCCTCGCCGGCCACCGAGCCCGTCGTCCTGCTCTTCCTCGGTACCCTGAGCGTCCGCAAGGGTCTGGCCGACCTCGCCGACGCGGCCGAGCGGCTGCGCGCCGTCGCTGACCTGCCGCCCTGGCGGCTGCGCGTCGTCGGCGGCGCCGCCGAGGTCGGCGAGCAGGAGGCCGAGGCGCTCCGCGCGACCTTCCGGGCCAAGGGCCTGGGCGACTGCCTCGTCGGCCCGCTGGCCGGTGACGCCGTCGTCGAGGCCCTCGGTGCGGCGAGCGTGTTCGTCCTGCCGTCGCACTGGGAGGGCCAGCCGATGGTCATCCTCGAGGCGATGTCGGCGGGCCTGCCGGTCGTGTCGACGACCGTCGGCGCGATCCCGGACGTCGTGAGCGACGCCGAGGGCGTGCTCGTCGCACCGCACGACGTCGACGCGCTGACCGCCGCGCTCGCCGACCTCGTCCGCGACCCCGCCGCGCGGGTCCGGCTCGGTGAGGGCGCCCGCAAGCGGGCCGAGGCCGCCCCCGACATGCCGGTCCTCGCCGGCCGGCTCGCGGCGCTCTACGCCGGGGCGACCCGCCGGTGAGGCTGGTCGTCGTCGCCGAGGACGCCCCGGACGCCTCGCCCGGGACCGGGAACGGCTCCTCGATGATCACGGCCAACGTCCTGCCCCTGCTCGCGCGCGACCTGGACGTCGACCTGCTCCACTACGACGACGGCCGGCGCACGCTCGACGAGCAGGTCGCGGCGGCCTGCCGCAGCGTCGCCACCCTGCCGGTCCGCTCGGCGCGCTCCGCCACGCTCGCGCTGCCCTTCACCCGGCTCCCGCGCGCCTCGTGGCGGCGGGTCTCGCCGGCCGCCCTCGGCCGGCTGGCCGCGGCCCTCGACGGCGCGGACGCCGTCTGGGCGCACGGCCTGCACGTCTTCCCGGCCGTCTGCGAGGTGCTCGAGCGGGCGGCGGCCCAGGGCTCGCCGCGACCGCGGGTGCTCGTCCACGAGATCGACCCCTGGGCGGACCACTGGACGATGCGTGCCGCCGAGCAGCGCGGCCCGCGCCGCTGGTACGACCTCTACCAGGCCCGGCTCGCCACCGTCGTCGAGACGCGGATGTCACGGCTCACCGACACCTACGTCGTCGTCTCGCCGACGGACGCGCAGCGGCACTCCGGCCGGCTCGGCCGTCCTGTCGTCGCGATCCCGAACGGCGTCGGCACCCTCGATCGGGCCGACGGCGTCGCGGCCGGCGGGCACGAGGCGCCCGCGCCGGCCGACCGGGCGCCGACGATCGGGTTCCTCGGCACCCTCGGCTACCCGCCGAACGTCGAGGCCGCCCGGCGGCTCGTCCGTTCCGTCCTGCCCCGGGTCGCGCAGCGGGTGCCCGGCGTCCAGGTGCACCTCGCCGGCCGGCGGGCCGGCGCCGAGGTGACAGCGCTCGCCGGCGGCGCCGTCCACCTGCGCGGCATGGTCGAGCGGCCCGAGGACTTCTTCCGGGAGATGGACGTCGTCGTCTTCCCCGGCGACCTGGGGACGGGCACGAAGAACACGCTGGCCGAGGCGCTCACCGCCGGGGCGACCGTCGTCGCGTCCCGGTTCGCCGCCCGCGGCGTGCCCGACGAGGGCCAGCTCGTCCTCGCGGTGTCCGACGAGGAGATCGCGACGGCCGTCGCTGACCTGCTCGGCGACCCCGGACGGCGGGCGCTGCTCGCGCGGCGGGCGCGCGCGTGGGGTGGCACCCGGTTGCCGTCCTGGCAGGACGCCGCCGCGGCGTTCGCGGCGGCGCTGCGGCCCGCGGGCGTCCACGAGCGCTGAGCAGGCCGCCGGCAGACCGTCAGGCCGCCAGCGGGCCGCCGCGGGCTCTCTAGCGCGGCCTCCCTGCGCCGCGGCGGCCGCGCAGTGTCAGGGCGCGGCGAGCACCGCACGCCACGCGTCGAGGACCGCCTCGACGTTCTGCCGCACCCACTGCCGGTCGGCGGCCAGGGCCGGCGTCCGGGTCAGCGCAGCCGTCACCTGCCGCGCCCACCAGGCGAGGCCGACGAGGTCCTGCCGCGCCGGGGACAGGTCGAGCCCCGCGCGGGCCCAGGCGGCGACGAGGAGGTCCGCCGTCGGGCCGTCCTGCCAGGGCCGGGCGAGCAGCTCGGCGCCGAGGCTGCGGTGGTGCCGCATCCGGTCGTCCGTCGCGACCGCGTGCAGGACGTCGGTGCCGGGGACCGCGCCGTCGTGGCAGGCGTCCCAGTCGACGACTCCCGTCAGCGCGGCGCCCTCGACGAGCAGGTTGCCCGCCCACAGGTCGCCGTGGCCCGTCACCCCGGGCAGCGCCGGCAGACCCGCCGCGAGGACGTCTTCGACACGTGCGAGCCCGTCGACGAGCCCGGGCAGGTGGGTGTGTCCGGTGGACGTCAGCGGCGGGACCGCAGGTGGGCCGCCGGTCGGGGGGAGCGTGGCGCAGAAGTCCGCCACCTGGGTGAGGAGGGCCGGGGTGAGCCGGCCGGCCGTCGTGCCCGGGAGCCTGGTCTCGACGGTCCACGCGAGGCCGTCGTGGGTGCTCGTGGCGAGCACCTCGGGAATCCGCCGGACGCCGGCCGCGTGCAGCCGGCGCAGCGGGTCCGCCGTCGGGCGCGGGTCGCCCGGACCGTCCTGGGCCGCCACCCGCAGGACGACGGGCCGCCCGGCGGCCGAGCCGAGGAGCAGCACCGCGCCACCGGAGCCGACGCGCAGCCCCGACAGGCGCGACCGGCCGGCGGCCGGGCCGGCGGGCCGGCCCGGCGCCGGGTCGAGCCCGGCGGCGGCCGCCAGCGTGTCGAGCGCCGTCGCGGCGGCGGCCCCCGGGCCGGCGAGCCGGACGACCGCGCCGCCTGCGAGCCAACGGCGGGCCCGGGCGGCCGGGCTCGGGCGGGTCAGCGGCGGCGCCGTCCGGACGACCTGGCGGGCGGCCGCCGGTCCTCGTGCGCCGCGGGTGCGGGCCAGGGCGACCTCGCGCCGTCCGGCGTGGCGCAGCAACGCCGGCACGCCACGGCCGTCGAGGACGTCACCGCCCCAGACGACGACGCCGGTCGTGGTCGGTCGCGGGGGGGCGGTCGACCAGCCGGGCCCCGCGGTGACGACGGCGAGCCGGCCGTCCTGGCTCGTCGCGCCGTCCGGGCCGAGCAGCCGCACGAGGACGGCTTGCGCGCCGTCGGCCGCGCTGCCCGCGGTCACCGGCGGCTCACCGCGCTGCGAAGGGGCCGGGCGGGGTCGGGACGGGCCGGGTCGCCGCGAACGGCGCGGCGGATGTCGTGTCACCGTCGTCGGCCCGGGCCTGGAAGCCGGAGCTGACGTCGTCCGTTCCCGAGCTCGAGGTGCGCAGCCCCGGCCGCAGGACCCGCTGGACCGGCGCCGCGACCGCGCAGAGCGCGACGAGCAGCCAGAAGTAGCGCTGGTACGACAGGTGCAGGAAGAAGCCCGTCACCATGTAGGTGACGAGAGCGACGAACAGACCCGTCGCGAGCGGGACCCGGTCCCTGGCCTCGACCGACTCCGGGTCGGTGGCGCCGCCGGGGACCGCACGCCCGATCCGCCGGGTGCGCCACAGGCCCGCGAGGAGCATCGCGAGGATCGCGAGCAGGGCCGTGATGCCCGGCAGGCCCAGCTCGGCCGCCGTGCCGAGGTAGAGGTTGTGGGACTCGCGTGCCTCGAGCCGTGGACGGCCGCCGACCCGCTGCGCGTAGTAGACGTACTTCTCCGGGTAGGCCCCCGGCCCGACGCCGAAGACGACGTTCTCCCGGAAGGCGAGCAGCGCCGCAAGGTTCTCGGTCATCCGGCCCGCGATCGACCCGTCGGCGCTCTGGCCGTCGACGGCCTGCCCGCCGGTGGTGACCTTCGTCAGCGAGACGACCCGTTCCCGGTACGTCGGCAGCACGGCGAGGGCGAGCGACCCGGCGACGAGGAGGGCGACGATCGCCTTCCACGGCACGAGCCGCAGCGCGCCGGCGACCGCGATCGCCACGACGAGACCGACGACGGCACCGCGCGAGTAGGTGAGGATCATGCCCGCGGAGAGGAAGACGATGCAGGCGCCGAGAACGACCTTGCCCCGCCTGCTCGCCCCCGGCACGAGGCCGAGCGCGATCGGGACCAGGACGACGAGGATCTGCGCGTAGCGGTTCTTCTCGCCGATAGGCCCCGCGAGGCGGGCCAGGCCGACGTCGCCGTCGGCGTTCGTCGTGACGCCGACGGAGCCCGTGGTCTCGATGACCGAGTCGCTGACCTGGGCGAAGCCGAAGTAGTCGAACGAGAACGTCCCGGTGACCTGCTGGACGAGCGAGAGCATCCCGAGGAAGGCCCCGGACAGGACGACGGCCCACAGCACCCGGCGCAGCACGAGGGTCGAGGTGATGTTGCCGGTGACGAGGACGAACAGGGCCAGGCCTTCGACGACGAAGCCGGACACGTCGAGGAGTGAGGCCTTGAGGTCGTCGGCGGCGAGGGCGCTCGACAGCTGGGTCGCGCCGTAGAGGAGCAGCAGCGGGAAGACCCGGGGCAGGCTGAGCGACTCGCCCTTGAGGAGCAGCCGGTGCACGAGCGGGATGACCAGTGCCATCGGGACGAGCGAGCCGACGAGCGGGTTGCCGCCGTCCCGGGTGAGGATGACCGGCGCGTTGGCGTAGACGAGGGCGATGACCGCGACGGTCACGGCGTCCGGGCGCCGGACGACGACGAAGACCAGCGGGACGGCGACGAGCACCGCGACGCCCACGAGCGGCTCGACGCCCGCGAGGAGGCCGCCCGCGATCGCGGTGAGGACGAGCATCGTCGCGGCGACGGGCAGCTTGTGCCGGCGCCGGGCCCCGCGGTCGCGCCACGTCGTGGAGCGGTTGATCTCCCACTCGCTCGGGAACGGCGAGCCGCCCGCAGGAGTCGCGGCGGACCCCGGCGCGCCGGACGCCTTGACGTCGAGGCTCACGCGACGCCGCCTGCGCCGTCCGCGGGCCCGGCCGGCCGGCTGGCCGCGGCGCCGCCCGCGTCGGGAAGCTCGATCCGGCGCGGCTGCCAACGGTCGATCCGGCGGCCGCGGGCGACGTTCCAGGCGGCGTGCGCGGACGCGACGTTGACCATGACGAAGAACGCGGGGATCGTCAGCGGCCCGCTGCGCAGCCCGCGTGAGCGCAGGGCGAGCCCGAGCCCGCCGGCGGCGTAGAGCGCCGCCTGCGCCACCGCGGCGAGCCGCCACACCAGCCCGGGGTGCAGTGCCGTGCCGACGAGCAGGCCGAGCAGCGGCAGCACCATGAGCCGGCGGAACACCTTGTGGGACACCAGCTGCACCGAGTAGTAGCCGTGCCGCAGCGGGTTGAGCAGGCCGCGGCGCAGGTACACCCCGCGCAGGCCGCGGGTCATGATCCGGACCTTGCGCGCGTACTCGTCGGCGTCCGACGCCGCGGGCGGCTCGAACGCGACGGCATCCGGGGCGAAGACGAGCCGGGTGCCGGCCTCCACGGCGGCGGTCGAGGTCCAGAAGTCGTCCGTGACCCCGTCGACGACGGGCTGGACGAGGTGGCGGCGCATCGCGTAGAGCGAGCCCGTCGCACTCGTCACGCTGCCGGCCCGGCTCTGCGCCTGCTTGAGCATGCGGTCCATCGACCAGTACGAGCGCTCGCCCGCGGTCTCGCCGAGTGCGGCGTCCTCGGGCAGGTAGCGCTGGTCACCGGCGACCCCGCCGACGCCGGGGTCGGCGAAGGGAGCCACCAGGGCGGTGAGGGCACCCGGTGCGAGCATGCTGTTCGCGTCGGAGAAGACGAGCACGTCCGCGGTGCACGACGCGATGGCCGCGTTGAGCGCCGCGGCCTTGCCGCCGCGGGCGAGCGGCAGGAGCCGGACGCCGCTGGGCGCGAACGTCCGCACGACGTCCTGCGTGCCGTCGGTGCAGCCGTCGGCCGCGACGACGACGTCGAGCCGCTCCCGCGGGTAGTCCTGCGCAAGGACGTTCGTCAGCTTCGGGCCGATGTCCTGCTCCTCGTTGTGCGCCGCGATGACGACGGCGACCGTGGGCGTGACGCGGCCGGCGCGGACCGGCCGGGGCCGGACCGCCCCGATCAGGACCGTGACGAGGGGGAACAGCGCGTAGGTCCAGACGACCGCGAGCGCCGACGCGACGACCAGTGCGGTGCTCACCGCGATCGGCCCGGGGTCCCGTTCCGTGGGCGGCCGTTGTTCTGGTCCGGGGCGACGACCGGCGGGGGCACGAACGTCCCCGTCCACGGCGCCCGGTCGGCCGGCGCGGGCGCGGCGGGCATCTCGGAGGCCGCCGGGGCCTCGTTGATGGCGCTGAAGATCGAGTCCGGCGGGACGACGGACCCGCCCTGACCGGCGTCCGGCAGGACGATCGGGCGCGTGTCGCCGGGCCGCCCGTGGCCGGTGCCCTGCTG